>CAYXWB010000091.1:0-16168 GCA_964468515.1 uncultured Bradymonadales bacterium | reverse complement strand
CCCCTGCCACGATAGGCGCTCCCCCTGCGCTGTCAACCATTCCTCCGCCTGCATGGGCAAAGCGATCATGTACAAGAACCCAACCCCGACCGTGGACATCATCATCGAGCGCGGCGATCGCATCGTGCTCATTGAGCGCGCCAACGCGCCCTATGGCTGGGCGCTGCCAGGCGGCTTCGTGGACGAAGGGGAGCGGGTAGAGCGCGCCGCGATCCGCGAGGCGCGCGAGGAGACGCAGCTTGAGGTGACGTTGATCGCGCTGCTGTATGTTTACAGCGATCCCTCGCGTGACCCCCGCAAGCACACCTTGAGCGTCGTGTTCATCGCGCGCGCTGAGGGTGAGGCCAAGGCCGCAGATGACGCCAAGGCGCTGCGCTGGGTGGACCCGCGCGCGCTGCCCGAGCCGATGTGCTTTGATCACGCTCAGATCATCGCAGACTATGTGCGATGGCGCGATGAGGGCGGTATCAGGCCCGATCCCATGCGCGCGCTGGAGGGCCAGTGAGACGCCGTCGCCTCGCGCCCGCGCTGCTGAGCGCGCTCCTGCTGGCGGGCGCGCTGGGCGCGTCCGCGCCGCTCACCGCGCAGCCGCGCGAGCAGCCGCTGCCGCTGCAAGACGCGCCCACCACGCGGCCTCCCAAGCGCCCCCTGCCCGAGCCCAGAGCGACGCCCACGCCGCCCCAAGACGCCGCGCCCGGCCTGCTCTGGACGCTGACGCTGACGCAGCTGCAGCGCCAAGCGCCGCCGCGCATGAGCCTGACGCGCGTGGCGCAAGGCCAGCCGCTCAAGCTCACCGTGCGTCAAGCGAGCAAGCGCGCTGAGCGCGAGCTGACCACCGTCACCTTGCCCGCCTGGGTTGATCCTGCCCGTTATCGCTTCGAGGTCACCACGCAGCGCATCAGTGACACCCAGCGCGTCGTGCTGTTCGAGGCCTTGCCGATGGGCGACAAGTCCTCACCTGGGGGCAGCTTCACCGCGCAGGTCGCGTGGCTCATTGAGGCCGACGCGCGCCGACCCTGGACCTTCATCGCGCGTGTGAGCTACTCCGAGCTTGACGGCGGCGAGCTGCTGGAGCTGCGGCCCAGCGATGCCAAGGGGCAGTGGACGCTGTTTCGACAGCGCGCGATGCCCAACCTGCGCTTCTGCGGCGTCAATCAAGACGCCAGCATGGATCTGGAGCGGTTCGTCCCCGCTCAAGCGACCTTCGTGCTAGAGCAAGATCTCACCGCGCTGCTTGAGGGCGCGTCTGTGCTGCAAGCCTACCTGCCCGCGCGCACCTTTGAGCCCGGCCCCTTGAGCAGCGCGCTGTTCTTCTGGCAACAAGCCACCAGCGATCTGCGCAACCCAGCCAACACCACCTCCACCGTGATCCGCCCCCTGGCGCTCGGCGATCGCCGCCTGGAGACGGCTTGGAGCACGGGCGAGTCCGGCCTGGGTTTGGGTGAGTTCGCCACCGCCAAGGTCGAGAGCGCGCTGCCGCTCAAGGGGTTTCGCATCTTCCCCGGCCAAGGCTCAAGCGCCCAAGCCCACGCCGACCATCCCGCGCCCACGCGCCTGCTCGTGGGGTTGTCCGATGGGACGCGCTATGTGGTCGAGGTCCCCTCGTTCAGCTACGACGAGCTGGCGCAGCGCGAGGGGCTCATCGTGGAGCTTGCAAAGCCCCACGCCACCGAGTGCTTGAGCGTCATGATCTTGGCCGCGCGCACCGCCACGACCCCAGCGCCCAAGCGGCGCGCTTATAAGCTCCAGCGCGCTTATGATGACGCCATGCGCGAGCACACCGCCACCTCCATCGCTGAGATCACGCCCCTGTTCATCACCCACGGCCAAGACAGCCGCGCGGCCGCGGCGATCTTGCTCAACCTCTATATGGAGCAGCCCGACGCCGCGCGCCGCCAGCGGCTGGCCTTTATCGGGCGCCAGCACACAAGCGCGCTGGCACAGCTCGTGCGCGATCGCATCGCGCAGAGCACCGATGACAAGGAGCGCGAGCGGCTGGTGGGGCTCTTGGCGCAGCTGCCCGGGGAGTCCTCCACCCGGCTGCTGATCACGCTGTTTCAAGGCGCCGAGACGAGCACCCCTGAGTATCGCGCCATCAAGCGCGCGCTGTTCTCACAGCAGCACACCAGCGCCCCTGAGATGTTGCGCATCCTCGACACGCTGCCCGCCGAGGAGACGCGCCGACGCGCCGACGTCATCCGCCTGCTCGGGCGCGTCGGGCGCCCCGAGGATCTCACTGGCCTGCTCGATCAGCTCGGCAAGAGCGACGATGCGATGATGCGCCAAGAACTGGTGCGCGCCATCGCCGCAGGCGGCGAGCCGATGGTCCAGCCGCTCATCGCCATCGCCGTGGCCGACGCTGACACGCTGCGCGGCGTCGACGCGCTGCGCGCGCTCGACGCCATCACGCGCGCTCGCTTTCAAGATGAGCGCCTGGAGGACGCACAACAAGACGCCCTCATCAGCCTCACCGCCAAGCCCTACAGCCCCGCCTTCACCCTGCGCGTCATCCACACCCTCGGCGCCCTCAAGCTTGAGCGTGCCCTGCCGAGGCTGCGACAGCTCGCCCAAGATCCTGCCCGCAGCCCCATGGTGCGTCGCCAAGCCATCCTCGCGCTCGGACAGCTCAGCACGAGCCAGGCCTCGCTCGACGCGCTCATTGAGGCCTTAAGCGATGAGGCCCCTGACGTGCGCATCGCCGCCATCGACGGCCTCGCCAATCACAAGCTGCGCGCTCGCGCCACCGCCGAGGTCATCGACTACGTCCGCCGCGAGCGTTGGCGCCGCGGCCTCGACCCCGCGCTCGCCTTTTTAGCCCACCAACAAGCCCCAGGCTTACAAGAAAAGCTCGAGAGCCTGCTGGCCGATCAAGACCGCCCCAAGCGACAGCTCGCCGTCGCCCGCGCCCTGCGTCAAGCCCGACGCGGCGTCTCCGCTCAGACCGTCGCCCCCCTGCTGTTCGCACCCGTCACCGGCGCCATGCTGCGCCGCCAGCTCATCGCCTTGCTCTCCTTTGAGCAGAGCCCCCAAGGTCGCGACCTGCTGTGGCGAGCCGCTGAACCCGAGGCGTTCTCACAGCTCGTCGAACCCCTGCGCGCTCAAGACCTGCGACAAGCCGCCCTGCTCGCCATCGGCTACCGTCAACACCCCGATGATATGGCGCGGCTCGCTCAAGTCGTGCGCACCGACGCAGACCCCAAGATCCAAGAAAATGCCCTGCGCGCACTCTCCTTCTATCGCACCTCACGCGTGATGCCGCTGCTTGACACCCTAGAGCCCGCCCTTGGCCCCGAGCGACGCGAGACCCTCAAAGAGACGCGCGAGATGGTCCAGCGTCGCCTCGACATCAACAGCGCTCGCCAGAAGCTCGATGACCCCTTCGGCAAAGACGACGGCGAACAAGACGACGATTAAGCCGCCGCGCCGAGACGCTTGAACAAATCACACCAATCCGATATGGATAATCGCGCGCGCCTTGACCTCAAGGCGCCCGCGCGCATGTTGTGGCCACAGCGGCGCACCATGACGCCGCCTCTTTCGACCTCCCACGCGCCTCGCGCGCGATCAGCTGACGGAGCCTCACCGTGGCAAGCTTTCAAGAACTCCTCAAGCGGGTGAAGTCCGAGATCCGCGAGATCGACGTCCACACCCTCAAGCAGCGCCAAGACTCAGGCCAACCCCTGCTCGTCATCGACGTGCGCGAGCGCGATGAGACCGCCGATGGCCTCATCGCAGGCGCCAAGGCCATCCCCCGCAGCTTCCTCGACATGCGCATTGAGGAGGTCACCCAAGATCGCGACACCCCCATCGCCCTCTATTGCGCAGGTGGCACCCGCTCCGCGCTCGCCGCACGCGCGCTTGGCGAGCTGGGCTACACCAACGTCGAGTCCGTCTTGGGCGGCTTCGCCGCCTGGAAGCAAGCGGGCTACAAGTTCGTCATCCCTCGCAACTTGAGCCCCGAGCAGCTCACCCGCTACAGCCGCCACCTCATCATCCCCGAGGTCGGTGAGGAGGGCCAAAAGAAGCTCCTTGATGCGCGCGTGCTCATGCTCGGCGCTGGCGGCCTGGGCAGCCCCGCTGGCCTGTACTTGGCCGCCGCTGGTGTCGGCACCATCGGCATCATCGACTCTGATGTCGTCGATCGCAGCAACCTCCAGCGCCAGATCATCCACGCCGAAGATCGCGTCGGCATGACCAAGGTCGAGTCCGCGCGCATCGGCATCCACGCGATCAACCCCGACGTGAAGGTCGTCCCCTACGAGACGCGCCTCACCAGCGAGAACGCCCTTGAGATCTTCGAGGGTTGGGATGTCATCCTCGATGGCGGCGACAACTTCCCCACCCGCTACCTCGTCAATGACGCCGCCGTGCACCTGAACATCCCCATCGTCCACGGCTCGGTGTATCGCTTTGAGGGCCAGGTCACCTCGTTCATCCCGCACGATGGCCCCTGCTACCGCTGCTTGTACCCCGAGCCACCGCCTCCCGAGTTCGCGCCCTCGTGCCAAGAGGCTGGCGTGCTGGGCGTGCTGCCCGGCATCATCGGCCTGCTGCAAGCCACCGAGGCCATCAAGATCATCATCGGCGCTGGCAAGCCGCTGAACGGCCGCCTGCTGGCCTTTGACGCCCTCACGATGAAGTTCCGCGAGCTGAAGCTGCGCCAAGATCCCCACTGCGCGCTGTGCGGTGAGAACGCCCAGTGGCAGGGCCTCATCGACTACGAGCAGTTCTGCAACGTCACGATCTGATCCTCATCGGCGCACCCCGTCACACCCTGATGGCGCGCGCCCCAGCGAGGCAGGGGCCGCAGCTTTGCAAGCTGCGGCCCCTGCCTCGCGAGCGCACGCTAGCGCCGCGCCTCACCGCAGACGCCGACCGCCTCCTCCGCATCGCGCGCGAAGATCGCTCGACAACCTCGCCAGCTTTGGCTAGAGCATACGCGCGCCCGCTGGCGCCCCTGCGCGAGGAGCACTTCAACGATGCGAGCATCCGTCATCATCCCCGTCTACGACGACTACGAGGGCCTCAAGCAGTGCCTCGCCCTCCTCGCCGCGCAGACCCTCCCACTCAGCGACTTTGAGGTGCTGGTCGTCGACAACGGCACGCCGCGTGATCGCGTGCCCACGCTGACTGGACGCTTCGGCGCGCTCCAGGTGATCCAGCTGCGCTGCGAGACGCCCGGCTCTTACTCGGCCCGTAATGTGGGGCTCGCCAACGCGCGCGCCGATCGGCTCGCGTTCACCGACGCGGACTGTCTCCCGATCGCAGGCTGGCTTGAGGCGGGCCTCCAGACGCTCGCCACGCTAGGCCCTGAGGGCGGCCTGGTGGGCGGACCTGTCGAGGTCTTCGCCCGCGATCCTCACGCGCCCACCCTCGCAGAGCTGTGGGAGCTTGAGCGCGCGTTCCCCCAAGAACGCTACCTGCGCGAGCTGCACTTCAGCGTCACCGCCAACGCCTTCACCACGCGCGCCGTGATCGAGCGCGTCGGCACGTTCAACGCCGACCTCAAGTCTGGCGGCGATCGCGAGTTCGGAGAGCGCGTCTGGGCCGCAGGCCTGCCGCTGGTCTACGAGCCGCGCGCGCTGATGCGTCACCCCGCGCGCCACACCATGCGCGCGCTCCTCAACAAGACCAAGCGCGCCACGCGCGGCGACATCCAGCGCCAGCAATTACAACAACCTTGGGACGCGGCGCGCCGCGCCCGCGAGCTGAGCTACATCGGCCTCGCGCTGGCCACCCCGGGCGCGCGCGCCGCGCAAGCGGCGTGGCGCGTCCAAGGCCCGCTGAGCAAGCGCGCTCGCTTCGCCGTCGCTGACACCACCGTCCACCTGTGCCGCAAGCTCATCTTCGCCCAGGCCCTGTGGGACGACCTGCGCAAGCGCTAAGCTCCTGCCTTAACACGCCGCCGCAACGCCGAGGGTCGCTGCAACGCCCCACCCTCGCGACCAAACACGCGCGCGCCAAGCTCCCACAACGCCAGTGAGACAGCCAGCGCCACCAGCATCGACACCAGCGCCCTCGCCCACGCGGGCTCCACCCAGCTCTTGCTCGCGAGCCCCGCCAGCGCCGCCACAAGCGCCGCAGGCGCGCCCGCCCACGTCAGCCCCAGCACGCTCGCCATCGACAGCTCAAAGCGCGCCTTGGCCACGACCAATAAGACCAAGTTGGTCGCATAGTTGAGCGCCCCAATCGCCAGCGCCACGCCCACCAAGCCGCCCAGCTCAAAGCCCACATAGATCCCTGGCACCAACGTCACCAGCTGCAACCCCGACACCACTGTCAGCACCTGCGGGCTACCCACCGCCGTCATCATCGAGCCGAACACGCCGTTGAGCGCGCGCACCAGCACGAACGGCAAGAGCGCCTGAAACACCTGCGCCGCACCCACCCAGCGCTCCCCAGGCGCCAGATACACGAAGATCTCCTCGGCCCCCACGAACGCCACCACGCAGATCACCCAGCTCACATTCGTGATCGTCGAGATGGCCCGCAGCGCCAGCTCCCGAAACCGCTCGCGCTCCTCAAGCTGTGACACCAGCGCGGGCAGCAGCACCTGGCGCAGCGTGTTGGTCAAGAATAACAATGAGTTATTTGAGGTGTTGTACGCGAACGCGTAGATGCCCAAGAGCGCCGCGCCCGCAATTTTACCAATAAACAGATCGTCGAGCTTCTGGAGCAAGAAGAAGATGACGTTGTTCATCATCAAGAAGCGCACAAAGCGCCAGACGACGATCAGCTCCGCGCGATCCAGCGCCAGCGCGGGCGCGCGCGGCGCGTAAACCCACGTCAGCGCGCAGCCGATGAGCGCCGAGATCAGCACGCTCGCGGCGAGCGCCGCGGGGCTGTGTGTGACCCAGAGCAGCGCCAGGCCGCACAGGCCGCCGATGAGCCCGCCCACTGACTCCAGACGCGCGATGCGCGCGTAGTCGAGCTTGTGAAACAGGCTCACCACGTGCGTGTTGCGCGCCCCCGCCAGAAAGAAGCTGATCGACAGCAGCTCCAGCAACAGCGTCACGCGCTCGCTGCCATCCATCAGCGCTGCGATCCAGGGCGCGAGCCACCAGAACAGCAGCGTGAGCGCCGCGCCGCGCACCACGTTCACCGTCCACGCGCTGTTCAGCGCGCGCTCGCTCGCCCCAGGCGTGCGGATAAAATAAGTCTGCGCGCTCGGGTTCGTCAGCAGGTCTGAGACGCCATAGATCGCCAGCGCCAAGCTGTACTCACCATAGAGCAGCGGCGACATGAAGCGCGCGGACATCCAGATCAGCAGCATCCCCACGATCTTGGCGGGCAGCGCGGTCGAGAGCTGGAGCAGCGCGCCGGACATCATGCGCTGATAGAGCGACGCGCTCATGAGCGCATCGCGCTCGCCATCACGCGCTCGAGCACCTGCATCCCCGCCTCAAAGCTATAGCGCGCCAAGAACCGCTCACGCGCGGCCTCGCTCAAGCGCGCGCGGCGCGCAGGATCACGCGCGAGCGCGTCGAGCGCGCTTGAGAGCGCGTCCACATCGCCCGGCGGCACGACCTCGCCCGCATCACCCACCACCTGCGCCAGATCGTTCACATCGCTCACCACGGTCGGCCTCGCCATCGCCAGCGCGTCGAACACCTTGGCGGGGATCTGGCCCTGGCTGGCTACATGCTCAAGGCTCGGGATCGCGATGATGTCGATCGCCGCCACGCGCGCCGCGATCTCTTGCCACGGGAAGAACCCCTCGCTGCGAAAGCGCGCCTCACCGAGCGCTTCACGACCTCGCGCGATGAGCGCGCTTGAGAGCGGGTCTGCAGGATCAGCGCCGAGCAGCACGAGCCCTGGCGCGTCGGGTGAGGTGAGCTTCGCGAGCGCGTCGATCAGCACGTCCACGCCCTTGTGCTGACGCGGCGTCCCCACAAACCCCACCCACAGCCGCTCATTCGATAGGTTCAGCGCGGCGCGCATCGCGTCACCCGAGGTCTGCGCAGGATCGAGCGCGGCCCCGTCGCGCACATGCGGCAGAAGCTCACCGCCAAAGCGCGCTTGCAGCCAGTGATTCGACACCACACGGTATGGAAACTTGGCCGTGATCTGATCCAACACCCAGCGCGCGCTGTAAGAGTTCAAGCGGCGCGGCCTGACCAGATCATAGACCATCCGCGCGCCACGCAGCCGCCCCGCGCGCGGCATCACAAACCCCAAGTCCCAATCATCAATGTCGAGGATCGTGCGACGCAGGCTCAGCCCCGAGGCCATCACAAGCCCCATGCTCGTCGGCAGCGGCTTGCTCACGATCACAAGATCGCTGCCCTGCGTCATCGCGCGCAGCTGCCTGAGCGCGCGCGGATAATGGCCCGCGTGCTGCATCGGGAGGGTGCGCAGCGCGATCGATCCTGCCTCATCGCGCGCGGGCGCCCAGACCTGCCCACCCTCGCGCGCCACGCCCACGACCTGCACCTCATGACCCAGGCGCTCAGCCAGCTGCGCGAGCAACAGCGCGCGACCCAGCGCGTTGTTCTCCATGTTGGCGCACACCACCGTGACCTTCATCGCACGAACAGCTCGCGGCTGTTGTACTGGCCGCCCGTCTGCTCAAGCGTCAATGATGCGGCGAGCTGGCCGATGGTGGCCGCGACCTGCTCGGGGGTGGGCAAGGTGGCGGGATCTTCGTCCGGGTAGGCGTTGGCGCGCATGTCAGTCGCGGTGCCGCCGGGGTTGAGCGACACGACGCAGATGCCGTCTTTGCGCCACTCCTGCGAGGCCATCGCCACGATCGCCTCCACACCACACTTGGAGACGCTGTAAGCGCCCCACTGCGCGCGCGGCGCGCGGCCCACGCTCGATGACATGTGGATGAGCAGCGGCGCGGTGCCGTGTGTCAGCAGCGGGTGCGTCGCGCGCGTCACGGCGAAGGCGCCATGCAAGTTCACGTCGATCGTCGCGCGCCACGCGTCATCGTCAAGCGTGATGAGCGGCCCCATGGGGCCAAGCATGGAGGCGTTGTGAATCACCACATCAAGACGCCCCGCATCAGCCCGAATGGCGGCGCACATGGCGTCGACCTGCGATGGCTTCGCGACGTCCACCTCATGCGCGACGATCTGGTCGGGCCACGCCTTGACCAGCTCGGTCAGATCGCCCACATCGCGCGAGCAGACGTGCACGCGCGCGCCGTGGCTCGCGAGCAAGCGGGCGCAAGCCGCGCCGATGCCCCGGCTGGCGCCTGTGACGAGCGCCACGGCGTCAGGCCAGCTGCGGTGAGGCTGCGGCAACGACGCGCTCAAAACAGCACGTTGTCATCAGAGGCGATCGCGTAAGGCCAAGCGATCGCTTGATAGGTGGGGTCTTGCTTGCCGATGGAGCGGCGCAGCGCGACGCGAAACTCACCGATGAGCGAGCCCAGCTCCAGGATCGCCTCACGGCGCTTGTCGACGTGACGCTGGAACGTGCGCAGCGTCAGCGCCACCTCGCGGTTCTCACCGCGCGCGGCGCTCATCTCACGCTCCAAGCGCTCGAGCTGCGCGGGCGCGAAGCCCTTGAGGTCGTTGGCGTGCTGGCGCAGATAAGCGCTCATCTGATCGACGGCGTTGACCAGCAGCTCCTGGTCCCAGTACATGACGCGGGTGGCAGGGAAGTCGATCGCGCCGAGGCGATGCAGCTCCTTCTGGATAGCGCGCAGCGACAGCGCGAGCTGCTTCCAGGCCGTCGCCTGCTCACGCTCCTCGGTGCGCCAGCGCGTGTGAGACAGGTCGCTGACGCGCAGCCCCTCCTCATATTTGCGGCGCGCGGCCTCTAGGCGAGGGGCGAAGAAGCGGACCTGATCGCTGTCTGGATAGCGCTCACAGAACGCGATGCAGTCCAGGATGCAGGTCTCAAGCTCCATGAGGTTGGCGTTGGACATCGTGTGGCTCGTTGCGCTTGCGGCGCCCCATCGCAGGGCGCTGACCTTAGAGGAGATGAGAGGCGCGCAGCCTCAGCTCAGGCGACCTGTTCCACCACAATCAACCCCCCATGTCAATGCCCCTCGCCAGCGCCCTCATCGTCGCTGGGGCCGGGGGCTGCGGCCCAAGCGCGCGGGGGCGTCTGGTAGCTGCCGCTCTCGCGCAGTGAGGCGTCTTGTCGGGCCAGATGCGGCGCGCGCACGGGCAGCACGAGCTCAAACCGGCTGCCGCGCTCAGGCTCGCTGAACACCCGCACATCGCCGCCTAAGCTTCGCAAGATGTCGCGCGAGATCGCAAGCCCAAGCCCTGTACCCTGACCACGCGCGCGCGTCGTGAAGAACGGCTCAAAGAGCCGCGCCAGCACCTCGCGGCTCATCCCCACGCCCGTGTCCTCCACGAACACCAGCACATAGTCCTGATAATGCGTCGTGCCCACGCGCAGCACGTCGCGCTCGGGATCGCCGTGCTCCAGCGCCTGCGACGCGTTCACCAACAAGTTCAAGAACACCTGGCTCAGCTTGTTCGCATCGGAGAACACCTGACAGCCGCCCGCGAAATCACACGTCACCGTGGCGCGGTGCTTGATCTCATGGCGCACCAAGCTCAAGCTCGCCTCAAGCAGGCCGTCCACGTCAAACCAGCCCAGCTCCGGGCCCGCGTCATGCGCGAAGTAGCGCAGCTCTTGCACGATCTGATGGATGCGCTGCATCCCCGCGAGGCTGCGGCGCAGCAGCACCTCCAGATCCTCGCGCATGAAGCCGATCTCATGACGCTCAAGCAGCGCGTCGAGCTGCGCCTCGGCGTCGGGGCTGATCTGGGCTGTGATCGCGCGCGCCTCATCGACGCAGCGTCCAAGCACCTCCACATAGTCGGTCATCACGCTCATGTTGCTGATGACGAAGCTCGACGGGTTGTTGATCTCGTGCGCGATCTGCGCCGCCAAGTGGCCCACTGCGGCGAACTTCTCAGCGTGGACCAGGTGATCTTGCGCCGCTTGCAGCGACTCATACGCGGCGCGGCTGTCCGCGAACAAGCGCGCGTTCTCTAGCGCGCCGCCGAGCTGGCCTGCGATCGCCTCCAAGCCCTCCTCCGACAGATGCTCACCGCGCGCTGACAGTGACATCTCGGCCAAGATCAGGATCCCCAGCGGCTCGACGCGCCCCCAGATCGGCACCAGCGCCACGACCCCCTCGCGCAGCCGATGCCACAGCGGCTCAAGCCCAGGGAACATGCCAAGCGCTGGGCGCTGATACAGCAGCAGCGGGCGCTGACGGCTCAAGAACTCCTCCCACGAGGGGTGCATCAGCGGCGGCAGGCAGACCAGCAGCCGATCGGCGCTGCGCTGTGACACGAGCGTGAGCGTGCGCGCTGGTGACAGCTCAATCTCGCGTGAGATCGCCAGCGTCTGCTCCAGATCCTCGGCCTCAGACTCGGTGAACAAGCCGATCCCTGGCGAGGGCTCATCCTCAGGCGGTGTCTCCACGCCCCAGCTCAAGTAAGCGGCCGCGCCCTTGCGACAGGTCTGCGTCACGCAGCGCAGCGCCTGCGCCACCATGGCGTCTTGATCGAGGGTGTGGGCGAGCTGGCGCGCGAGCTCATTGATCGCGGCAAGCTCCACCTCGCTCCTGGCCAGGCGCTGCGCGCCTTGGCGCGCGAGGCGCGCGCGCTGCGCGTGGTGCGCGATGAGCTGAAGCATCGCGCCCATCGCCTCAGGCTCGCTTGGCTCAGGCCAGCTCAGCCACACCTCCACCCCCGCCTCCAGCGCGGCCAGCATCTGCGCGCTCGCCGCACCCTGTCCGAGCACCACCACGGGCAGCTGTGGGTGCGCCTCACATAGCGCGCGCAGCGCGTCCAGGCGCTCAGCTAGCGCGTCTGCGTCGAGCGCCAGCACATCCCAGCGCGCCTCGCGCAGCGCGCCATCAAGCGCGGGCCACCAGCTCTGGCGCGCGAGCTCCCATCGCGCCGCGCGCGCGATCTCACGCAGCGCGCCCCAGCGCGCATCGTGTGTCGTGAAGATCAACGCACGCAGCATCAGCCTCTCACCTGTTCACGCCATCGAAAGCCTATCGCTAGCAGTATGACAAGCGCTGCGCCCATCGCAACCTGATTCATCGACACGCCGCCGAGCGTGGGCACCGATCCCGGCGCGCGCGCCCACTCGCCCACCAGCCGCCACGTCACATAGCCTGTGATCGCGCACCACGCGCGCGCGCCGCGCCCAGGCCTCACCCGCATGCTCAACAGCGCGATGAGGATCGCGCCCCCGCCCAAGATCGCGCCCAGCGGCAAGAGCGCAGGCGTCCACGCGCCTTGCGTGAGGCCTTGGCTGGCATAAAAATCATAGGCCGCCGAGGGCGCCTGATGTCGCATCCCCCAGGCCGCTTGCGTGGCCGGACGACCAAAATCACAGCCCGCGAGGTCACATCCGAGGCGCGCGATCCCAAGCCCTAGCACGCCCGCTGGCGCGAGCGCGTCGAGCAGCGCGGGCGCGTGGCGCGCGCCGCGCCACGCGGCTAAGCCGCACACGAGCCCCGCGCCGAGCATCAGCCCAAGCGATGACGCGCCGCCCAAGCGAGGATCAAGGATCACCTCCAGCGCGGGCCACGCGCCCTGACGCGCGCGCCACACGAGCGCCCACATCAGCCGCGCGCCCCCGGCGCCCGCGATGATCGCCACCGACGCGACCATGAGCGCGCGCGCTATCGGTACGCCAGCGCGCCGCGCGCCGAGCGCGCTCGCGCCGAGCGCGGCGAGGGCGCCGAGGCCGATGAGCTGGCTAGGGTCCATAAAGGGCCTGGAGAGGTGAGGGGTGACGAGGTGAGGTCGCGAGCGCGCATCACACTATTGTTTGAGCGTGCGGGTGGCCACATTCTTGACGGTCAAAAATGAGCGCTGATATACTCATGCCGACCCTCGCGCGCGCTTCGAGTCACCCTCATGCCCAGCCTCCGCCCCTCGCAGAGGCTTGAGCGAGCGCGCCCTCCCCACCTCCCCCTGCGCACACGGGCCAGATGACACCGCATTTTTCAGTCAAGATCTATGGATGCCGTGGCAGCTTCCCGGTCGCGGGCGCCGCGCACCAGCGCTATGGGGGCCACACCTCGTGTGTGGTCGTCACCGCAGGCAGCCGCGAGCTCATCCTCGACGCGGGCAGCGGCTTGTTCGACTACAGCCGCGCGCTGATGGCGCGCTACAGCGCCACGCGCGCGCCCATCCAGTCGCACCTGTTCTTGACGCACATGCACCTCGACCACCTGATGGGGCTGCCGTTCTTCGCGCCTATGTATATGGCTGACGCCACGATCGACGTGTGGGGGCCGCGCATGGGCGACTTTGACTCGCTGGAGGCGTGCGTCGGCGCCATCATGCACCCGCCCTTCTTCCCTGTGCCGCTGCACGAGATGTCATCGATCAAGCGATTCCATGACATCAGCGAGGCCCACAGCGTCTACTTCCTCAAAGATCAAGAAGCGCCGCTCTTGCTGCGCGCGCGTCACCCCCAAGACGCTGCCAAGCTCCCCGCGCCCGACCAAGTGGAGGTCGCTGTCCACTGCATGCGCGGCTTCAACCACCCCAAAAATGGCGTGCTGCTCTACAAGGTCGTGTATCAGGGCAAGAGCGTGGTCTACGCCACCGACACCGAGGGCTACGTCCAGGTCGATCAGCGCCTGCTCCAGTTCGCGCGCGGCGCGTCGGTGCTCATCCATGACGCCATGTACACCGCTGAGCGCTACGTCAGCATGCCCGTGCCCACCCAAGGTTATGGCCACTCCACCGTCGAGATCGCCTGCGAGGTGGCCGAGCAGGCCGGCGCCGAGCGGCTCGTGCTGTTTCATCATGACCCCACCAATGATGATGCAGCGCTTGACGCCATCCACGCCCTAGGTCAATCCTGCTTCCCCCGCGCCTTGGCCGCCCATGACGGCCTGACGCTCGACATCGACCTCTAAGCCGACGCGCTCGTGACAGTGGCGCCCATGTGCGGCTGCTACCCAGGGATTGCACCGTGCCCGATCTCGACCTGCGCTTCGACACCTACACTGAGCAGTTCTACGACCAGCAGCTCGCCGCGCTGCGCGAGCAAGCCCTCACCATCTCACTGCCCGAGCGGTTGAGCCTGGAGATCGGCTCCAACAAGGGCATGTTCCTTCGCGGCCTCGCCAAGCGCTACCCTGAGCGCGAGTACCTGGGCATCGAGATCCGCGCCAAATACACGCGCCAAGCCAACGACTCTTACGCGCGCGAGGGCATCCCCAACGCCCGCGTGCTGCGCGCCGATGGCAACCTCGCCATCCCCATCCTCATTGATGATGGCCAGATCAGCGAGCTGTTCGCCCTCTACCCCGACCCGTGGTGGAAGGCGCGCCATCGCAAGCGGCGCCTGATCCAGCCCGCGTTCCTCGACCTCTTGGAGCGCAAGATGCACCCCGGCGCCAAGCTCTGGATTCGCACCGATGTCGGCGTCCTCGCCAATGACATGCGCGACACGCTCAACAGCCACCGCGCCTTTCGCCCCACCCCCATCGACGACATCCCCATGACGCCGTTCCCGCGCAGCGAGCGCGACGTGCGCTCGATCGCCATGGGCATCCCCGTCCAGCTCGTCTATTATACGCGCTGTTGATGCGCCTTAACGTGCGGTTGGGGCTGGCCTTCTGCGCGCGCATGCGCACCTTCTCAAGCAGCACCTGACGCTGCGCGCGTGGCTGGAAAGAACCCCCCGCGCTCGCGTGTTCTGCTCTGAGCACGATCCTCGCGTGGGGCTCACCTAGGCTCACGCAGCGCGTTGACACACGCCCAGCGAGCGCTCGCCAAGCACACCATGAACCTCGCCAGACGCGACACAGCACGCTCCCCCTCGCTGCGATGGCACCTGCTGCTGTCGCTGCTGCTCCACGGCGCCATCGTGCTGCCCGCGCTGTCACTCGTGCGCGACGCGTCCTCGCCAGACGATGCCCCCCCTCGCGCGACGCCCGCTGAGGCCATGCGCGTGCGCGTCCTCGACGCCGACGCCCTGCGCCACAAGTTTGACCTCGCCAAGAGCGACGAGCCTCAAAAGCCAAAGCCCGCTGAGCCGCCCAAGCCCAAGCCCGAGCCGCCCGAGCGCATGCTCCCCTACACGGACATGCCCCGCGTCCTGCTTGAGCAGCAGCCCGATCGCGCCCAGGTCAGCGCCCGCCAGGCCACCAAGGTCGAGCGCGAGCAGATCAAGTCAGGCCTGCCCGGCGGCGCCACGCCCACGCCACGGCCCGCCCCTCAGCCGCAGCCCACGCCCAGCGGTGACACCGCGCCGCCTCCGCCCGCGCGCACCACCCCGAACCCGCAGCCGCCCAGGCCCAACCCCCTGCCCGAGCCGCCCTCCGTCAAGCCCCCTGACACGTCGCGCTCGGTCGAGCTCAAGACGCCCTCCGCGCGCGAGGCCGACATCACGCTCTCGGACAAGTCCTCCGACGCCAACCCCGATGACGCCCAAACCCCCGGCCCTCCCTCGCCGCCTCAGCCCGTCGAGGGCCTCGTCTTGAACAAACCAAGCGATCAGCCCAGCGCCAAGGCGCTGTTTCGCGCCCCCGCCGCTGCCGCCCCCTCCAGCGAGGATCGCTTCGGTGATGATGGCATGGTCAACTTTTTGCGCGATGTCCCCGACGGCGATCGCACCCTGCTCAACCGCAAGCAGAACCGCTACTGGACCTTCTTTGACCGCATGAAGCGCCAGCTTGAGCGCGAGTGGAAGCCCCAAAACGAGTACAATCGCCGCGATCCTTATCGCAACGTCTACGGCATCAAAGACCGCTACGCCGTCATCAACGTCACCCTCAAAGGTGACGGCAGCGTCCAGCGCCTCTACGTCGATCACTCCAGCGGCCTCGACTTCTATGACGACGAGGCCGTGCGCGCCCTCATGAGCGCTGGCCCCTACAGCAACCCGCCCGAGGGCCTCAAGGATGAAGACGGCCTCATCCACATCCGCTACGGCTTCTACCTCCAGGTCAGCTCCGGCAGCACGCGCTTCTTTCGCATCAACCGCTGATGGGCCGCAGCGCGCTGCCACCGCGACGCGCCACACGCACCCCGCGTCTGACTACGTGACTTGGACGATCCGCGCATAAAATCTGGACCATCGACGCACCGCTCGGGAGGTCGTGTGAGCGAACCTCACCGATCACGCGCCGCATCGCTTGAAGCGAGCGCGCGCTTGCAGCGCGGTCCCCCAAGAACGCGAGAGGAGGCGGCCAGGGCTTTCAGCCCTGGCC
>CAYXWB010000090.1:0-16263 GCA_964468515.1 uncultured Bradymonadales bacterium | reverse complement strand
GAAGTGCAGGCGATCGTCGATCTCCTTGACCTCCCACGACTCGCTGCGCTTGTTCTGAATCCACTCAAAGTAGGAGACGACGACGCCGCCCGCGTTGGCGAGGATGTCGGGCAGCACGTCGATGCCGCGCGCCTGCAAGATCTGCTCCGCCTCAATGGTGGTGGGGCCGTTGGCGCCCTCGACGAGGAGCTTGCAGCGCAGCTCGCGCGCGACCTCGGGGGTGATCTGCATCTCAAGGGCTGCGGGGATGCAGATGTCGCACTCGATCTTCCAGAACTGCTCGCGCTCGATCAGCTCCCCCGCGCGATAGCCGTCCACGCCGCCGTGTTGACGCACGTGGTCTTGGAGCTTGCGCGGGTTCATGCCCTCGGGGTTGTAGAGGGTGCCGGTGTGATCCTGCACGCCGACGAGGATGCCGCCGAGCTTAGAGAGGATCATGGCGGCGTGGCTGCCCACGTTGCCGAAGCCTTGGACGATGAAGGTGCAGCCGTCGAGACGAAAGCCCGTCTCCTCGGCCCACTCTTGGATGCAGAACACGGCGCCCTGGCCGGTGGCCTTCTCGCGGCCCCGGCTGCCGCCGGAGGTGAGGCTCTTGCCGGTGACGATGCGGCGCTGCGCGTTCTTGTCGCTCAGGTTGTGGGTGTTCATGTAGGTGTCCATCATCCAGACCATGATCTGGCTGTTGGTGCCCACATCGGGCGCGGGGATGTCGTACTCGGGGCCAATGTTGTTGCCCAGATCGTGGGTGAAGCGGCGCGTGATGCGCTCCATCTCAAAGCGCGACAGGTCGGCGGTGCGGATGCGGACGCCTCCCTTGGCGCCGCCAAACGGCACCTCCAACAGCGCGCACTTGTAGGTCATCAGCGCGGCCAGCGCCTTGACCTCCCCGAGCGTCACGTCGTGGTGGTAGCGAATGCCGCCCTTATAAGGCCCCATGATGTTGTTGTGCTGGATGCGATAGCCGGTGAAGAGCTTGTACTCGCCATTATCCATACGCACGGGGAAGTTGACGATGATCTCGTTCTTGGGCTGGCTCAAGATGGTGCGCACATGCGGCTGCACTTGGGTGCAGGCATAGGCGCGCTCCAGCTGCTGGAGGTGCGCTTGGAAGAACGCATCACCCGCTTCATCACGCTCGGTGCGCGCGGGGGGCGGCGCGATGACCTCATCGTTCAGGTTCGTGGCCTCGGTCGTCTGCTTCTTGCGCTTGTCCGTCATGACCTACCTGCGTCTGGAGATAAGAGGTATACGTCGCCCAACCACCCGAGCCGCGCGTCGCGCGACGCTGACCTGTGGGGGGCTGTCTTGAGGCGTACCTTTAGCGCCGCGCTTGGGGGGGCGTCAAGGACATCATGTGGCGCACCGCGTCATCCTGCGGCGCGCCACATGCGCTTAAAGTGAGGCTCAGCGCGTAGGCGCGTCGTCCGCAGGGGCGCGCTCCTCAGCCTCAAACATGTCTGGCGACGCGTCCACCGCGCCATCACCAAGATCCGCCGACGCGTCGACCTGCGCCTGGATCATGGGAGCGATGGAGGAGACGTGCCACAGGTTCGACTCGGAGCGCATCACCTCGTAGTTGACCAGGGCGACGCGCTCCGACTGGGAGCGCAGCGTGCCGGTCACGCGCGCGAGCATGCCTTGGGATGCGGCGTCATAGCGCACATCTTGCAGCTTGAGCACGCTCTGCGTGAACAGATCCCCCTGCTCATCAATGAACGCCTCGAAGCTCTCCTGATGGCTCGCCTCACGAAACGGCTGCGCCATCGCCAGATAAGCGCTCGCGCGATCGCCGCCTTGGAGCATCCCGTGCAGCTCACGCACCGCACGCGCGGGCGCCTCTTGCGCCAAGTCGACCTGCCCAGGCTCCACCTTGAGCGCGATCATGCGCACGGCGCGCTGCTCGCCATCGGCCTCGGCAGGCGCCTCGCCCAAGAGCGAGAACGTCATCGTGAGGCGCAGCGCCGCGTCGCCCTCTAGCGGGTAGAACCGGCCGAAGACCTTGAACTGGTTAACCTTTGACAGATCGGGCAGCGACCCCTGAGGCGTGCCCTCAGGCGGCAGCGGGCGCACCTCATCCAGCAGCAGCACGGCCTCGCGCATCAGCGGCTCATGTGGCTTAAACAGCGCGCGCAGCGCGGCCTCATCCGCGAGGCCGCTGGCCTGGGGGTCCACGAACGTGTGAGCGCTCGCATAATCGCCCTCCTGCACCGCCGCGCCGAAGCTGCGCGCCGCCGCCCCCATGCGCTGCCCTCCCTCTGTGAGCCGCTTCGCGTCACCGCAGCACGACGCGACCTTAAACGCGCCCACCGACATCAGCACCGCGCCCAACAGCACGACGGCCAGGCAGCCCACCCCCAGCACCTTCCACACGGTGCGACGCCCGCCGCCACCGCCGCCGCCACCCTCAGAGACAAAATCACTGGGAGGCTCAGCGGCGAGCCGCGGCGGGCTGATCAGACGAGGCAGCTTCATGGGATCCTCATGGGGCGACCAGCGTGACATCGGGCGCACCCGTGAGCTGGATGAGACAGGGTTCTGCGGGCGCGATGAGCTGATCATCGAGGGCGACACCGCGCGGCGCGTCAAGGTGGATGGTGTGAAATGGCGCGGCGTGGCCGCGCAAGCGCCCAAGCGGCGCGCGCCCGCGCGCGATGTCGCGCGCGAGCTGCGCCACCTGCGCGCCGACGCGCACGCGCGGCTGCGCGGTGTCGCCCATGGCCAGCTCAAAGTGGCCCGTGGGCAAGGCGCTGGCGACCAGATAGAGCGCCCCTGGTGAGGGCGCATAGTCGAGCGTCACGCGCAGCGCCTCGGGCGGCTCGCTTGAGAGCCCGCGCCCCAGCGCCCCGAGCGCGCGCCCCAGCGCCTCGGCGCGGCCCAAGCGCGCGCGCGCTGAGGCCTCCAACATGTCGAACGGCGCGCCTGCGGTGAAGGTCATAGCCAGCAGCGGCTCAGGGCTTGTGCTGAGCATGACGCGCAGCGGCGTCACGCGCTCGCGGCGCAGCTTGCCTCGGCGCTGGGCTTTGAGCACCGCTTGCGCCGCATCACGCGGCTTGGCGCTGACCTCAAGCCAGCGCGCGGCGCGGCTGCGCTCGGCGTCGATCGGCGCGCACAAGAGCGGCGTCGCATGCCCCAGCAGCGCGCGCTCGTGCATCGCCAAGATCGCGCATAACAGCCGATCATCACCCTGCACGAGCACCGGTGAGGCGCCCGCGTCGAGCGCGCGCGTCAGCGCGGCGACAAGCGCGGGTGCGTCGTCCGCGTCCACCGGCAAGGTCAGCCCAAAGGGCGCCTCCAGCGCGGGCTTGAGGCGGGCGTCGTAGAGCAGTGCGAAGGGTTGAGCCATAGGTCTTTGAGCGCTCCCATCAGGTGGCCGTGGAGGTCACAACGCGCGCATCATAGCGCAAGTGTGGCGCCAAGAGAAAGGCCACGTCGTCACTGTAAGGGACGCGTGGCCTCAAGGGGTTTGTGCTCTGAGCCGATCAGCGCCTCAGCGACGCCTCCATCACCTGCGTGAACCGACCCTCAGTCAGCTCACCTGTGACAGCGTAGGTGACGCCGTGGTTTTGCATGATGGCGATCTCGTAGCCGTCGGCGTTCATGAGCGCGACGTCGCGATCGCCGACCTTGCGGATCTTGTCAGAGGGGACCTTGAGGCCATCGCCTTGGAACATCATCACGCTCAAGCGGCTGCCCTCGACCTCGTAGGTGACGAGCGCGGCGTGGCGGTCTTGGACGTGGGCGAGCCGGCCGCCGATGAGGCGAGCGTCGGGCTGGGCGAAGTGAGGCAGCCGGACGGGGAAGGCGACCTTGTCGGAGAACCAATTGGCCACTTGGCGCGCGTCCTGACTCTGAATCTCCATGGGGTAGTTGCCGCGATGCCAGTCCACGCTCTGCTTGACGATGGGCAGCTGATTGCTGGATGCGGAGGCGATGGTGAAGGAGCTAGGCAGGGCCAGCGCGACGCCCAGCACGGCGGCGATGGGGGCGGCCATCAGGCCGTAGCGGCGCACGCGCGCGCTGTGGGTCTTGGCAGGGGTGGGGATGGGCGCGGGGGTGGGGGGGTGTTGGGCTTGATGTTGGTCGGCTTGGGCTTGCAGCCGCGCCATGAGCTGGTGCTTGAAGGCGTCGGGCGCGCGTTCTTGGGACAGGGATGACTTGAGGGCCTGCTTGAAGCGCAGCTGTTGCTCGACGCGTTGTCTGCAGTCCTCACAATGTGCGAGGTGAGCGTCCATCTCGGCGCGCTCCTGATCACCAAACTCATGATCCAGGTAGAGGTCGATGAAGGAGGTCACATCGTCACAAGTCATCTTCATGTCTTCGTCTCTTCAAACGCGCGGCGTTTGCGGTGAGGGGTGGTCAAAGTGTCTGCGCCCAAGAGGGAGAGGGGAGCAGACGGCCAAGCTTCACAGGGGGTAGCAACCGCACAAGCGAGCTAAATCATTCCATAGCCTTGTGGCGGCTTATGCCAGACGCGGCGCGACCCGCGCCACCCTCATGAGGGCGGCGCGGGTCGCGCTTGGCGTTTAGCCGGTCTTCTGCTTGCGGTAGGCGCTCAGGTCGCTGACATTATCAGCGGCTGGGGCGTCGTCGCTCGCTGGCGTCCCCTCCTGGGGGACGCCGACGCCGTAGCGCTTGGCGTAGCCCGCCAGGCGCGATTGAAGCATGCGACGGCCGCGATACAAGCGGCTCATCACCGTGCCGATGGGGCAGTCCATGATCTCGGCGATCTCTTTGTAGGCGAAGTCCTGCAAGTCAGCCAGGATCACCACCATCCTAAAGTCGACCGGGATGTCTTCGAGCGCGGCCTTGACCTCATCGCTGAACAGCTTGAAGTAGACCTGCTCCTCGTTAAGGAAGTCATCCACGAAGGGGTTGCTGGCGGGGGCTTCGGCGCGCTCTTGCAGCGGGCGGAAGTCATCGTCAACCAGAAACTCCTTGCGCTTCTGCTGCTTGCGATAACGATTGATGAACGTGTTGGTCAGGATCCTGAACAGCCACGCCTTGCAGTTGGTGCCCTCCTCGTACTTGTCAAAGTAGCGAAACGCCTTGAGCATCGTCTCTTGGACCAGATCCTCGGCGTCGGTGCCATTCTTGGTCAAACGCATCGCCGTGGCATAGAGCGCGTCCAGGTGAGGCACCGCCTCCTGGTAGAAGGCCGCGTAGAGCTGCTCTTGAGCGTTGATTTGACCTGTCATCTTGACCACCTGCTCTCGTCTTGGAGGATGCTTGGGGCGTCTCACGGCGCGCCATACATCACGAAAATTTCATACCGCTCGCACGATGCGGGGCTATAAGTGGAGACGTCAGATCCTTTATTTCATTCACGCCTGAATTTTTATCTTCGGGCGCTGTGCCGTGCGATGACGACGCCTCCTAGGGAATGTAAACGCGCGCGCGCGCTTTTGGATCTAGAGCCCCACTGCCTTTTTTGCGCCTCACCCACACGCTGGCGGCCTCACGCCTGCGTGTGGGTGAGGCGCTTGGTCGATCCCTGCTTGGCATCAGCCTCAACCGTGCTCCGCTCGGGAGGTTGTGTGTGAGCGCGCTGATTCAGTGAGGGCGTCGCATCGCTTAAAAAGTGGGGGAGCACAGCTCAGACGCGACGAGGCCAGCGACACGCTTGGCGTGTCGCTGGCCTCGTCTTCAGCGCCTCAAGCGAAGCGTCAGCCCAGGAGCTGCGTCAGCGGACGATAGCCCATGGCGAGCGCCTCGGCGACCGCCTCGTAGGTGATGTGGCCATCGAGCGTGTTGATGCCCAGCGCCAGAGCGGGGCTTCGGCGCGCGGCCTCCTTGACGCCGTGGTTGGCGAGCTGGAGGCCATACGGCACGGTCACGCTGTTGAGCGCGAAGGTCGAGGTGCGCGCCACGCCGCCGGGCATGTTGGCGACGCAGTAGTGCACGACCCCGTCCACAATATAGGTGGGGTTCTCGTGCGTGGTCGGGTGGCAGGTCTCAATGCAGCCGCCCTGATCGACGGCCACGTCCACCACGACGCTGCCGTTGCTCATCTCGCTCAACAGCTGGCGCGTCACCAGGTGCGGCGCCTTGGCGCCGGGGATGAGCACGGCGCCCACGACGAGGTCCGCGCGGCGCACCTCTTGGGCGATCGTCTCCTGGTTGGAGTGCAGCGTCTGCAGGCGGTTGCCGAAGATGTCGTCGAGGTAGCGCAGGCGCGAGACGTTGATGTCGAGCACGGTGACCTCCGCGCCCATGCCGACGGCCATCTTGGCCGCGTGGGTGCCGACGGTGCCGCCGCCCAGGATCACCACGCGGCCGCGCGCCACGCCGGGCACGCCGCCGAGCAGGATGCCCTTGCCGCCGCGCTCACGCTCCAAGCAGCGCGCGCCGACCTGGATCGACATGCGGCCCGCGACCTCGCTCATCGGCTCCAACAGCGGCAGGCTGCCGTTGGGCAGCTGGATGGTCTCATAAGCGACCGCCGCGACCCCCTTCTCGATGAGCGCCTGCGCAAGCTCCGGCACCGCCGCCAGGTGGAAGTAGGTGTAGATGAGCTGACCCTGCTGCATCAGCGCATACTCGGAGGGCAGCGGCTCCTTGACCTTGACGATCATGTCAGCCGTGGCCCACACCTCCTCAGCCGTCTCCAGGATCGTGGCGCCGACGCGCTCATAGGTGGTGTCGAGGATGGCGCTGCCCTCCCCCGCCCCACGCTGCACGAACACCTGATGACCGTGGCGCACATACTCCGCCACGCTCGCCGGGATAAGCCCAACACGATACTCATGGTTCTTGATCTCGGCAGGAACTCCGATCTTCACGACTCGCCTCCCGGAGCCAGCGGCTCACGCGGTGTCTTAGGTGCTGCACTGTGACATAAAAGACAGGACCTGTCTGGCTGACGACGCGCCGTCTTGGATGCGCGCGGCTCGACGTCTTGGACGCGGCGGACTATAACCACCGTCGCGCGCGAACGACAAGACGCAACTGCGCGCTCACCCGCATGACGCGCCGCGTCAACGCTATCTTACCACCCCTAAGACCCGTGACACAGCCCATGACTGAGCACCCCGTCTGGCACGCGCTCACCACGCGCCGCACCATCCACGACTACCGCCCCGACCCGCTGCCTGAGGGGGCGCTTGAGCGCGCGCTGGAGGCGGCGCTTCGCGCCCCCAACCACAAGCTCACCAACCCCTGGCGCTTCACGCGCCTCGGCCCCAAGGCGCGCGCCACGCTCACCGATCTGGGCGTGGCCTTAAAGACCAAGAACAAGACCCCCAGCGAGCGGCTTCAGCGCGTCATCCGCGCCAAGTTCTCCAACCCGCCCGAGCTGCTGGTCATCTCACAGGTCATCGCCGCCGATCCGGCGCGCGCCCGCGAAGACTACGCCGCCATCGCCTGCGCCATCCAGAACCTCTGCCTGTCGCTGTGGGCCGAAGGCATCGGCTCCAAGTGGAGCAGCGGCGCCGTCACCACCCACCCCGACACCTACGCGATGGCGATGATCCCGCCCGGCGAGGAGATCGTGGGGTTTGTGTGGATCGGTTATCCGGAGCTTGTGCCCAATCCAGGGCGCGCCCCGCTCGACGCGGTGCTGCGCCAGACCCCCTGATCACTAGATTTCATGCGCCCGCCGCGCATTATGCACCAGACGCATAGGCTCTGGCGCGCGCTCCCTCTCCTCGCAAAAACCACTGTCTGGATGGGCACGCTGCGAGTGATCATGCGCGGCGCGCATGAGGGGTGAGAGTGACGGCGCGTCAGCGCCGGAGCGATACTCCAGCGCGTCGGCGCGAAGCGCGCGCTAGAGGGCGACGATGCGCCTGACGCTCAGGGTGAGCTGAGGCCACATTGGGCGCGGGCGCGGGTGATGAGCTGGTGGGCGCGGGGGTCTTGGGCTTCGGCCAGCTCGCCGTAGAGCAGGACGATGTCGCGGAGGTGGCGTGCGTGTTCGTCGACGCTGGCATGCATGCGCGCGGCTAGCACCTCCTTGATGTCCTCGGGGGCGCCGTGCATGGCGGCGTTGAACACGAGCACGCGGTGTTGAAACACCTGCGCTTTGGTGCGCTTGCAGCTTGCGAGGTGGCGCTTGATGCGGCTCGGCCATGTCTTGGCGAGCTTCGCTTGTGCGGTGCGGGCCTGGGCCTCGGCGCGGGCTTCGATGTGGGCTTCGAGGCGCGTCCAGCAGGCTTGGGTGGCGGGGGCGCTTGAGGTGGCGAGCTGGTCGTGATGGTCCTGCGCTTGGGTGTCGTCCCACACGTTGGCG
The DNA here is from genome assembly GCA_964468515.1 of uncultured Bradymonadales bacterium. Classification (GTDB taxonomy): domain Bacteria; phylum Myxococcota_A; class Bradymonadia; order Bradymonadales; family Bradymonadaceae; genus CAYXWB01. Next base: position 8,036 of record CAYXWB010000090.1, on the reverse strand, counting down.
CGCTTTAAGTGGGCGTGGCAGAACATGTGGGCGCGCGCTTGGGGGGCCACCTGCGCGTCAGCGACTAAGGCGCGAAGCTGCTTCGGCGCGAGGCGCATGGCCGCTTGGGTCAAGCCTTCGAAGACCTCGGGGGTGAGGGCTCGCGCTGGGGTGGAGGTTGGGTAGAGGGCGCTGAGCTGAGGGCCAGTGAGCGTGCTGGCGAGCAGTGAGGTGGTGCGCTCGCGGGCGAGGTCGAGGCACACGAGGTCATCCTGCGCTGCGGCGCGCGTCGCGTAGCGTGCCCATGCGCGGGCATCGGTGGCGCGCGCCGTGCTCAACACGTGGTTGACGGGATCATTGGCGAGCTCAATGCCTATCGTGCGACTCACTGCGGCGCTCTGGGTGGCGAGCGCGTCGATGCGGTCGGGGAAACGACGCAGCGCGGCCTCTATCACCGCGCACATCGTGGGGTTGGCCGCAGGTGCGCCGCTGAAATAGCCCATGTAGCGCGTGATCTGGTCGAAGCTGCCCTCCAGCGCGAAGCGGGCGGCGATGCGCGCGTGCACTGTGTAATGAAAGTCGCTGAAGACCGAGATGTGCTCAGGGGGGTGCGCTTCGGCATAAGCGAGCAGCTCGGCCAGGGTGGCAGACTCACCGAGGGCGTCATACGCGTCTTGGGTGTGTTCCGCTTGCTCGCCTCTCTCCCAAAACGACAGCTCCATATTCAGCTCGCTGAAGGAGGGGAGCTCGTCCGGGCCGTAGTGGGCTTTGTAGAGGACCTCAAGCGCGGCTGTGTCGAACTCGGCGAGGTAGGCGCGGACGCTGTCGGCATCACCTGACTCCAGGAGCAGCTCACCGAGCTGGACATGGGCGCGCAAATAGAGGTGCTCGGGGGTCTTGTAGCGGCGCACAAAGGCCCAGAGCGCGGGCGCGCTGTTTAAGGCGATGGCGCGCGATAACACGCCTTCGATCTCGGCATCGCTCAAGGCGCGCGGCGCGGTGCGAGGCGGCGATGCATCGGCGGCGCTAGATTGCGCGAGCCCGTGAGCGGCGCTTAAAGACAGGCTCAACGCCACGATGCAGGTGATGACGTGTCGCATTGGGGCTCCTTGAACGTGGGGTGGAGAGACGAGGTGCTCACCTCAACTCTTAGCCTCCAGCCCGGCACGATGCGTGCCGCAGGTTGCGTTCAGGGGGATTGAGGGCGCGGCACGATGCGTGCCGGGAGGGATGAGAGGGTGAGGCAGATCGCGCCCCGCTGGGGGGCGCCTTGGCGAGTGGGGTTGCTGTGATGACACGTGACAAACCGTTAAGCGCGCAGCTGCGCGATGTGCATCATCCGCTCCTAGGGCGCGCGGATTGTGAGGCGTTTGTGGGGCGTCAGCCCGCGCTGCGTGACGCGCTCGCGCGCAGCGGGGCGCGGGTGCGTGATGGGGATATGGGCCAGCTGCTCGACGCGCTGGTGTTGGCGGGGGGGTTGGATGAGGCGAGCGCGGATGCGCTGTTTGAACGCTTCATGGATGACAGGCTGGCGCAGGCGCGCCATCAAGCCACCCTCTTGGTCGCGCGCGCGCATTTGAGCGCCGCGCAGGCCAATGACGCGCTCGACGCCTACGCGCTGGAGCGTGCGGATTACACCTTCGCGGAGTGGCTCTGGGCGCACACCACGCTCGCGCTGGGCGCCATCGCGCCCGACGACGGCGCCCAGCGAGAAGCGGAGGTGGCCCCAACGCTTGTGCGCGCGCCTGTCGTGGTGGCTGAGACTGCGGCCACCCCAGCCCCACCTCGTGAGGCGGCGACAGGCCCGCACGTCGCGATCGTGGTGGGGCTCTTGGTGGGGCTCTTGACGATGGGGCTCGCGCTCGGGCGCGCGCACCATCAACAGCGCGACGCCCAAGCGCGCGCGCTCGTCGCGGCGACCGCGCAGCTGCCAGCCGCGCTTGAGGCCGCGCGCGTCGGGGCGCTGACCTCCCCTGATGCGCCCGAGTGCGTGGGTGCGGGCGCGTGTCATCAGCGCTTTGGGGAGCGCGTCGTGGCGGGGCAGTGCGTGCAGGGCTGGTGTGTGAGCCAGGGGCCAGGATGTCTGCGTGACACGGACTGTCACAGCGCGCAAGCGTGCGTGAGCTATCGCTGCGACCAAGGCCAGTGCGTGGCCGATCCGCTGGCCGATGGGTCGCGCTGTGTGGATGGCGCGGGCGCTGCGGGAGCATGCGCGGCGGCCAGCTGTGAGCGTCCCGTCGAGGATGATGCGCGCTGCGTGCGGGTGGGTGAGGAGGGAGGCTGGGATCCGAGCGGCTGCCCCAAGCCCGCGAACAGCTGCATGCGCCCAAGCTGTGACAGCGTGGGGCGCTGTCTGCGCGAGGCGCTGCCGCTGGCGAGCGCGTGTCACACCTCGGCGGGCGCGCGCGGCAGCTGCGATGAGGCGCATGTTTGCGCGCTTGATGAGGGGCAGGCGTTTGAGTCGGAGCGCGTCTGCACCCGAAAGCGCGTGCGCTATGGTTACTATGGCACGCGCGTGGTCAACAGCTGCACGAACCGCATGCGCCATCGCCTCCGCGCCGCTCAGCTCAACACGACCCGCGCGACGCTGCGCGCGCGCATTGATGAGCGGGTGCGCTATGAGGCGCACATCGGCCTCATCGCCATGCCCGAGGGCGGCTACAACATTGTTGTGACCAATACGCGCTCGCGCGAGGACGTGCGCGGGCTGATGGATCCGAGCTTTGTGGCGTTCACGCTGGCGGAGTTCACCTCAAGGACGTCATGGCGCTCGCGGCACTTGAACATCTGGATCGACGGCCAGCGCGAGGGCTGGACGCTGCCGACGAGCGGCAGCCGCGAGGCGATGAGGCGCGGTGAGGCGGCGAGCTCGCTGGGGTGGATGGGGGTCGTCGATGTGAGCGCGTATCGACGCTGGCTGGAGCGTGAGTTTCGCCCCATGCCGCGCGCTGCGCGCGTGCCGATCCTGGCCGGTCCCGCGCCAGCGCAAGATGAGGACGCGCGCGCGCCGAGCGTTGAGACGATAGACGAGGCGTTTGATGAGCCGTTTGAAGGGGAGGAGGAGCCGTCGCCGTGACGCGCGCGTCCACACGAGACAGCTGCATCGCGCGCGTGGCCATAGAGGATCACCGCATAGAGACTACCCATGCGGCGTGTCCTGAGCGAGGTTGTGAGAGTGACGGCGCGCAGCGCCGGAGCGATACTCCAGCGCTTTGGCGCGAAGCGCGCGTGCTTGAGAGTGAGCGCGCGTCAGCGCGGTCGCGATACTCAAGCGCAAACAAGAGGGCCTCGCGGCGCGCGCCGCGAGGCCCTCTTGTTTGCGTGTGAGCGGCAGGATCACGCGGGAGGATCAGACCTCGCCATAGGCGCGGCTGATGGCTTGGCGGGCGATGGACTGGGTGCCGGTGTGCTCAAAGTAGTTGGTGCCGACGTCGATGGCGGCGGCGATGTAGTCCAGGCGCGTGTCGGTGACGTCGACGATGCCGCGCAGCTTGGAGACGACGGCGTCTTGGGTGATGCCCTTGCTGCTCAAGAAGCCGTCAACCCAGCCCTTCGCGCCCGAGAGCGACTCCAAGATGAGGTGCTTGCGGGCCGCGATGCCGTCGCCGGGCAGCCACGCGGTGAGCTTGGAGATGAGCGGGTTGGAGGTGAGGGTGGCGTCATCGGCCTTGTCGATGCGATCGATCACCAGGCTCATGAAGTTTGGCCCGAGCGGCAGCACGCCGTCATAGGCGATCCATGCGGCGATGCGCATGAGGTCGTCTCCGGCGTAGCTGGTGAGCGAGCGCACGAAGTCCTTGACGCTGTCGCCGGGGATGCCGTTGATGAGGCAGAACGTGGCCAGCTCCGCGACGAACTTGGCGCCCGCGTCGATGGCCTGGGTCGTCTCATCGCGGGGGGTGAGCTTCTCCATGAAGCTCAAGAACGAGAACTTGCCGCCGATGAGGTTGGCCATCGCGGCCGCGCCCGCCACCTTGTCGAGGTCATCGACAAGGTGATAGAGCTTCATGGCGCGCTGGTAGCTCTGGCTGGGATCTTCATACAGGGCGATCGCGCGCTGGCCGATCTCCTGCAGGTAGCCCTTGTCATCCTCGCCGGTGACCTCGCGGATCATCTGCTCGAAGCTGTTGATGTTCTTCCAGTCTGAGCGCACGAGCATGTCAAGCAAGCTCAGGCTCTTGGTGGTGAGGTTCGAGCTGGGGAGCGCCTCAAGGGCCTTAAAGATCGGGGTGTGACTCACGGCGGTCGGCTCCATCTCTGGCGAGCCGCTGCGTTGAGGCAGCGGCCCGTGTCACAGGTGAGTAAGCGGGGGGAGGGTCAGGGCAGCGCGTTGATCTTGACCGCGCCAAGCCACGTCGCGCGCTCCTCAGGGGACAAGGTCTTCGAGGCGACCTGCACCTGGAAGCGATCGCTCACCAAGAGCAAGGAGGCGTTCTTACCGCGCGTCATCGTGGGCGCGCCGCCGATCTCCTCGGTGGCAGCGCTGAACTTGTCGCGGGCGCTGGGGTTGTTGTTGGTGTCAGTGATGGCGATCTTGACCACCTCCTGACCGTCCAGCGCGTAGATGGCCTCGCTGAAGCCGTCTTTTTCTTGCGTGAAGGTGCGCTTGGTCTGCTGGAAGCCATCATCGGGGAAGGCCTTGTTAAAGGCGCTGCCTGACAACACCTCGGCCGCCTCGTCCTGCGCAGGCTTGGGTGCAGGCGCGGCTCGCTCTCCTCGCTCAGGCTTTGGCGCGTCGTTGCCCTCGACCTTCCACTCGGAGGTCGTCTCGCTCGCCTCATCATCGCCACACAGACAGGCGAGCGAGAAGATGAGCGAGCCCATCAAGAAGAGCATCAGGCCAGTGTTCTTGCGCATCGAGACCCTCTCATCGCGGTGGTGCGGCGGCACGCAGCGCGCCGCATCCAGATCATCACACCCCGCACTGTTTCTGCCAGTGACAGTGTCTCCTGTCTTACGCGACGTCAGCGCGCGTGTCACCCCCCATCAAATCCTGCCAGTGGCAAGCGCTCAACCGCCGGACGCGGCGCTCAGCACCTGCGGCGCGGTGACGACCTCAGCGCCCGAGGCCGCCGCCTCCAGCGCGCGCTGCAAGGTGGCGCTGCGGTGCTGGCGCGCGGCCTCAAAGCGAGCGCGCGCGTCGAGGGCGTCAGGGGCAGGCTCCTGGGCGGGGAGCGCGACCTCAGGCAAGATCAGGTGGACCCCAAACGGGGTGATCACGGGGCCTGACAAGGTGCCAGGGCCTGCGCCATCCAGCTGCGCGGCGGCGCTTTGGGCGAACTCGGGCGCGACGTTCATCCAGCCCTCAGGCACGTTGCGCCCCTCATAGGCCTCACCGGGGCGCGGGAAGCTCATGTGCAGGTTCGCCACGAGCGTGAAACCTTCAGCTTGGAGTGCGTCACGGCGCGCCTCGACGAAAGCCAGCAGCGCGTGGGGCTCAGGGCGCTCGGGCAGCTCGGCGCGAAGCGTGACGGCGCGGGCTTTGGCGCGCTCAAGCGCGCGCTGATAATCAGCGTCGCTCATGGTCACGTCGGCGCCCGTGACAGGATCCTTGCCGCGCTGCTGCACCAGCAGCAGCAGGTGTGAGGCGCGGATGCCCGCTGGTGTGCGCGCTTGCTGGCGCAGCGTCGCGCGGATGGCGTCAAGCTGAGTCAGCTCACCGAGCGGCTGAGCGTCGACCTCACGCTCAAGCCACGCGCGCGTGAGGCCGCGCTTGCGGGCGTCGTGCAGCGCGTGAGCTTGCGCCTCGGTGGGCGCGGCGCGCGCGATGATGAGCGTCTGATTGATGAGGCCGTCGAGCGCCTGCTCGGCGCTCAGCTCGGGGCGCGTCTGCCAGTAAGCGTCGAGCTGCGTTAAGGTGAGCGCTTGGCCGTTGACGCGCGCGACGATGGGCGCGCTTGAAGGCGCGGCTTGGCGCGCGCGCGCGAAGGCGTCACGCGCGTCGGGGTGGGTGACATCGCGCGCTTGGCAAGCGCTGAGCGTGAGGGCGCACAGCGCGATGATCGCAGCCCAGCGCATCAGCCGGGCTCCTGCTCGCGTCGGATCAGGATCGCGAGCTTGCCCACCTCCACGCCGACGCGGATCATCACGAAGCCGATGACCAGCACGATGAGGGCGGCGACGTAGTCTTTTTGGGCGAGGCTGTGGACGCAGCGGTAGAAGAAGAAGGTGCTGCCGACCAGCATCCCAAGGCCCACCGCATCATAGAGGGTCGCGCGCATCAGGTTCGCTCCTGCTCATTCAAGCGCGCGCTCATTCAAGCGCGCGCCCTTCGTCTGCTCAACATAGCGCACGGCGCGAGGGCGCGTCATCCGGCAAACGCCAGCGCCAGCGCCCCTGCGGCGATCAGGCCCAGCGTCACCCACACCCCGACACGGCGCACGATCGCGCGCCGCGTCAGGGCGCGCGCCTGCGCGTCGAGCGCGCGCTTGAGCGCGCGCTGATCGTATTCGAGGTTGAGCGCGGGGGTCATCACCATCATATAAGCGGCGACGATCCACACAAAGAAGTGCAACAGCCCCAAGAATGTGCGCGCCGCAGCGGCCGACTCGCCGTAATGCTGGGCGAGCGCGGCGGCGATCTCAGGGTCTTGAAAGACGCCATAAGCGGGCACCACGAACAGGATCACCATGACGCCGATGCGCGCCAGCACGAAGCGCCGGTAGAGGTCTTCATGCGCGCCCGGCGCCTCAGCGCGCCCAAGCGACACCAGCCTCGCGGGCAAGCGCGCGACCTGCGCGCCAGCGCTCGCCACGGCCAGATAAAGCGCCAAGGAGGCGCCCAAGCGCAGCATGCTCAAGCCCTCCGTGAGCAGGCGCTGCTCGGGCTCGGCCATCAGCATCAGCCCTGGGATCAGGCACAGCGGCGCGAGCGCGAGCAGCAGCACGGCGATGCGCGTGGCGACCGCGAACGCGATCATCCCCAGCGGCAGCAGGTACGCCATCAGCGCGTGCAGGCGCATCGGCTCAAAGCTCAGCTCGACCCGCGCGGCCACGCCGAACAGCTGCGCCCACAGCGCCGCGCCGAGCATCAGCGTGGCCAGCGGCCACAGCCGCGCCACGCGGCCGCCATCATCCAGCGCGAGGTCTTGTGACAGCGCGTCGTCGTCGTCCTCATCGACGTCATGGCCAGGCGCGTCAGGCAAGGTCCGCTCGCTCACGGGTTGACGATCCAGGTCGAGGTCATAGGCGCCTCACCGCGCAGATAAGACAGCGTGATGGTGGAGGCGCCTTGCAAACCCGTCCATGCGGCGAAGTAATCCTCTGGGCGACGAATGCGTATCCCGTTCATGTGCGTGATCACATCACCGATCGCCAAGATCGGCGTGAGCCTGCGCGCAGCGCCCTCACTAAAGCTCGCGATCGCGTAGCCCACCAGCGCGCCGTCCTCATCGGTCACGGGGCGCACCTGCACCTGCGCCAACGCGAAGCCAGGGCCAGCTTGATGCAGCGCCTCCAGCTCGGCGCGCGTCAGCGTGCCGGGCGCGGGCAGCGGCGGCTCAGGCGGCAGCGCCTGCGCGAGCACGGGCGCGCCGCGTGGCACGGGCGGCATGCTCGCGTCAGCAGGCGGCGTATAGAGGATCGTGTCTTGGGTGTCATCTTTAGGCGCGGCGCTGCTGGCGCAGCCCGCAGCTAGGGACACCGCCAGCAGCAGCGCAAATGACAGCGAGGCGACCGGGGATGCGTTCGGTGCGCGCATGGCGTTTCCTCTTCGAGCGATGAGCGTCTTGGCGAGCGGGGTGATGCAGCGCGCCGCATCACCCCACTGTCGTACCTGCGCGTGAGCGCCGCGTCCAGAGTTTGCACCCCCAGCGCCCGATCAGCCTGAGATGATCTGAAGCATCACCTCATTCGAGGCGAACTTGAACTCGGGCACCTGGCGCGCCTTGGCCTCGGCCGCCTCAGCGGCCTCCAAGCGCGCGATGGCGTCGAGGTCCACGGGCTTGGCGCCCGCGCGCTGTAAAGCGCCAAGCAGCTGCTCGCGCACATGCGCGGCGGCCTGAGGCTCAGGCTGGGGTTGTGTGGGGAAGCGGCCCTCCAGATAGGCGAGGATCTCCT
>CAYXWB010000089.1:0-16491 GCA_964468515.1 uncultured Bradymonadales bacterium | reverse complement strand
CGGACGTGATCGTCTCGCTCCAGAGCGACTTCTTGGGCACCTGGCTGTCGCCTGTGGAGTTCACCTCACAGTTCAGCAGCAGGCGCGATCCTGACGCGGGCACGATGAGCAAGCTCATCGCGTTCGAGGGCGCGCTGACGCTCACTGGCGCTAACGCCGATGAGCGCTATCGTGTGCGCACAAGTGACCTCGCGACCATCGCCATGGGCCTGGCGTATCAGGTGATCACGGCAGCGGCGCCCAGCGGTGGCGCCATCGCGGGCAACGCCGCCCTCAGGCAGGCGGTCGCGCCCTTCACCAGCCAGGCTGTGGCTCAAGCCACGGGCGTGAGCGAGGAGGCGATCAAGAAGGCTGGCGCGGCGCTCGCGGGCGCTGTGGGCAAGGCCTTGGTGGTGGCCGGTGGTGTGGCCAGCGCGAGCGCCACAGGCGTGCAGCTTGAGGCAGCCGTCAACCTGCTCAACGCGGCGCTTGAGGCTGATGGCAACACCATTGAGCGCGATCGCACCAGCCGCCAATCGCAAGGCCAGTTCAGCCAGCTCATCCAGCTCATGGACGAGATCAAGGCGCAGCAGGTTGACCTGCTGATCATCGCTGACGCCAACCCCGCCTACGCCGCGCCGCTTGAGCTCGCGCTTGGCGAGGTGCTCGGTGGCGCCAGCGCGCCTTTTACGGTGAGCTGCTCGGACCGCGTAGATGAGACCTCGCAATACGCCGATTATCTCGCGCCTGGCTCACATTGGCTTGAGAGCTGGGGCGACAGCGAGCCCTTTGATGGCGTCTTCGCGCTGCGTCAGCCCGCCATTCGGCCGCTATACCAGACGCGCGCCTTTGAGGAGAGCCTGCTCATCTGGTTCGCGGGCGCAGGCGCTGTGCCGACGCTCAGCGCGATGTTGCCCGAGGCCAAGGCCATCGGGCGTCAAGCAGGCCCTGAGGGCGGCGGCGCGCATCACACCGGCCCCTGGTATCGCTTCGTGAGCGCGCACTGGCGCGACGCGATCTACCCCATGGCGAACACCTCCGCCTCGTTTGACGCGTTCTGGGAGGCGACGCTTCGCCAAGGCGTGTGGGAGTCCCCTGAGGCGACGCGCTCGGTGCGCCCGTTCCGCGTCTCGGACACCGTGAGGCTGCTGCCCACCTCGATCGCCGCGGCGAGGCCACGCCAAGCTGGCGATCTGAGCAGCAAGGAGCTCGTGCTGGTCGCGACCATCCCGATGTATGATGGTCAAGACGCCAACAACGGCCACTTGCAAGAGCTGCCTGATCCGATCAGCAAGCAGGTCTGGGGCTCCTATGTGATGGTCAGCCCGAAGACCTTCCGCGACGCGAACCTCAGAAATGGCGCTGTCGTCAACATCAAGATCCCTGGCTCCAGCCGCTCGCTGAGCTTCCCCGTGTTGATGCAGCCTGGCCTGCACGATGACGTGGTCGCGGTGCCGCTGGGCCACGGGCGCACGCACGCGGGCATGGTCGGCAACGGGGTCGGTGAGAACGCGTTCTTGCTGTCGCAGCTTCAGCGCGACTCGCGCTTGGTGGCGTTGTCGGGCTTTGAGGTTGAGCTGAGCAAGACCAACAAGTTCCAAGAGCTCGCTAACCCCCAGGGCTCGCAGGTGCTCGATCTGCACGAGCGCCCGATCATGGCGACCGCGACGCTTGATGATTACACCAAGGATCAGAAGGCTGGCCACCACGCGCACCCTGTGCTTAATGACCTGTGGGCACGCCACCCCTACCCGCTCCGGTGGGGCATGGCGATTGACCAGTCCAAATGCACGGGCTGCAACGCCTGCGTGATCGCCTGCCAAGAGGAGAACAACATCCCGGTGGTCGGTCGCCAAGGCGTGATCGAGGGCCGTGAGATGCACTGGCTGCGCATCGATCGCTACTACAAGCTGCCTGACAACGAGGAGCTGGCCAAGAAGCGCCACCACCCGATCAAGGACCCGATGCTCGCCGCAGAGCCCTATGTGGCGATGAGCGAGTACATTGAGGAGCCGCGGGTGCTGTTCATGCCGATGCTGTGTCAGCACTGTGAGAACGCGCCCTGTGAGACGGTCTGCCCCGTGCTCGCGACCGTCCACAGCTCGGATGGCCTCAACCAGATGGCCTATAACCGCTGCGTGGGCACGCGCTACTGCTCCAACAACTGCCCGTTCAAGGTGCGCCGGTTCAACTGGTACAACTACGCCGAGGACCGCAGCGACAGCATCTTGACGAACCTGTTCCCTGAGCTGGTCATCCACGGCAAGGCCAACGCGCGCCAGCCGCTGCCCATGGGGCATAACCCCGAGGTCACCGTCCGCGCGCGTGGTGTGATGGAGAAGTGCACGTTCTGCGTGCAGCGCATCCGTCGCGCCAAGTGGCAGGCGAAGACAGAGGGGCGCGTCCGGATGCGCGAGGGTGATGTGGTGACCGCCTGTCAGCAGAGCTGCCCGGCGGACGCGATCAGCTTCGGCAACTTAGCCGATCCTGAGAGCAAGGTGTCGAAGCTGCACGCTAGACAGCGCGCGGTCAGCCCCTTGTCTGAGATCAACGTCGGCTCCTCCATTGCCTACCTGACCCACGTGTGGAACACCGACAAGGTTGATCAGCAGTGAGCCAGCCCCAAGGTGCTTGGAGCGCTTGCGCCCCAAGCACCTTGGAGCTGAGCAGGATGAGCGACCAGATGTAATCATGCGCGCGCCCCGGTGAGCCAGGCGAATGACGCGTGTCCCAAGAGACCTTGTGCGCAGATGAGTCAATCATGAAGCGAGATGAGCTGACAGGACATCCGAGGATCTTGCCGGGTGAGGGCCCGCTGGGCGGCGTCAAGGCCGTGCGCGAGCCGCTCGTCACCGGCGGCAAGAGCTACGCCGATGTCAACAATGACATCGCCATTCACACTGAGCGCCTGCCCACCAAGCTGTGGCTGTTCGCTTTCTTGCCCTCGCTCATGCTGCTGCTGATGTTCGTGACCGGCCTCGGTCTGGAGATCACCACCGGCCAAGGCGTCGTCAGCATCAACCACCCGGTGGGCTGGGGCGTCTACATCATCAACTTCGTGTTCTGGATCGGCATCGGCCATGCTGGCACGCTGATCTCGGCCATCCTCTTCTTGTTCCGCCAGAACTGGCGCACGGCGGTCAACCGCTCGGCGGAGGCGATGACCATCTTCGCCGTGATGACCGCGGGCCTGTTCCCGCTGCTCCACACGGGCCGCCCCTGGTTCGCCTACTGGCTCTTGCCGTTGCCCAACGGCCGTGGCCCGCTGTGGGTGAACTTCAACTCGCCGCTGCTGTGGGACGTGTTCGCGGTGTCCACCTACGCCACGATCTCGATCGTGTTCTGGTATGTGGGCCTGGTGCCAGACATCGCCTCGGTGCGTGACCGCGCCAAGCACCCCTACCGCAAGCTCGCTTATGGCATCTTGAGCTTGGGTTGGACCGGCTCCAGCCGCGCGTGGCGCCACTATGAGGCCGCCTACATGCTGCTGGCTGGCTTGGCCACGCCGCTGGTGCTCTCGGTGCACACGATCGTGTCGTTCGACTTCGCCACCTCCGTCATCCCGGGCTGGCACACCACGATCTTCCCGCCCTACTTCGTCGCAGGCGCCATCTTCTCGGGCTTCGCGATGGTGCTCACGCTGCTCATCATCATGCGCAAGGTGTTGCACCTGGAAGACTACGTGACGATGAACCACATCGAGTCGATGTGTAAGATCATCCTGGCCACCAGCATGGTCGTGGGCTCGGCGTACTTGGTCGAGTTCTTCATCGCCTACTACTCGGGCGTGCCCGGCGAGCGCTTTCACTTCTCCAACCGGATGTTCGGCCCCTATTGGTGGTCCGCGTTCATCATGTACGGTTGCAACATGGTGGTGCCGCAGCTGTTCTGGTTCAAGAGCCTGCGTCGCAACATCCCTGTCATCTTCGTCATGACGCTGCTGATCAACCTGGGCATGTGGTTTGAGCGCTATGTGATCGTGGTCACGGCGCTGCACCGCGACTTTCTGCCCTCATCGTGGGGCATGATGAACTTCAAGCCGATGGACTGGGTCCTGACGATCGGCTCGGCTGGCATGTTCATGACGCTGTTCCTGCTGTTCTGCCGCGTCCTGCCGACGATCTGTATGTTCGAGGTCAAGTCGGTCATGGATCCCAAGACAGCAGTCCGCTCGCGCAGGAAGAAGGAGGAGCTGGCCAATGGCTGATGACAAGAACAAAGCGTTGCAGGCTGACGAGGCTCAGGCTGACGAGACGCAGATCGATGAGGCTCAGGCGCCAGCAGCCCCCGAGCTTGATGAGATGGCCGCAGCCCAGCTCACCGCAGCAGGCTCAGAGGCTGACACGCGTGACGCCGTCGAGCACGCCACAGACGACGCTAACGCTGAGGCGGTGGCGAGCTCGCCCGGGGCCGAGGAGGAGGCCGCTGAGGGCGATGCGTCTACGGCGCAGGCTGAGCCCGCGAGCGCGACGAGCACGACGAGCACGACGAGCACGACGAGCACGACGAGCACGACGAGCGAGCCTGTCGCTGCCGACGCCGCTGACACGCAGCTGAATGAGCCGATGGTGGAGAGCCCCAAGGGGGAAGGCGTCATGGGCGCCGCGAGCGCGGATGAGGTGACCCCTGAGGTCGAGGAGGAGGAGGTGGACGGCGTGGCCGCCTACTTCGACAGCCCCGACGAGCTGCTCCACGCCGCCGAGCAAGCGCGCGACGCAGGCTTCAAGAGCTGGGACGCCTTCTCGCCATTCCCGATCCACGGGATCGAGGACGCGATGGGCATCGGCCGCTCCTGGCTGCCGTGGGTGACCTTTGGCGCGGGCGCCACAGGCTTCACACTGGCTAACGCGCTGCAGTTCGGCACCATGACGTTAGACTGGCCGATGATCGTCGGCGGCAAGCCGTATGCGCCGTGGCCCTCGTTCGTGCCAGTGATGTTCGAGCTGACCGTGCTCATCGGTGGTGTGACCACCGCGCTGGTGATGCTGATCGCGTCGGGCTGCTTTCGAAAGCCGAAGATCATCGATCCTGAGATCACCAACGATCGTTTCGTGCTGTGGGTCAGCGCGAGCGACGCGAAGTACAAGTCGAACCGCGCGGATGTGATGGCTTTTCTGCGTGGGCTAGACCCCGTGGAGATCCGCCCCGTGACGTTCAAGTGAGCAGTGACCAGGGCGAACGCGCGCCTGTCTTAGGGCGCGCGCCAGGATTGCGAGATAGATCGATGCGTCAAGCCACACATTGGATGAGAGCGCCGCTCGTCGCGGCGACGACAGTCGCGCTGCTGGCGACGGCCTGCGTGGAGGTGGGGATCCCCGCCTCGGGCAACAAGCCCCATGCGGAGCTGAACCCGCTGCAAGACGTGCTGCACCACTCGCCCGCCTTCAAAGACCAAGAGCCGCAGCGGCGCTATGATGGCGAGCGCGGCGAGTGGGTGGAGTCGGGGATGAGGGCGACGCCGTCTCAGGCGGTGTCCCAGGAGTATCGCTCCTACCCGCACCCGACGGACCCTGAGCAGTCAAAGGCGCTGCTCAACCCCGTGGCGATCACGGCAGACAGCCTGCGCTATGGCAAGCTGCTGTATGAGACCAACTGCGTGGTGTGTCACGGGACCACGGGGCAAGGCGATGGTTACGTGATCGGCACGGGCAAGTACGAGCAGAAGCCACCATCGCTGACGTCTGTGCGCGCGCGCAACTGGGAGGACGGGGAGATCTACCACGTCATCACCAACGGCCAGGGCAGCATGTGGTCCTATAAGAACCAGCTCTACCCGGTGGAGCGATGGGCGGTGGTGAACTACGTGCGCGCGATGCAGCGCGCCGACTACCCCGAGCCGCAAGATCTGGAGCGAGTCAGCGAGTGAGATCTTGACGCGCAACGCCCTCACGCGTTGCGCGCGACAGCAGCAAAGTAAGCGAGCACCAAGCGTTTAGAGGCGACACTCATGGGTCACGGACATCACCACGAAATCGCGCCGCCCAAGCCACTGGAGCTACCGGCGAAGTTCACGCAAGCAGCGATAGCGTGCATCGGTCTGGGCGTGCTGGCGTTCATCGCCGCCTTCTTCATCGACAGCGACGTGGCCTGGAAGGGTTACATCATCGGGATGTGGTTCTCAATGGGGCTGGCGCTCATTGGTCCCTTCTTCGTCTCCACGCAGCACCTGTCCATCGCGGGCTGGAGCGTGCCGATGCGACGCATCCCTGAGGCCTTCGGCGCGTTCATCCCCGTGGTGGGCGTGCTGGCGATCGTGGGCGTGCTCCTCATCCCTGACACGGTCTTCTTGTGGAAGCACCCCAACGCCTTGCAAGACAGCATCTTCGCCAAGAAGGCGGGCTTCTTGAACACCACCGGCATGCTCATCACGACGGTGCTCTCATTTGGCGTGTTGTCGGCCCTGTGGTTCATCATGCGCAAGCTGTCGCTTCGCCAAGATGAGGAGGGTGGCTACGCCATCACCAACAAGCTCAAGGTCGTCAGCGCGCTCTACCTCATCGCGTTCACCACGGGCGTGTCGTTCTTGTCGTGGTACTGGCTGATGTCGCTTGAGCCCAACTGGTTCAGCACGATGTGGAGCGTGTACACGTTCGCGGGCATGTTCCAGTGTGGCTTGGCCATCTTCTATGTGCTGACGCTCAGGCTTGGCCAAGCGGGCCACATGGGCAGCTTCGTGGGCGGGCGCCAGGTGCACGATCTGGGCAAAATGGTGTTCGGCTTCACGACCTTCTATGCCTACATCGGCTTCTGTCAGTTTTTGCTGATCTGGTACGCGAACATCCCTGAGGAGGATGTGTGGTACATCCAGCGCCTGACCAATGGGTGGGCGGGCTTCTTACTGGCGCTGCCGTTCATCAAGTTCATCATCCCGTTCCTGATCATGCTGCCGCAGAAGATCAAGAAGAACCAAGACAACGTGATGTACTTCCTGTGCATGTGGCTGCCGCTGGCGCAGCTGTACGAGGTGTGGTTCTGGGTTGAGCCCCAGCCGCACGGGCTGCACATGGAGGGCGCGCATGGCGCGGCCACGGGCGCAGGGTTCAGCCTGCTCAACGCGGCGCTGGAGTTTGGGATCGCGCTTGGGTTTATCGGCGCGTTCGCGCTGGTCGCAGGGCGCGCGATGGCCAAGCACCCCTTGGTGCCCATCAAGGATCCGTTCTTGCACGAGACCTTGCCGCATCACACGCATGAGGCGCCGCTGTTAGAGCAGGCCAGCCACGATCACTGAGCGGACGCGAGGGCGCCTCATGAGGCGTCCCATCGTGGCCCGTCTGGCGACCCGCGCTCAGACGACTGACATCACCTTCACGCCGTAGAACCAGAGCCATGACAAAGCAGACACTTCGCAACGGGCTCAAGGGCGCGCTCCTCGTCGGCGGGCTTTGCGCGCTCATCCCGTCGGTCAACGCGCAGGGCATCGGCCTCAAGAAGCTCGACGAGATGCTCACCCCGACGCAAGCCAAGCTCGATCGAGGCAAGCTCGTCTATCAGCGCCAGTGCTCCTCATGCCACGGCGCTCAGGGCGACAACAACACGGAGCTGGCGCGCCAGAAGGGGCTGCTTCAGGGCGGCTTCGTCACGGGCCAAGCGCAGCGCGGCGGGTTGGGGCAGATCTATGACCTCATCTCACGCAAACAAGCGGGCGTCGATCACCCGGTCTATGACGCCTACGTCCCCTATCAGGATCGTTGGGCGGTGGCGCACTACGTGCGCAGCCTGAGCCCTTCGCCAGGGACGGATCCTGCCGAGGTGGTCCAGCGCATTCAGGACGACGCGGTCAACGGCGTCTGCAAGGAGGAGTTGAAGGCCTCTATCGCAGACTTGGCCAAGCCCAAGGGCGAGGAGCAGCTCACCACGGGCAAGGAGCTGTACGCGGCCAACTGCGCCTCGTGTCACGGCGATGAGGGCGCAGGCGATGGCCCTGCGGCGGCCGCGCTCAACCCGCCGCCGCGCAGCTTCGTCTCCACCGAGCAAGAGTGGAAGAACGGCACGAGCCCGATGGGCATCTTCAAGACGCTCGCCAACGGCATCCCCGGCACCAGCATGGCGGCTTACACGTCGCTGAGCGAGGAAGATCGCTGGGCGATGACGCACTATGTGCGCCAGTGGGTGCCCGAAGGGCGTCGCCAAGAGGCCTCTCAAGAGGACATCCTGGCGACCTGTCGCACGCTGTCGGCGCCTGCCAAGCCTGCGGCCATCTCGGTCGAGCTGGCGATGAAGTTTATGGTTGAGGACGCCCCTGGGCGTAAGGCGCTGGCGCAGAGCAAGCGCGGGCCGATCTATCAGAGCGCGAGCGCTGATCCGGTGCGAGGCAAGCTGCTGTATGCGATCAACTGCGCCTCATGCCACGGCGATGAGGGGCGCGGCGCGAACGCGAAGGGGCCTTATGGGGCGGTGCCGCCGTACCTCTACATGCAGGTCAGCGCGCTGGGCGGCGCGAGCGCGTCGGGGCGCCCCGATGAGTTCGCGCAGCGCGCCATTGAGGGCGTCCACGCGACGCTGCCCGACATGTCGGGCGCGGCGATGCTGACACGAGAGGACTGGGCCCACCTGCACGCCTATGTGGCAGGCTTTGACAAGAGCTGGCCGCGCACCGCTGAGACCGCTCCCCAGCCCGTCGAGGGCGAAGGGGTGGAAGGAGAGCGAGACGAGCCAGCGCAGACGCCAGGCCCTGACGGAGCCACAGCTGCCCCGACAGCTCCGACACAGCCCGCGCCCACGACGGCTCAGGAGGCCAACCCGTGAGGCGCGCCCAAGCTCACCTTGAGCGAAGGTGAGCTTAGCGAGAGGAGATGAGGCTCTGCGGGGGTGGGCAAGGTCGCGAGGATCGCATAAGCTCCTCGCGCCAATCTGGCGAGCGGGTCACCGTCAGATCCCCGCCCCACCCAGAGCGAGCGATGGCATGAGGACGACCCTCCTCCGCAAGACCCCATGTCGCTGCGGGCTGACGAGAGCATGATGAAGTACATCAAGACATTAAAAAGCAGACCTGCCCTGATCGCCTTGGTGGCGATCGCGCTGGTGCTGATCCCAGCGCTCGCGCTGGCCATCCCCGGCTCCGGTGATTTCACCGCGCTACACTCCCCCACAGGTCGCGAGATGACGCGCCTGTACAACCTGCTCGCCAAGGTCTGCTTGGTGATCTTTGCGATCGTCAGCAGCGTCATGCTGGTGGCGATCGTGAAGTTTCGCCGCCGCAGCGATGACGAGATGCCCGCCCAGATTCATGGCAACATGAAGGTCGAGATGGGCCTCTTGGTCGCCGCGACCGCGCTCCAGGTCTACATCGGCTGGCAGACTATCGGCGTCATGTGGTACGTCGAGAAGATGCCGGAGCTGCCCGCTGGCCAGAAGATGATGACCGTTGAGGCCATCGGCTATCGCTGGGACTGGAAGTTCCGCTACCCCGATCATGGCGGCCTGATCACCGAGGATCTCGTGATCCCGGCGCATGTGCCCGTCAAGCTGGAGATCACCTCCGAGGACGTGATCCACTCGCTGTTCATCCCCGAGCTTGGGGTCAAGATGGACGCCGTGCCTGGGCGCATCAACTACTGGTGGGTCAACGCAGACGGCCCCGTCAACCAGCGCTCCTTCGCTACCCAGCGCGGCGTACAAGCGCCTGAGCGTGACATCCTGCCGACCACGCGCCCCAAAGACAGCTTCATCGCCCCTCTGTTCAACGCGCTCACCCTCACCGAGGTCAGCAGCCGCCCTGAGCAGATCACCGGCCTTGAGAAGCGCATCACCTACCTCGCTGCCAGCCGCCAAGTGGGTGAGGTGAGCCCTTACGCTGCCTATGATGCCGTCGAGTATCGCGGCATGTGCACGGAGCTCTGTGGCAAAGGCCACTACGACATGTACTTTCGCACCGTCGTCATGACCCAGGCCAGCTTCGACAAGTGGCTCGTGGACAGGCGCACGGGCGGGGGTGGCGAGCCTGATGGCGCTGGCCTCTACAATAGCAAGTGCGCTACGTGTCACGGCGCTGATGGTCAAGGCTCGGGCAGCGCGTTCCCCCCGCTGACGGGTGAGCGCGTGAAACAAGACACGGACGAGCACAAGAACTATCACATTGAGGTCGTGCTCAAGGGCTTGCAGGGCCAGATCGTGGTCAACGGCCAGACCTACAACGGCGCCATGCAGCCTTGGTACAACGTGCTCAATGACGCCGAGGTCGCCGCTGTGGTCAACCACGAGCGCACGAGCTGGGGCAACAATGGCGGTGAGGTGACGATCGAGCAGGTGGCTGAGCTGCGCAAGAGCTTGGGCTTCCCGCCCTTCCCCGCTGGCGGCGCTGAGCCGATCGACGAGGGGGCGCTGGCGAGCGAGGGCGAGGCGATCTATGCCGCGTGCAGCAGCTGTCACGGCGATGATGGCAAGAGCACGCTCACCGGCGTGCCGAACATCGCGGCTAACCCCAAGGTGCTCTCAAGCCCCGACGCGGTGGTGCGCTACCTGCTGCTGGGCACCGCCAAGAAGTCGGCGCAAGGTCAGTCCATGACCGATCGTGAGATCGCCGCCATCTTGACCTACATTCGCAAAGACTTTGGCAACCAAGCCAGCGGCGTTCAGCCCGACGAGGTCGCGCGCCTGAGGGCAGAGATCCAGAAGTGATCGACGCGCCCCGAAGCGAGCCGCTTAAGCGGCTCGCGCGATGCCGCCCGACGCGCGCGCTGTGTTGGGCCTCTCCAGAAGCTGTGAACGAACGCTTTCGTACTGAGGCACGTCATGTTCAAGAACGCCAAGGGATATCTGGCGCCGCTCTCCAAGGAGGCCGAGACATCGCTCTGGGTCTACCTCAAGGAGTGGTTCTGCACCACCGATGCCAAGCGCATCGGGGTCATGTACATCATCTTCGCCATCGTCATGGGCTTTGTGGGCCTGCTGGAGTCGCTTGCGATCCGCGCTGAGCTGGCTGGGCCTGGGGCGAGTGGTCTGATGACCGACGCGACCTACATGACCCTGCCGGGCATGCACGCGACGGCGATGATCTTCTTCTTCATCATCCCGATCTACACGGGGTTTGGTAACTTCCTGGTGCCCATCCAGATCGGCGCGCCCGATATGGCCTTCCCCAAGCTCAACCTCGCCGCGTTCTGGATCTTGCCGCCTGCGGCGCTGTTCGTGTTCGCCTCAGTCATCTGTCAGGTGCTGGGGATCGACACCTTGGTGCCGCCTGACTTTGGGTGGACGGCGTACCCGCCGCTGTCAAGCATCCAGTACAACGGCAACTTGGGCGCGGACTTGTGGATCTTGGGTGTGGTGCTCGTGGGCACCAGCTCGACGATGGGCGCGGTGAACTTCCTGTCGACCGTGTTCAACATGCGCTGCAAGAACATGACGTTCTTCCAGATGCCGCTGTTCACCTGGTCGGTGGTGGTCACGAGCTTCCTGATCCTGGCGTCCACGCCCGTGCTCACCAGCGCGCAGCTGATGCTGCAGCTGGAGCGCACCTTCCCCGACGTCTTCTTCTTCTTCTCGCCGCAAGGCGGCGGCGACCCGATCCTGTACCAGCACCTGTTCTGGTTCTACAGCCACCCGGCTGTGTACATCATGATCCTGCCCGGCTTTGGCATCATCAATGAGGTGATCCCGACGTTCTCGCGCAAGCCCATCTTTGGCTACGGGGTGATGGTGTGGTCGATGGTCGCGATCGCCGTGCTCGGGTTCGTGGTGTGGGCTCACCACATGTTCACCTCAGGCATCAGCACGGAGGTGCGCGCGGGGTTCATGATCCTGACGATGCTCATCGGGGTGCCCACGGGGTTGAAGGTGTTCAGCTGGCTAGGCACGTTGTGGGGTGGCAGCTTGCAGATGAGCGTGCCGATGTTGTTCGCGCTGGCGTTCATCATCATGTTCACCATCGGCGGTCTGTCGGGCATCACGCTGGCGAGCGTGCCGGTGGACATCGAGCTGCACGACACCTACTACGTCGTCGCGCACATTCACTATGTGCTCGTGGCGGGCAGCGTGATGACGATCTTCGCGGGCGTCTACTTCTACTGGCCCAAGCTGACGGGGCGGATGCTCAATGACACGATGGGCTACATCCACTTCGCGCTGACGACGATCTTCATCAACGTGACGTTCTTCGTGCAGCACTACTTGGGCGTGAAGGGGATGCCGCGTCGTTACTTCGACTACGATCCTGAGTTCGCCACGATGAACCTCATCTCAAGCGTGGGCGCGTTCGCGCTGGCCGCGTCACAGCTCATCCTGATGGCGAACTTGGCGTGGAGCCTCAAGCGCGGCGCCGTGGCGACCGACAACCCCTGGGGTTACACCAACACGCTGGAGTGGCAGATCAGCTCGCCGCCGCCGCATCACAACTTCCATGAGGATCCGGTCTGGACGCCTGTGGAGCGCCATCATGGCGAGCACAAGCCTAGGATCGAGCCCGCCGCCGCAGAGTGATTCGCCGCGTCGCGGTGTGCGCCGGGATGGCGCTTGCCGCGACGCTCTATAGCGGTTAAACATGTCGCCTTGAGGAGCGCTCAACGCGCCCATAAGGCCTGCAACACCGATCAGGAACGACAGCACATGGCAAGCAACAGCGCCACTCTGGAGCAGGAGCTCGAGGCCCTCCACCCGCCGCTGGGCAAGGAGTCCTTGAAGGTCACCCACGGCAAGCTGGGGATGTGGACCTTCCTCGTCATGGACGCGATGACCTTCGCGGGCTTCCTCGCAGGTTATGCGCGGCTGCGCTGGGGCGTCGGCTCCGCCGTGGAGGGGGTCTTTGTTAAGCCACAGCAGTGGCCCAACCCCTATGACACCTTTGGTCAGGTCGGCATCCAGATGACGGCGCTGAACACCTTCATCTTGGTGTGCAGCAGCGTCACGATGGTGCACGCGCTGGCGGAGGCGCTCAGGGGCAACATGAAGCGCAGCCAGAACTGGCTGCTGGCGACGGTCATCGGCGGCCTCATCTTCCTGGGCATCCAGGGCTTTGAGTGGACGCACCTCCTGCTCGACGTGTTCCCAGCGCTCGCCAGCGATCAAGCGGCGACCGTCACGAACAGGAACTTCGCCGCGACGTTCTTGTCGCTGACGGGCTTCCACGGCTGCCACGTGGCCGTGGGCGTGCTCTACAACTTGATCATCTACATGATGATCCGCAACGGCCGCATCACTCAGAAGAACGCCTCACTCGTCGAGATCGCGGGCCTGTATTGGCACTTCGTGGACCTGGTGTGGATCCTCGTGTTCACGTTCGTCTACCTCATCTAAGACACGCGCCGCGCGTTGGCCGCAAGAGGGCTGACGCGCGCGCTTCAAGCGCATCGCGAGTGAGCCTATGTCTAGCAAGACCAAGACCGTCGCTGGGATCGAGTGGAACGTTCAGTACATGATCATCTGGGCGGCCCTGCTGCTGTTGACCGTCATTGAGGTGTTCATCCCCGAGATGGTCGGCCCCAAGTCGCTGTTCGGCTTGAGCATCAGCCGTGGCATCGGCGTCTTCTCGCTCATCGCCTTGGCGTGCGTGAAGACCTACCTGGTGGCGTGGTTCTACATGCACCTGATCGATGAGCGCCCGCTGATCGTGCTCATCGCCAGCGCGCCGTTTATCTTCTCGGTGTTCCTCACCATCGGGTTGTTCCCTAGCTGGGGTAACTAGCGCCTGCTGGGTCTCTCAGCACATCCTACAAGTGGCGTGATTCGCGGCAGTTTGCATTGCGCGGTCACGCCACTTGTTTTATGACTCACAGCGCGCGCATGACACGCGACCGCGTCTGAGCTGCCGCCGCTTCGACGCCCTCACGGCGACGCGCCCCCCTCACCCACCCCAGAGCCACACGCCATGCATCTCGCCACTGTACGCCAGAAGGTCAACGCCTTCAAAGAGCTGACCAAGCCGGGCATCATCAAGCTGCTGGTGATCACATGCGGCTGCACCATGATCGTGGCCGAGCGCGGCATGCCTGATCTGGCCTTGCTGCTGTGGACCATCTTGGGCACGGCGATGGTCTGCGGCAGCGCGAACACGCTGAACATGATCTGGGATCAGGACATCGACAAGATCATGAGCCGCACCGCGCATCGGCCGCTCGTCACGGGCGAGCTGAGCCAGTCGCAGGCGCTGGTGTTCGCGGGGGGGTTGGGGCTTGGCGGCGTGCTGCTGCTGACTTATATGGCCAACCCCCTGGCCGCGCTCATGGGCCTCGCGGGGCACGCTTATTATGTGCTCATCTACACGATGTGGCTCAAGCGTCGCACGCCGCAGAACATCGTCATCGGCGGCGGCGCGGGCGCGTTCCCGCCGCTGATTGGCTGGGCGGCGGTGACGGGCGAGCTGAGCTTGACCGCGTGGCTCATCTTCGCGCTCGTGTTCTTGTGGACGCCGCCTCACTTCTGGGCGCTGGCGCTCTATAAGGACGTCGAGTACGGCAAGGCCAACATCCCCATGATGCCTGTCGTGCGTGGTCACCACGTGACCAAGCTCCAGATGCTCATCTACACCATGCTGCTGCTCGGCTGCACGACGCTGCTGGCGGTGGTCGGTAACATGGGGATCATCTACCTGGTCGCCTCCATCGCGCTCG
Source organism: uncultured Bradymonadales bacterium (assembly GCA_964468515.1). Classification (GTDB taxonomy): domain Bacteria; phylum Myxococcota_A; class Bradymonadia; order Bradymonadales; family Bradymonadaceae; genus CAYXWB01. The sequence continues at coordinate 1,969 of CAYXWB010000089.1, read as the reverse complement.
GCGCGGGGTTCGCCTATGCGTGCATTCGCACCGCGTTTGACGCGTCGGATGTGTGGGCGCGCAAGACCTTCTTCTACTCGATCCTGTACTTGGGGCTGATCTTCGGCGCGATGTCTGTGGACAGCCTCTACACGCGCCACTTCAGCGATTACACCTACCTCGCCAGCATCGAACAAGAGGCGCGCCTGTTGCGCGCGCGTCAGAGCCTTGATGAGCTGCGCGCGGCACACAACGGTGAGCTGCCAGGGGCCGAATCAGGCCTGTGAGCCTAGCCACCATCCCTCTTGCCAACGGTCAAACATCATGAGCGGTGATCTGAAGCACCATGACGAGGCGTCCTCCCATCAGGAGCGCAACAGCCGCACGGGCAAGCGCTTGCTCACGGTCGCCATCTGCATGTTCGTCGCTGGGTTCGCCTTCATCCCCCTGTATCGCATCGTCTGTGAGAAGATCGCGCCTGGCGGCTCGGCCGCCCTCAACGGCAAGTCCGAGCCCTATGAGAATGTCACGGTGGACACCTCGCGCAAGCTCAACGTGCGCATGATCACCAACGTCAACCGTGGCCTGCCCTGGGAGTTTCGCGTCGATCAGACCGTGTCTGAGCTGCACCCAGGCCAGAAGGGCCAAGCTAACTTCTTCGCGCGAAACTACGACAAGCAGACCAGCGTCATGGGCAAGGCGGTCTATGACATCAACCCGCCTGAGGCGGGCAAGTACTTCAAGAAGATCGAGTGCTTCTGCTTCCAACAGCAAGAGCTAGGCGGCGGTCAGAGCATCGACATGCCGCTCATCTACTGGTTTGATCCGGCCATCCCCCCCCATATCAAGAACATCACCATCGCCTACACGTTCTTTAATATGGAGTCCTCGTTCGCCAAATCCTCCCGCAAGCAAGCCGCGCTCACCCCTTGAGCGCACCTCCCAAGCCGATGAGCGCGTCATGGCTGAGCCCACACCTCCCGCTGAGCTGCCCCCCGACACCGCGCGCGATCGCAAGGCGCTGCGACGCAAGAACATGATCACGGGCGCGGTCATCTTGAGCGTCATCGTGATCATGGTCGTGCTGCCCACCCTCATCCGCTGGCTGCGCCATGCGTAAGCCGCAGGTGCGCCTGTGGCCCACGCTGGCCACGCTGCTCGGGCTCGCCATCCTGCTCGCGCTGGGCACCTGGCAGCTGGGGCGCTACCAAGAAAAGCTCAAGATGGAGGCGCAGCGCGACGCGCGCGCGACGCTTGAGCCGCTGCCTATCACCAGCCTCGACGCGATCGACGCGCAGGCGCATGGCTATCGCCTGCTGCGCATCACGGGCACCCTCGACAACGCACGCTCCGTGCTGTTCAAGCACCGCCAGCTGCGAGGACGCCCCGGCTACTGGCTCGCCACGCCGCTGGTGCTTGAGGGCGGCCAAGCGGCTATCATCGTGAACCGGGGCTGGCTGCCGCGCGCTGAGGCCGAGGATGTGGCGCAGCGCCTCATCGCTGAGCCCGCGACGCAGGCGACCTATACGGGGCTGCTGCATGTGCTCGATCAGAACATCCCTGACGAGCCCAAGCGCGCCTCGCTCAAGCAAGGCGCGCTCACGCTGGAGGGCCAGCTCACGCAGTGGTCCTCGTATGACCTTGAGGCCATCCAGGGCGCGCTTCCCTATCGCACCCCTGCTCAGCCCATGGCGCTCGTGCTCGACGCCTCGCACAGCGGCGATCCGCTGCCGATCAGCAGCGTCGCCTACCTCACCACGCCTTACATGACCTCAGACCGGCACCTGGGCTACATGGCCTTCTGGTACACCACCGCGCTGATGTTAGTAGGCATGTACGTGGGCGCCGCGTTCGGCCTCATCTCAAGCAAGGGGCCGCGCCCTGCGCCAGCGCAACCCAAAGCGCCTGGGGACGCGCCGCGCGCCTGAGCGCGCGGCGCGTCCCCAGGCGCGACTAGCGCCGCGCGCCGTCGAAGGTCAGCGTGTGACGC
>CAYXWB010000088.1:0-16682 GCA_964468515.1 uncultured Bradymonadales bacterium | reverse complement strand
ACCCCCCGCTGCGCCCCCCACCCCCCCGCGGCGCGCCACACCTTAGGCAAACGGTGGGGCGCGCCTCGGCTGCTTCGGGCACAGGTTTGGGGGTGCGCGCACGGTGAGGTGCGCGCGTGAGCGTCATTGGCAGATGCCCTCAATGCAGGTCTGCTTGTTGATGGGGGGGCAGGGGTTGTTGATACTGCAGGAGATGATGCTGTTCTCCCAGCGGCGGTAGGTGATGACGACGCGGTCGCGTGTCTGGGGCGGGCTCGGGCCGAAGAAGGCGATGCCGTTGGTGACGTTGTCGTAGTCCCAGCCGTCGGTGCGGTGGCGAGGGGGCTCCTCCAGCATGGCGGTGCGGACGTTGCCGACGCGCACGTCGATGGTGGAGGAGATGGGCGAGCCTTGCAGGCGCAGGTTGCTGGCGAGGCCGACGCTGGCCTCAGCGATGCGCTGGAGGACGAGGTTGAGGTTGCCGTCACAGATGTTGCCTACGGTGCCGCCGGTCTTCTCCGCGACGCGCTGGATGCCAGCGGCGGCCTCTGCCGCTGCGCCGCAGGTCTGCCCAGGCACCCAGATCAGGCCGAACACGGTGGCGGCGATCTCGGGGCGAAGCAGGTAGTCGACGAAGGGCTGCACGATCGTCTCCAAGCGGCCGCTGTCGAAGCTTGGCTCCAGGGTGGGATCGTTCTGGGGGTCGTCTGCTTGACCCGCGTCACGCCAGCCCATCGCGCTCTGGAACAGGTCATCAAACTCATCGGTGACGCTGACGACGATGGTGGCGGCGTCGGGGCGCAGCTTGCTCGGATCGGTGTCGGAGCGGGGCATGGCGCGGGCGATGGCGGCCGGGGCGAGCGTGACGGTGTGCTCGTTGACGGTCGACTCGCGCGCGACGCGATCGACGCAGCCGCTGAACAGCTGCGCGTTGTTGGTGAACTGCGCGTTGTTATGGGCGCACAGCTGACCGTTCTTGGCGGACGGCATGGGGATCGGGAAGGGCAGCGGGAAGGGGAGGTTGATCGTCTCGCAGGTGGAGCCGTAGAGGTTGGCGACATCGGCGGGGATCGCCGCGTCCATCTTGATCCCCTCACAGTGCGAGTTGACCACGCCCAGGCGCCAGTCGATGTTGCTGGCGTTGAGGATGCCCGCGAAGGTGGTGGCGTAGCTGGCGACGCGCTGGTTGAGCGCCTGCATGGAGCCCGAGCCGTCGATGATCCAGATGAAGTCCACCTTGGCGCGATCATCCACGACGTACGAGATGCAGGCCGTCTCCATGGTGGCGGCCTCACCGGCCACGCTGTTGGCGCTGATGGCGTCATCAATGAGCCAGCCGGTGTCGCTGGCGCGGTCTTGATACAGCGCGTTCGAGACGGCGGCGGCGGTGATGATCACCTTATTATTGGGGCGCTCAATGACGGTGAACACGATGGCCAGATCGCCCAACGTCGGGTTGAAGGTGCCCTGCGCGTTGTGGGCGGGGGTGCCTCCGGCGAGCACGGAGAGGGCGGCGTCACGATCGGCGCTGGGGGTGCCGGGGCGGCCGATGACGACGCGCGCGCCGACGAGCGCGTTGTTGCCGTCATGCGTGAGCGTGCGTCGCCCGCTGGCGGCGATGGTGGCTGAGGGGAACGCGGTGCGCAGGCGCGCGAGCAGGTGGTCGCGCATCTGCTCCGGGGTGGTGATGCCGCTTGGGCGCGCGCCCGCGTGGATGAAGCCCGCGTAGTTGCCCGCCACGTGGTTGAACGCGTGGGCTTGGCCGCTGGCAATGCCGCTGACTTGGCCGATGGAGGCGCCCGGGTCGAGCGCGAGCTGATAGTCGCCGGGCTGGCTTGTGGCGAGCTGGGGCTGCGCCAGCGCGTTGATGAACTCGTCGCGACAGCCCAGGTAGGCGACCTCTTGGTTGTCAGGGGTGCCGTTGCCGCTGGTGTCGAGCTTGCAGGGATCGGACTCACCTTGCGCGCACAGCGGCGCATAGACGCGATCAATGCAGGTGCCGACGAGGCCATCCTTGTTCGCGTCCTCCTCGCCATCAGGCAGGCCATCGCCGTCGGTGTCCGCGCTCAAGGGGTTGAGGCAGACGTGACCGAACTCGACGCCGTCGATGATGCCATCGCCGTCGGTGTCGCGCGCCAGCGGGTTGAGGCCCGCGCGGACCTCATCGCCATCATCGACCCCATCGCCATCCGTGTCCGCCACCAGCGGCTGCGTCTCGCCGGGATCAACGCGACAGCTCTGGTTCGCGTCCTCGTAGCCGTCGGGCAGGCCGTCGCCGTCGGTGTCGGAATTGCCGGGCTCGGTGCCCAGGGTGCACTCACAGGCGTTGGAGAGGCCGTCTGCGTCGCTGTCGAGGTTCGCATCACAGCGCTCGGCTTCTGGGACCTCGACCACGGTGGGGGGGACATCGGGGGGCAGATCGCGCACCGCGTCGGGGCTGTCGGGGTTCATGTCGCCGGGATCGGTCGGATCCACGCGCCCGTCGCTCACGCACTGGCCCGTGATGGGGTTGCGCGTCTGACCTGCGGGGCAGGTGGGGCCGCCGTCGCCCGTGTTGTTGTTATCGTCGCTGCACGCGACGCTGAACATCACGCCCATCGCCAACAGCGCGCAAGCGCCTCGGCGCGCCATCAAGTGGTGCTTCATCTGCTCGTCTCCTCGCTCTACATGCGCGCGCGCACACCAAAACACAGCGATCGCGCTGTGGCCGTGTGCAGCTCAAGGTCATGGGACGACTTCGCCCTACAGTCTCCCACCATCATGCCATAGACGCGCATGATTGCAAGGTCTTGCGCTTGGATGGCGCGCCTTGGGCGCGCGCGCGACTAGGCGCGGGCGCGGGGCGGGTGAGCGGGGGGTGCGGCGGCGAGCAGAGGGGGCGCCTGGGGAGGTGGCTGGCCCCTTGGGTAGATGGTTTGATTTATTGATGAAGGGATGTTTTTGCGGCGCGATGGAGGTGGGGATGGGGTAGGGTGTTGAGGTCGTATGAGCGAGGTGGGGTGGGGATGCGCTTCGCGGGCTTCGCCCTGCACCCACCAGGGGCTAGCGCCCCTGGACCCGCTGATGGGGTGGTTGTGCGGGCATGAAGTCCGCGCGCTTGAGCGATCGAGCACCCTTGACGAAGACGGTGAGGGCGATACCTTGGTGCGCTGCGCCAGCGAGGCTGGTCAACCACGGCAGTCCCATGTTCAAAAGCAGAACCCGCGCGATCTGAGAGGAGCGCGCACTAGAAGCGAGAGGTTGCAGACCATGAGTGAGCAGAGCCCCCGCGTGCATAAGTTTGAGGCTGAGGTGTCCCAGGTGCTGAGCCTGGTCATCAACTCGCTCTACAGCAACAAAGAGATCTTCGCCCGTGAGCTGCTGTCTAACGCGTCTGACGCGCTGGACAAGCTGCGCTTTGAGGCGCTCCAGAACCCGCAGCTCTTGGCCGATGAGCCCACCCTGCGCGTGCGCGTCACCCCCGATGAGCAGGCTGGCACGATCACCATTGAGGACACCGGCATCGGCATGACGCAGGCCGAGCTCATTGAGAACCTCGGCACCATCGCGCACTCCGGCTCGCGGGCCTTTTTGACCCGCATCAAGGCCGCGCAAGACGCCGCCCAGCGCGGCGATCTGAGCCTCATCGGCCAGTTCGGCGTGGGCTTCTATTCGAGCTTCTTGATCGCGGACCGCGTCGAGGTCATCAGCAAGGCCGCTGGCAGCGATGAGGCGTGGCGCTGGGTCAGCGACGCGCAGGACACCTACACTATTGAGCCCGCCACCCGCGACGGGCGCGGCACCACGCTGATCCTGCACGTGAAGGAGGATCAGCGCGAGTATCTGAGTTCTTGGCGCCTGCGCTCGCTCATTGAGCGCTACGCCGACTATGTGAGCCACCCCATCGAGCTGCCCGTCGAGGTCGACGCTGAGGATGGCGAGGCGCAGGTCGCGCCTGCGTATGAGCAGGTCAACCGCGCCAGCGCGCTGTGGCAGCGCTCGGCCAGCGAGCTGACCGATGAGCAGTACGCGGACTTCTATAAGCACCTGACGCGCGACTGGCAGCCGCCGCTGACGCGCGCGCACTTCAGCATTGAGGGCACCCAGCAGTTCAAGGGGCTCTTGTTCGTGCCCTCGCAGCCGCCCTTTGACATGCACGATCGCGACAGCCGCCACGGCGTGCGCTTGTACGTCAAGCGCGTGTTCATCATGGAGGACTGCAAGGAGCTCTTGCCGCAGTGGCTGCGTTTTGTGCGCGGCGTGGTGGACTCGGATGATCTGCCGCTCAACGTCTCGCGCGAGCTGTTGCAAGACTCGCGCGTGGCGCGCACCATCGAGAAGCAGGTCACGCGCAAGGCGCTCGGCATGTTGGAGGAGCTGGCCAAGGATCGCCCCGAGGATTACCTCAACTTCTGGGGGATGTTTGGGCGCGTGCTCAAGGAGGGGCTGCACTTTAGCCCTGAGCACGCCGATCGCCTGATGAAGCTCGTGCGCTTTGAGAGCTCCAAGGTCGAGGGCTTGACCTCGCTGGCCGAGTATGTCGAGCGCATGCCCGAGGGCCAGGCCAGCATCTATTATGCGCTCGGCGCCACGCGCAAGCTGCTGGAAGGCTCCCCCAACCTGGAGGCGCTCAAGAAGCGCGACTATGAGGTCTTGTACCTCACCGACGCGGTCGATCAGTGGGCCGTGATGGGGATGAATGAGTTTGAGGGCAAGAAGCTCGTCGCCGCGATGACCGAGACGCTGGACCTTGGTGATGAGCAGGACGAGGCGCAGAAGCAGGCGCTGGAGGAGAAGAGGGAGGGGCTCAAGGGCCTCACCGATCGCTTCGCGAGCGTCCTCACCGAGCGCATTCAAGAGGTGCGCGTCTCGCAGCGCTTGGTCGACGCGCCTGTCTGCTTGGTCACCCCCGAGGGCGGCATGGCCTCGCACATTGAGCGGATGCTGCGCGCCAATGATCAAGACGTGCCGAGCACGCGCCGCATCCTGGAGGTGAACCCCGATCACCCCGTGATCAAGCACCTCGACGCGCTGCAAGGCCGCGATGAGGCGCGCGCCAAGAACTGGATCGAGCTGCTCTACGATCAGGCGCTCATCGCAGAAGGCAGCCCCGTGGATGACCCGAGCGCGTTCACGCGTCGCGTCACGGACCTCTTGAGCGAGGTCGCCTCGCGCTGAGCGCGCTGACACAAAGACGCGCCGCGCGGCGAGCCGCGCGGCGCGTCCCCCTTGAGGGAGCTTCGCCATGACGCAGCGCGCGCGCCGTTTGCTCGCACAGTATGTCTTGCGCGGCCATGAGGTCATCACGCGCGGCTTCGTGGACGTGGACGCCGACGGGCGCATCAGCGCCGTCGGCGCCGCTGATGATGATGATGCGCCAAGCTTAGGCGATGAGGCGCAGGTGGAAGACCTGGGTCAGGTGGCGCTCGTGCCAGGGCTCATCAACGCGCACAGCCACGTGTTCCAGCGCGCGCTTCGGGGTCGCACGGAGCATCTGAGCCAGGGGCATGAGGCCGACGACTTCTGGAGCTGGCGCGCGCTCATGTACGAGGCCGCAGGCGGCCTCAACCCCGAGCGCTTGCGTGAGCTCGCGCGCACGACCTATGCGCAGATGCGTCGCAGCGGGATCACCACGGTCGGTGAGTTTCACTATGTGCAGCACCAGCCCGACGGCACGCCCTATGAGGCGCCCGACGCGATGGCCGACGCGGTGATCGAGGCCGCGCGCGAGGTCGGCTTGAGGATCACGCTGCTGCGCGTGGCCTATTATCAAGCAGGGTTTGGGCAGGCGCCAAGCGCGGGGCAGCGCCGCTTCGTGGACGCGAGCGTCGAGGCGACGCTGACGCGCGTGGACGCGCTGCGCGCGCGCTGGGCGCATGATCCGGCCGTGGTGATCGGGCTCGCGCCCCATTCCGTGCGCGCCGTGCCCGCAGACGCGCTGGTGTCGCTGGCTGACTACGCGCGCGCGCACAAGCTGCCCTTTCACCTGCACGCCTGTGAGCAGCGCGCGGAGATCGCGCAGTGCGTCGCAGCGCACGGCTGCACCCCCATCGGCCTGCTCGATCGGCTCGGCCTGTGGGATGTGCGCCCGGTGCTCGTGCACGCCACGCACCTGTCGTCACATGATCTTGAGCTGATGGCGCGCCATCGCCCGATGGTGTGCGCGTGCCCGAGCACGGAGCGCAACCTTGGCGATGGGTTCTTGCCCGCGCTCGCGCTGATGCGCGAGCGCGTGCCTATCTGTCTGGGGAGTGACAGCCACGCGGACATCGATCTGTGGGAGGAGCAGCGGCTGGTGGAGTACCACGAGCGGCTGCGCTATGAGCGGCGCAACGTGCTGGCTGAGGTCTATGAGCTGTGGCTGCCGCGCGCCCAAGGCGCGCCGCGCTTTGTCGCGGACCTGCTGTGGCCGATGGCCACCGTCCACGGCGCCGACGCGCTCGGTGTCGAGGCGGGCGTCATTGAGCGCGGGCGGTGGGCCGATCTTGTCGCCGTCGATCTGTCGCATGACAGCATCGCGGGCTGTGACGCCGCCTCGCTCGTGACCTCGCTCAGCTTCTCGCTCAAGCCTGGCGCGGTGCGCCAGCGCTGGGTGGCAGGCCAGTCAGGCTGAAAAATTATTCAAAGCGCGTGCCTTTGGCGTGATGGGGCGCATCTTCAGGAGGCGGCCTTGACGCGCGCTGCGGCGCGCGTTGGGGTGTCATAGTGGAGGAATAAGCTCTTGCTGTGACAACGTTTTCCTTTGTGGATGGCCAGCGCTGACGGCACGTCAGCGGGCCTCCATGACACGGCTCACCTCCTCACGGTGATGGCCACTAGATCCGAGCTGCGGTCCTGATCTCATCTTGCCGGCCTAGACCGTGAGTTATTCCTACCTGGAATTCGCCTCACCTCAACGCCGCAGCTCATGTGCGACCCATCAGGCGCTGACCTCTCAGGTCAGCGCCTGATCGCGCTCTGGGGCATGGCCTTAACTCCTTCACGCTGCGCTTGAGGGTGCATCATGTTTAACTTGATATTTAGCTCTGTCTAAATTTATGGTTCGCGCTGTCTCACTCATCGCGTCTCCTCACTGAGAGACACCACGAGGACTCTATGCGCAACCTCACCCTCTGCCTCAGCGCGGTCACCGCGCTCATCCTGCTCACCCAGCACGCGCAGCCCGCACACGCTCATGATGATGAGCCCGCGCCGCTTTTGCGCGCCATCCCAGGCGTCATCACCTCAGGTGAGGGCATGGCGCGCTATACGTTGAACGCGCAGCCAGGCCCGGGCCACACCTTCAACCGCCGCGCGCCCCAGGCGCAGCGCCTCACTCTGACGCTCGACGCGCCCTCGCCGCGCGCCTTCGCCTGGGGCGACTTTGAGATCGAGGGTGACACCGCGCGCCTCACCTTTGACGCGCCCTCGCCACCGGCTGGCGAGCTGTCGGCCTTGGTCTGCCGCGCCGATCTATGTGAGACGGTCACGGTGCAAGTCTCGTGGCGTGAGCCCGAGCCCGATGCTCTCGCTGAGCGAGCATCAGCCCCTGAGCCCAGACCTGAGCTGGCGCTTGAGCCTGCGCATGGTGCCGACGAGCCACTCTCACTGCCTGACGAAGACCTCATCGGCGCGCCGCCTGCTGAGCCAACCTCCGCGCCTTCGCGCTTCAACGCGTCGGACGCTGACCTGCTCATCCCCGAGGTCGTCGTCGCGAGCACAAGCGTCGCGGGTGCGCCAGAAGACGCCACCACGCGCACCCAGCACATCAGCCGCCAGCAGATCGAGCAGCGCAACGCGCGCAACTTGGCTGAGGTGGTCGCCTACACTACAGGCGCGCGCGTTGAGACGAGCTGCCAGAGCTGCGGCTTCACGCAGCTGCGGCTCAACGGCCTCGACGGCGCCTACACGCAGCTGCTCATCGATGGCCTGCCCTCGCTCTCGGCCTTGGCTGGGGTCTACGGCCTGGAGCAGCTGCCCGCTGAGCTGATCGAGCGCGTGGAGATCGTCAAGGGTGGCGGCTCCGCGCTGTATGGCCCTGGCGCGGTGGCGGGCGTGATCAACGTGATCACGCGCCAGCCCACCGAAGGCTTCGCACAAGCGCTGGCGAGCTACGAGCAGGTGGGCTGGCGCGCGCCCGATCTGCGGGTCAGCGCCGATGGCGCGCTCGTCAGTGACTCAGGGCGCCTCGCCATGCACCTGTTCGCCACCACGCGTCGGCGCCAAGACCTCGACCTCAACGACGACGCCATCTCCGATCTCACCCGCATCAACCAGCTCGCCGCAGGCGTCACCGTCTACGCGCGCCCGCTGTCACAAGGCCAGCTTCAGCTCAAGCTGCACGCGCTGCGCGAGGATCGGCGCGGCGGCGATCGCCTCGACCTGCCGCCGCACGCGGCGGCCGTGGCGGAGCAGCTGAGCACCGAGCGGTTGCAAGCCGAAGCGCGCTGGACGCACGCGCTGTCGCCGCAGGTGCGCTATGCGCTGGCGTATGTGCTGGCCTACACGGACCGCCGCTCTTATTACGGTGGCACAGGCGGCGCGCTGCCCCCCAGCTTGCCTGCTGACGATGGACCGCTCGATGAAGAACAGCGCGAGCGCTTTGAGGCGCGCGAGGCCGCGCTCGGCGGCTACGGGCGCACGCGCAACCCCTCGCACGTCGCCGACGCGCGCTTGCACCTTAATTATGACGCGCTCGGGGCTCAGGAGGTCGTCGTCGGCGCGCAGTTCTTGGCGGACGTGATCGATGATCGCTACCTCGGCTACGATCGCGTGATCGATGACACGTTCTCCGTGCTCGGCGCCTTCGCGCAGCAGCGCTGGGCGTTCGCTGGGTGGGGTGAGTCTGTGCTCGGGGCGCGGCTCGACAAGCACAGCGCGCTTGATGCGCCAATCCTGAGCCCACGCGCAGCGTTACGCTTGGTGCCTGGCGCCAATCTTCAGCTGCGCACGGCCCTCTCCACGGGCTTTCGCGCCCCGCAAGCCTTCGACGAGGATCTTCACATTGAGCTGGTCGCCGGCGCGGCGCGCCAGATCATCAACGCGCCGGGGCTTCGCCCCGAGCGCTCGCAGAGCCTGGCTCAGCAGATCGCCTGGGAGCGCAAGCTGACCCCGGAGCTGACCTTGAGGCTCGGCCTCAACGGCTACCTCACGCGGCTGCGCGACGCGTTCGTGCTCGTCACCGAGGATGATCCGAGCACGGCCGAGACGGAGCTGGTGCGACGCAACCGAGGCACGACGCTCGCCAGAGGGGCGGAGGTTGAGGCGAGCGTGAGCGCGACGCGCTGGGCGCTGCGTGGGGGGTGGACGATCGAGCGGGCGGACAATGACGACCCTGACGATGACTTTGGCCAGACGCGCATCCTGCGCACCCCCATCCACTACGGCTACCTTGACGCCTTGCTGAAGTCGGGCGGGTTGCAGCTCCAGGCGGGCGTGAACCTCACGGGGCCAATGCTCGCGCCGCGCTATGATGCCAATGCCCAGCCGCTTGAGGTCAACACGACGCCTTGGTTTGTCGAGCTGAACCTCAACGCGGGCTACGCGCTGGCGTGGTCAGATGGGATCATCTTGGAGCCATTTATCGGCGCGCGCAACCTGCTCGACTCGCGCCAGCGCGACCTCGATCGCGGGCCGGCGCGTGACGCGAGCTACGTCTACGGGCCGTCGCTGCCGCGCACGATCTTTGTCGGCGTGAAGGGCGGCTTATAGGTCCCATGTGCCTTGTATAAATTATTGAAATATAATTGAAAAATCAACGATTCGCGGACGCCGCTTGGTTAGGCTGCCACAGCACCTCGGGCGCGCTGGCCGCGTGCGACGCGTAGCGGCTCCAGACAAACAGCGCGTCGCTGAGGCGGTTGACATAAGCTAGCGCGTCGGCGTCGATCGCCTCATGCTCGCTCATGTGGACCAGGAGGCGCTCGGCGCGCCGACACACCGTGCGCGCGACGTGCAGCTCCGCGTTGAGGCGCGTGCCGCCAGGCAGCACGAACGAGCGCAGCGGTGCCAGTGATTCGTTGTGCGCGTCGATGCTCTGCTCTAAGGCCTCAATGTCGCGCGGGGTGACGCGCGGCATCTGGGGGACCACGTCCTCGGGCAGGGTGGCCAGGATGCTGCCCAAGTTGAACAGCTCGTGCTGTACGCGCAGCAAGGTCGTGTTGAGCACACCCAAGCCCTCGTGCTCGGGGTGCTGCTCGGCGATGGTGACGCGCGCCACCCCGATCACCGCGTTCAGCTCATCAATGGTGCCGTAAGCGTCGATGCGGGCGTTGTCCTTGCGCACCCGCTGGCCGCCGACCAGCCGCGTCGTGCCGCTGTCGCCCTTGCGTGTGTAGACGCGGTTGATCGCGAGCTGGGGCTCATGAAAGGTCTGCTCATCACTCATCGTCAGGCGCTCCTGGTGGGGTTCATGGGGCCAGCGAGAGGCGCCCCAAGGTGTGAGACAAGGACATGATATAATAAGCGGAGCGGGCGCCGCTCGCGTCTGCGTCGCTCACCACGAGCCCGTGCGGCCCCTCGATCCGCTGGGGCGACGTGCCAAGCTCATGTGGGCCAGACAGCACGCTGTCACAGCGCGTGTCATATAAGAACAGCGCGTCACGGTTGAAGCTCGTCACATACAAGATGCCGCGCTCATCGATCGCGATGTGGTGCAGCGCGTCGCCCTCCAGCGTGTCAAAGCGCAGCGGCGTCGAAGTGTCATGGAGCCATCGGCCTTGTGCCACGTCGAGCTTGAACAGTATCGGCGCGGTGGCGCTAGCCAGATAGATGTGCGCGCCATCGGGCGTGATGACGGGGCGACCCGGCGCGCCAGCGCGCGGGTCGTCCTCACGCGCAGGCAGCACATGCACCTCGCGCGCTGGCTGAAGCAAGTCCTCCCCCTCGGTCCACAGCTCAAGCGCGCCATCGCTGGCCGTGCGGGCGCCTTGCGCGTCAAACGCGAGCACCCCGGTGCTCACGATCGCCACGCGCGGCCCCGCGATGGTGTCGAGCGTCACCGCGAACTGCGCGTTCTGCTGCTCAAGCGCGATCACGCCTACGACTTGGCGTGTGGCGCGGTCGATCACCACCACCTCGCCATCGCCGTAGCCCTGCTGCGGCCCTAGGTAGTTGGCGCACGCCACATAGATCGCGCGCTCGGTGAGGGCGACGCCCGAGGGGCCGCGCAGCCGCGCGTCTTGCAGCTCCTCGATCACCTCCCCGGTGCTGGCGCGCGCGATCGTGACGCTGCCGGTGAGGTAGTTCGCCGTGACGACCTCATCGCGCGCCAGATCGACGGCCACATCATAAGGGTTGCGCTCGTTGCCCACGTCGAGAAACCCAGCCTCGACCTCGCCAGTGGCGAGGTCGAGGCGGCTGAGGGTGTTCGAGCCGCTCTCCACGATGAACGCGTGCGCGCCCGCGCGCACGATCGCGTTGCTCGTCGGCCCGAGCAGCGCGTGCACAGGCGCGCGCGTGGCCGAAGGCGCGCGCGCGCCACCGTCGCACACAGCAGGTCCGCCCCTCCAGCCACCTGCGTCGGACGGCAGCTCGTCGCCGCAGGCGCATGACAGGCCGATAATCGCGAGGGTGATGATGAGGTTCAGCGCGCGTTGGCGATGCATGTCGTCGAGGTCATCGCGTCGCATGAGGCGATCTCCTGGGTGGTGGATGAGACGCCCGTGAGCGCGAGGGAGAAGCTGAAGGCGCGCCCAGGCAGCGGGCGCTGCAAGCTGTCGAGCGCGCGCTGCTCGTCCAGCAGGTTGTGCAGCGACGCGCGCGCGGTGAGCCATGGCCAAGGGCTGACCCGCGCGCTCGCGTCGACGCTCAGCCAGCCGGGGTTTTCGAGCCTGCCGAACGTGTCCAGCGTGATCGCGCCGCGCCACGTCGCCCCCGCCTCAAGCGCGAGCCCTGGGAGCGCGCCCGCCCACGGCGCGCCTGTCAAGTCCCAGCGCACGAGCGCGCGCGCTTGATGGCGCGGCTGATAGGGCCTCGGCGGTCGGCCAGCCTCGCGCAAGAAGGCGTCCGTCAGGGTGTAGCCTGACTCAAGCCGCAAGCGGCGCGCTGGGCGCAGCGTCGCGCGCGCCTCCACGCCTCGGCTCTCGCCATCGCCCATGTTGCGCGCCTGCTGCGTGTAGGCGCTGATCGGCACGAACAAGATCAGCGCCTGCTGGCGCTGCCAGAACACCACCGCCTCCAGCGACCACGCGCCGCGCGCGCGCCCCAACACCACACCCGCGTCGCCGCCCCAGGCAGTCTCAGGCCGCAGCGTCGGATCGCCGCGCACAAGCTCAGTCTCGAGATAAAGCTCATCGAAGTCAGGCGCGCGAAACGTGCGCGCGGCGTTCGCGCGCAGCTGCGCCCACGGCGCAAGCTCCACCAGCGCACCGAGCGCGGGCATGAGGGGCCGCTGCGTCGCGCGTCCATCATCGAGCAGCTCCGCCCGCAGCGCGCCTATCAGGCTCAAGCGCTGTGGCACAAGCGCCCACTCATCGCTCAGCGCCGCCGCGATGGTGCGCCGCGTCGCCTGCACATCGCCACCCGCTTGGCCCTGGCCTTGGCTTGAGAACGACTCATAGCGCGCCTGCGCCGAGGCGCGCCCAAAGTGCGCGCCGCGATACAGGCTCGCGCTCATCGCCGCCTCCACGCTCCACGCGTCCGACACGCTCTCAAACCCCTCGCCGCCAAGCAGCGACACGTGATTGTGATAGCGCCCGCGTCGCCACTGCGCGCCTGCGTTGGCCTCCAAGTCCAGCGCGCTGCGCGCGCTGGACCAAGCGTCACGCTTGCGCCATGAGGCCGTGCTGATCATGCGCTGATCCTCCAAGCGCGCCGCCGAGAAGCGCTCCTGGAACTCGCTCGGCCCGCTCACCCCGCGCTCGCCCTGATCCCACAACAGCGCGGCCTCAAGCGCGCCGCGACGCGCCTGCGGCGCGCCCGCCTGGATCGTGGCCGCCGCGTAGCGGCGCGCGTGGTCATTGTTGACCCGAAGATGTCGCTCACCTTGTTGATCAATAAAGGGAAAATCACCGCGCGCAGCGCGCGCGCCGACCTCCAAGCGCGCGCTCAAGCGCTCGCCAGACAGCGACGCGGCGCTCCCCAGCGCGCGGCCGCCGAAGCTGCTCGCGCTGGCCAAGCCCCAGACGCGCCACGGCGCCTCGTCCGCAGCGCGCGTGCGCAGATCGATCGCCCCCGTGAGCGCGCCCGCGCCATAGATCACGCCCGCGACGCCGCGATAGACCTGCGCGCTGGCGAATGGCCCTGCGGCCAAGCTGCCCACGTCAAAGCCTAACCCCTCAGGCACGCGCACGCGCACGCCGTTGATGAGGACCATGAGCTGACGCGGCGTGCCGCCGCGCACCTGCACTTGCGCCTCTTGACCTGAGCTTGAGACGCGCCGGGCGTGTACGCCCGGCGCGCGCTCAAGCGCGTCCACCAGCGCCTCATCTGCCGCCTCCTCAAGTGTCACGCGCGACACAAACCCCGAGGCGAGGCGAGCGTCCTCCACCACCTCGCCACTGGCCGATGCGGACGTGCGCACGATCGCCTCATCGGCTGCGTCTGCCTCGGCGTCGCGCGCCTGCGCGCGCGCATCGCGCGCCGCGATGAGCAGCGCGAGCGAGCAGGTCAGCGCGCAGGCGCGCTGGGCTGTGATTGAGATCGCACGACAAGACAAAGCCGCCCTCGCTCACCCCCAAGTCGCGAGGGGTGGAAGCTGCCGCGACGCGCAAGTGCTCGCGGCGGTCGAGGGCCGGTCTCCTGACTCATCGTGCGCGCGATCTCCTCAGGAGATCGCGCCGCCTCACGCTCCACCTTCCCAGCGCCGCGCGCGCGCGGCTCGCCAGTGGCCTCGGACCGCGCCTCACAAGCGTGGTCCAGATGAGCAGAGACATACGATATACAGTGGCGCGTCCGCCCCGGGATCTCACCGGGTTCCCAACGCTCGCGCTCGTGTGCGCGAGCGACGCCGCTCGACGGGGGCATCATGAGGTTGTGCGCGCGCCAATGTCAAGCGCGACGCCAGCGAGGCCGCCCCAGGTGTCACCTGGGGCGGCCTCGCTGGCGCGCGTTGATCATGGCGCTGATCTCAGCGCTGGCGGTTGATCGCGCGCGCCAGCTCATCGCGTGACAGGCCGGAGTAACCCTCGACCTTGATCGAGTGGCTCTTCTGCGTGCGCTCATCAATGGCGGAGACGCTCACGATGCCGTCCGTGTCGATCTCAAAGCTGACGGAGATGCGCGTGGAGCCGCGCGTGGCTGGGGCGATGCCGGTGAGGTGGAACATGCCCAACAGCTTGTTCTCACTGGCCCGCTCTGACTCGCCTTGCAGCACGTCGATGGTGACGATCTCTTGGTTGTCCTCGGTCGTCGTGAACTTCTTGGCCGAGCGGGTGGGGATCGAGGTGTTCTTGGGGATGATGGTGCTGAAGCGGTTCTCCGCCACGCGAATCCCCAAGCTCATGGGGGTCACATCCAGCAGGATCACCTCGCGGACCTCACCGCCCAAGATGCCCGACTGGATGGCCGCGCCAGCGGCGACGACCTCATCGGGGTTGACGCCCTTGTGTGGCTTCTTGCCAAAGATCTCCTCGACCTTCTCTTGCACGAGCGGCATACGGGTCATGCCGCCGACGAGCAGCACGTCATCGATCTTATCGCGCGACATGCCCGCGTCTTGCAGCGCGGTCATGCAGGGCTTCTCCAAGCGCTCGACGAGGTCGTAGACCAGATCGTTGAGCTGCGAGCGCGACAAGGTGAGCGAGAGGTGGCGCGGGCCCGCATCATCGACCGCTAAGAAGGGCAGGTTGATGTTCGTCTCCGTGAGCGTGGACAGCTCGCACTTGGCGTTCTCGCTGGCCTCCTTGAGCCGCTGCAGCGCCATCTTGTCGTGCGACACGTCGATGCCCGTCTCCTGGCGAAAGCGCTCGCGCAAGAAGTCGAGGATGGCGCGATCGAAGTCCTCGCCGCCGAGCGTGTTATCACCGCACGTCGCCACGACCTCGAAGACGCCGCCGCGCAAATTCACCACGGACACGTCGAACGTGCCGCCGCCCAGATCGAACACGATCAGGTTGGAGTCGCGCTCTTTGTTGTAGCCGTAAGCGAGCGCGGCGGCGGTGGGCTCGTTGATGATGCGGCGCACGGTGAGGCCCGCGATCACGCCCGCGTCCTTGGTGGCTTGACGCTGCGCGTCGTTGAAGTAAGCGGGCACGGTGATCACCGCCTCGGTGACCTCCTCACCGAAGTAGTCTTCGGCCGTCTGCTTCATCTTGCGCAGGATCATCGCGGAGATCTCTTGCGCGCTGTAGGCCTGGTTGTTCACCTCAACCCAGGCATCACCGTTGGTGTGCTCGGCGATGTGATACGGCAGGGTCTTGCGGTAGTGGCCCACGATGGAGGAGCCATACTTCTGCCCGATGAGCCGCTTGATGTCGTAGATCGTGCGCTCGGGGTTGACGATGGCTTGGCGCTTGGCCTGCTGGCCCACGAAGCGATCATCGCCCTCGGTGAACCCGACGATCGACGGCGTCGTGCGCGAGCCCTCGCTGTTAGGCAACACCAGCGGCTCGCCGCCCTCAATGACCGCGACGCAGGAGTTGGTGGTGCCCAGATCGATCCCGATAATCTTGCTCATAAGATCTTCTATCACAGGCGCTAGCTGCAGCCAGCGCGGTTCGCGAGGCGATGACAACCTGAGCACAATGATCAGCCCGAGCGACCCTGTGAGGAGGGCGGCCCAGCATCCTTGCTCAGCTCAAGTCTTAGCAGTTTAGAGAGGCAGGGTCATCTTTTCTATTGGAAATGGCCACGCGCGCTCAGACCCCCTCACTTCTTAAACAGCTTCCTGAGGAAGTTGCCCACATCTTGAGGGTCGCTCTGCTCGGATTTGCGCCGCGCGCTCAAGCGGATCTCGCGCTCAGCCTCATGGCACGAGGGGTTGATCTGGAGGGCTGCGCGAAAATGGCGCAGCGCCTCCTCGCGCTTGTGTGAGGTCGTCTTGAGCACGTAGCCCAAGAACAGGTGCGCGTCGGGCAGCGCTTGACGGTGACGCTTCTCGATCGCCTTGCGCAAGATCTTCTCCGCCTCAGCCTTCTTCTCCGCGTCGAGCAAGAACAAGGTGTAACCGTAGAAGGTCATATACAGGCCATCCTCAGGATCAGCCTCATAGGCCTGTCGCAGCGGCTCAATGGCGCGGTCGTAGCGACGAAACTTAAACTCTTGAAACCCCTCATTGAACAGCGACTTCGCATCGCGCGGCCCTTGAGGCGGCTGTGGCGCTGGTGCAGGGGGCGTGGCGCCTGCGCCCAAGGAGGCGCTCAGCCCCGGCGAGCTGGCGTGCGTCGCTTGGCGCGCGCCGGGCAAGGTGGCGTAGAGCGCGGGGTTATGGGTTTGAGGCGCCACAGCCGCAGCAGGCGCGGGGGGGCGCTTGTTGGCGAGCTTGTCGAGCAGCGCGCGCCGCTGCGCTTGAGGCACAGGGTTGGAGGCCGCGTCGTCAGCCAGCGGAGGCTCCGTGTGCATCAACGAGCGCGTGGAGATCGTGGCGGGCTCGATCACATCGCTGGCTTGGCTCAAGCCTGCGAGGTTATAATGCGCCAGGGAGGGCTTGCGCGCCTTGAGCCGCTCCAGCACTTCTTGGCGCGAGGGGCCAGGCGCGGAGCTTGTGCCATCCTCTTGGCGCGGCGGCTCCGGCACCGTCTCCTCGCCTTCGAGCTGCTGAAGCTGCGCATAAGCGCGCTTGATCGCGATGAAATGTTCTTGAGCGA
>CAYXWB010000087.1:0-16833 GCA_964468515.1 uncultured Bradymonadales bacterium | reverse complement strand
GCGCAGCAGGGCGATCTGCGCGTCGTGGTCTGCGGCTTCCCAAGGCATTGGGTTTGCTCCGGGGGCTAACACGCGTGGCGGGCGGGGCCCGCGCGGGCGTGCCGCGCCCTCCACGCTCAGAAGTCTTCGGGTCCGAGCACCAAGCGCTCGATCAGCTCGTCTTTGCTGCCGCTGACGGGCAGGTCCATACGCCGCAGCTCCTCGCGCAGCTCCTTGACGGTGTAGTCCTGATACTTGGCTAGCAGCGCGGGGTCGAGGTGGTCGAGGCCTGGCGAGGGGCCGCCCTCCTTGTCCTCTTCCTCAGGCTCGCTGTCGGGCGCTTCATCAGGTGCATCGTCGGGCGCAGGTGGCGTCGCGTCAGCGGCGTCTGGCTCGGCAGGGGCCTGGGGCGCGGGCTCAGGCGCGGCCTCAGGGGGCTGCGCGATCGAGGCAGGCGGCTCAGGCGTCGCGTCAGCGGCGTCCTCACCCGCATGGGGAGCCGCAGGGGCGGCATCCTGCTCGCGCGTTGTCGCGACCAGTGAGGCAGCGGGGGCTGGCTGTGTGAGCGCTTGCGCCTCTGGCTCGGAGGTCTCCACGACCTCCACGACCTCCACCTCAGGAGCAGGCGTCGGCGTGGCGCGCGCGGGCGGCGCGGTGGGGGCAGGAGGTGGTTGCGCCACGGTGGTCGCGACCGTGGCAGACGGACGCGCAGCGCTGACCGTGGGGGTCGCGGGCGTGGTGGGCGTGTGCGGCGGCGAGGGCTGACGCGGCGTCGCTGTGGCGGTCACAGGGGGCGTGGAGCGCGCAGGCGAAGACGCGGCCGCTGCGAACGCAGCGGGCCGCGCCCCAGGCGCGCTGTCGCGCGCGGGCTGTGAGGCCTGGGTGGTCTGCGAGGTCTGGGCAGGACGCGCAGCCGCGAGCGGCTGCGCGTCGAGGTCCATGATGATCTCACCGCGCAGCTGGGCGCCGTCATCCACGCGGATGAGGGGGGCTTGCAGCGAGGCGGTGACGCGGGCGCTAGGCGCCAGCGCGATCAGCTGAGAGGCTTGGATGGTGCCTGAGAGCTGACCGAGGATGAGCACCTGTTGGGCGGAGACGTTGCCCTCAATGCGGCCGCCTGTGGCGAGCGTGAGGGTCGCCTCAAGCACGACATCACCCTCGATGACGCCCTCGACGATGAGGGGCGCGTCACCGCGTAGTGTGCCCCGCACATGCGTTAGGGGTCCGATCCGAGTGGCGTCCGTCATGGTGTTCAGCCCATATCCATATCAATGTGGCCCTTGAAGCCAGCGCCATCAGCGATGAGGATACGCGGCGAGCGCAGATCCCCGACGACGCGACCTTCTTGGGTCAGCTCGACGCGCTCGCTGGCGACGACGTTGCCCGTGAGGGCGCCGCTGATCTGAATGGAGGTGACCTCCAGATCCGCCTCGACGATGCCTTGGGGGGCGACGGTGACAGCGGCGTCAAGCGTGACGCGGCCCTTCACAGTGCCCTCGATGATGACGGGCTCCTGACCGGAGATCTCACCGTCGATGATGATGCCTTGGCTGATGATGGTCTGCGCCATGATGAGGCTCCTTGCGAGGGGGAGTGTGGGCGAGGCTCAGCCTGCCTGGACGTCCATGTCGATGTTACCCTTAAAGCGCGCGCCCTCCTCAATGATGATGCGTGGCGCGCGGATGTTACCCGTGACGACGCTGCCAGCTTGGAGGGTGACGACCTGATGCACGACGACATCACCGCTGAGCGCGCCGCGCACGGTGAGGAACTGGGCCTCAACCTCGGCGACGACCTGGCCGCCCTCCTCGACGCTGAGGTGGTTCTGCAGGGTGATCGTGCCCTCGACGCGGCCGAGGACAGAGACGGGGGCGTCGCCAGTGAGGCGGCCGTTGATGGTCACACCTGGACCGATCGTGCATGTATCAGCTTGAGCCATGCGGTCTGCTCCTTGCGATTGAGAGGGTAGCTTGAGCGGGTGGGGGGCGACGCGTCACGAGGTGTCACATGACACATCTGAGGTCTGTCGCGACGAGCGGCTGTGCGCGATGCCACCTCTTATCATTTGGCGCGACCTCGTGGCAAGCGCGCAGGGTGGTGCGCCATCGCGCGGGCGCCATGAGGGCGGCGGCGACGAGCGCGCAGCGGGCGTCGTTGCGCCGCGCTTTCTTGATGTTGTGGACGATTCGATGCCTGTCATGGGAGGCTCGCGTCAGCAGGGTGAGGATGCTGCTGTGTGTCAGATGTGCTCGCCATGGACCTCTTTGTGAGGCGCAACGGCTGTGTCATCTGTCGCTGCGCTTGAGTCTGCGCGCAGTTGCACTATGATAATGCGACCGATTCAGCGCGCGAGGGTCAGGCCATCGTGGCGCGCCGATCAGGGCGCGGGTTAAGCGCAAGTCCTCCCCTCACGCGAAGCTGAAGCTGTGCCGCGCGTCAGTCGCGCGGCGCCCCTGTGGCTCCACCACGGATGTCTGCGATCGCGCAGACGCCCTTTGTCTCAAGGCAGGTGTACGCATGTTCCAACCACGATCTGAGCGCAGCCCCGCGCGGGCGCTGTTCGCCGCGCTGCTCTTTGGCACGCTCGGCGCCGCAGCTTGCGCGCCCGACATCGCTGAGCAGCCCGCGCCGCCCGAGCGCGTCTCGCCCATCTTCGATCCCACCACCGCGACGATCCCGCTGCCCAATGACGCGGCGCTAGATTCGAGCGGGCCCACCCAGGGCACGCTGCCGGATCTGGCGCAGATCAATGAGGAGAGCGCCGCAGGTGAGTTCGCGCGCTGGCTGACCAACCTGTATGGCTGGCTGCCCGAGCAGGCGATCGAGATCCCGTTCAACGGCAAGCTCAACGTGGCCTCGCTGGAGGGGCAGATCAAGCTGTTCCGCGTGGAGGCTGATGGCGCGCTCACAGAGCTTGAGCAGGCCGCGCCGCTGTACCGTGAGGAGGGCGCAGGCTCGCGCGTGACGGTGGTGCCTGCGGCGCCGCTGAGCTTGGGGACGCGCTACGCGGTGACGATGACCACGAACGTGCGCGACGACAAGGGCGACACGATCCTAGCGCCGCAGGCGATCTATCTGGC
Source organism: uncultured Bradymonadales bacterium (assembly GCA_964468515.1). Classification (GTDB taxonomy): domain Bacteria; phylum Myxococcota_A; class Bradymonadia; order Bradymonadales; family Bradymonadaceae; genus CAYXWB01. The sequence continues at coordinate 13,774 of CAYXWB010000087.1, read as the reverse complement.
GCTCAACGATGGCCCCATCGTCACCGAGGATGGCACCATCACGCTGCCTGAGCTGCGCAACAGCCCTGAGACGGCCAAGAGCCTGGAGGGCGTGCGCGACCTGCTGCTGCCGATCTCGAACTATTATAAGGAGGAGGGCCTCGATCGTAAGGACATCGCGGTCGCCTTCACCTGGACCACCGCGCGCAACGCGTTCACGGTGCTCGATCCCACCACAGGCACGCTGCCGCTGCCGAACACGCTGGCGCTTGAGAGCGACGGCACGTTCCCGGCCGCAGGCCTGCCGAACCTGTCCGCGTGGCGCGCCGCAGGCAGCCCCGCCGCAGACTTCAACGCGCAGATCTACTTTGAGCAGTACCTCGACAGCCTGCATGGCTGGCCTAACCCCGCCAACAGCGTGCCCATTGAGCTGCCGATCACGGGCGACGTCGATCCTGCGACGCTCACCGAGGAGACCGTGCAGCTGTGGCGCGTCAGCGAGCAAGGCCCGCAGCGCGTGGAGGTCGAGTCGATCACGGTCATTGAGGGCAGCGGCAGCGCGTCGGCGCGCGTGAAGATCGTGCCGGCGGCAGACCTGCTGCTCGACACCAGCTACTTCGCCTTCGTGACGCGTGAAGCGCGCAACACCGCGGGCCTGCCCTTGCAGCCGCCCGCCGCCTTGTTGCTCGCCATGCAGCCTCACCCCGTGCTCGATGACCAGGGTCAGCCCACTGTCAGCAGCCTCAACCCCGCCAACGCGCAGGCCGTCGCGGGCGTGCAGGGGCTGCTCGGCCCCGTCATGACCCAGATCGAGGCCGCCGCTGGGCTCGATCACACCGATCTCGCCAGCGCCTGGACCTGGTTCTCGTGGCGTGACCCGTTCATCGTGTTTGATCCTGCCGGGGGTGACATCCCGTTCCCCAACGCCATCTTGGCGGCCTCGGGCACAGTCTCACTGCCGACCGCTGGTGCCGATGGGCTGCTGCTGGCGATCTTGAACGAGCTGAACACGCGCCGCGCGTTCTCGGTGTTGGGCGCGGGCTGGGCGACCATCCAGGGCGAGCTTGATCCTGACACGATCAGCGTCATCCCATCAGCAGATCAGAAAGATGCGCACAGCGTCGCGATGGCGCTGACCGCCAGCCCCTTCCCCTCAGCGCCTGCGCCTTCGCTGCTCGCGCCTGAGGAGGAGCTGGTGCTCGATTACCAGCCCGAGCTGAACAAGCTCTTCTTCAGGTTCCCCAAGCCGCTGCTGCGCAGCCGCCATTACGCGGCTGATGAGGATGATCGCGCCACCCAGTACGCGGGCGTGGTGACCAATCGCATCAAGGGCGTCAACGGGCTGTCGCTCAAGCCGACCGCGCCGTTTGTCTTCCTGTCGAGCCCCGCGCCGCTGATTGACGCGGATGGAAACAGCCTCGTGGCGCAGCTCGATAATGGCAGCGCGGGTCAGCTTGAGCAGCTGCGCTTGGCCTATGCGCGCTTGTTCACGAGCCTGCCGCTTGTCACGGGCGATCGCCGTGAGGACGTGGCTGTGGCGTTCGTGTTCAACACCGATGATGTCGCGCGTCCGCTGCAAGAGGCGCGCGCTCGCGCGATGGCGCGGCTCAACGCCGACGCGCCGAGCAGCGCGCGTCGCGCCGCGACGCAGCAGCGCGTGGATGACCCCGGCGCCGCCTACAATGGCCCGTTCGCCGGTGGTCAGGCGCGTGATTACTCGAACATCGCGGAGATCCAGTGGACCGCTGAGTTTGACTCGGTCAGCCTCTATGGCATGGACAGGCAGCCGCTGCCTTACGACGACATCACGCTCAACCCCGTCGGCTTCTCCGTGTTCGTGCCCAAGGAGCAGGGCGACTGCGCCAAGCCCTTCAACGTGACGATCTTGCATCACGGCTTGGGGAGCTGGCGCGCTGACGCCGCCCATGCGCTCGCCAACGAGCTGGCCGCGCCCGGCTCCTGCTTGGCCACGGTCGTGATGGACCTGCCGCAGCACGGCGGTCGCACCCCGGGTGAGGCGAGCTTGCACCCCGAGGTGAAGCCCGCGACCAGTGGCGCGACGTTTGTGTCAGGGGATCTGATCGCCTCCAAGAATAACTTCGCGCAAGGCGCGATCGACACCTCCGCGCTCACGCGCATCATCAAGGCGAGCGGGCTCAACGCGGTCGTGGACAGCGGCGCGGGCACCTTCTCCACCAACGTCGGCTTCGCGGGCATCAGCCTCGGCGCCGCCGTGGGCCAGCTGTTCGTGACGATCGATCCTGATGTCCGCGTGGCCGCGCTCAACGTGCCGCCGGGTCAGCTGTCGTATTACCTGTCCGAGCCGTCAAGCGTCGGCGCGGGGCTGCTGCCGATCCTGTCGGGCGCGGGGATCATGCGCGGCAGCTTCTTGTTTGAGCAGGCGCTGTCGTTCTTGCAGTGGCTGCTCGATCCTGTCGATCCTGCCGCGCTCGCCCCTTACATCACCTCCAACACGCTGGAGGTGCTCAGCTATAGCCCGGCTGATGGCATGTACAACGTCGTCGGCGGCGTCGACTCACCGACCCGCGTGCCCGCAGCCCGGGTCTTGATTCAGATGGCGCTCGACGATCAGACCACCCCCAATCGTGGCACCATCCAGCTGGCCGAGACGATGGGCGTGTCGCTGATGAACACCACCTTCGAGGCGCCTCACAGCTTCATCAGCAACGCGTCCAGCCCCGAGGAGCTCGCCGCGCAGCGCTGCGGTCGCGCTCAGATCGTGCAGTGGCTCTCCAGCGGGCTTGAGTCATCCTCCAACACGCCGACCTTGCCGGCGAACCTGCAAGCGCCCGCTTGTCTCACTAACTGATCACCGCCAACACGCACATGAGGCCGCCGACGCGAGACGTCGGCGGCTCATCTGGCTAGGAGTCTCCTTATGATGCGACGCATCCTGCTCCCTGCGGCCGCGTTGGCGGCCTGCACCACCCTGCTCGCAGGCGCCCAAGAGGGCCACGCGGCTGGCTTCCAGAACATGAGCCAGAGCGCCACCGCCAATGGCATGGGCTCCGTGGGCACGGGGAACCCCGATGAGCCCAACGCGAACTTCTATAACCCTGCAAACATGGCGTTTAGCGAGGGGTTCAACCTCTACGTGGGCAACACCAACCTGCTGCCCACCTCGTCTTACACCAACGCCAATGGTGAGACGACCTCCACCGAGCGCGCGCTCTTTCCGCCGCCTAACCTCCACATCGCGGCGCCCATCCTCGACACTGGCTTCGCGGTCGGTCTCGGCGTCACCCTGCCTTACGGCCTCGGCATCACCTGGGATGATGACTGGGAGGGGCGCGGCGCGGTCATCACGCAGCAGCTGCAGACCCTCAACGTCAACCCCAACGTGGCGTATCGGCTGCCGATGCTCGATCTGTCGTTCGCCATCGGCGTGCAGATCTTCGCCTCCTCGGTGGAGCTCAAGCGCAAGACCATCTTGCGCGATGACACCGAGGTCACCGCTCACTTGGGCGGCAATGGCACGGGCTTTGGCGTGACCGCCTCGGCCATGTACAAGGCCTCTCAGGCGCTGTCCATCGGCTTGAACTTTCGCAGCGGCTCGTCCATCAACTACACCGGTCGCGCGAACTTCTCCGGCGAGGAGGGCACGCCGTTTGAGTCCACCTTCGTGGACCAGGACATCTCCACCACGATCAACATCCCGCACGCGGTCACGCTGGGCATCGGCTACAAGATCTCCGAGCAGCTGTTCATCGGCGCGGACGTCAACTTCACCACGTGGTCGGACTACGACAAGGTGGAGCTTCAGTTCTCGCGCGATTGTCCCGCGGGGGCGGCGACGTGTGATTCCACGCGCCCTGGCGAGACGAACCCGCCCACGACCACGATTCCCGCGGACTGGAATGACGCGATGGCGTTCCGCTTGGGGGCGCAGTATGACGTCAACGAGCTGCTGAGCGTGCGCCTGGGCCTCGTGTACGACATGACCCCCGTGCCTGAGCAGACCCTCGCCCCATCGCTGCCGGACAACAACCGGATCGCCATCGCGGGCGGCTTGGGCTTTAACCTGCCGTTTACGCTGCGCGCCGATCTGGGCTACCAGTACGTGCACGCCTTGGAGCGTGAGGTCACGTCTAACGCTCTGCCGGGCACTTACAACACCTCCGCGCATGTGCTCGGGTTGAACGTCGGTTATGGCTTCTGAGCGCGCGTTGAGCGAGCGCGCGTCAGCGCGTGAGCGAGCGTATAGAGTGAGCGCGCGAAGCGCGTGAGCGAGCTTCAACGCCCATGATGAGGCGCCCAGTGATTTATCACTGGGCGCCTCATCACGTCTGGCACCTTGTCATTCGGGCTCGAACGCCTCAGGCTCAGGTGCCACGCAGCCCGACGCAAGCGGCGCGCCATCGACGCAGGTGCCAGGGCTGAACAGCGCGCCAGCGCTGACCTCCGGGTGAGGCACGAGCGCGTCGCCCGTCAGCTCCGGCCACAGGACATAGGCGTGCGCCTTGACCTGACCGTAGCTGAAGATGAACAGCTCGCGCCCCAGCGCGTCGCGCAGCGTGATGCTGCCGCCGCTGTTGCTGAAGCTCAGGCGCGAGGGCGCGGTCACCACCTCGGTGCCGGCGATGGGGGCGTGGATCACATCGCGCGGGCCGCCAAAGACCACGATGGCGTGGCCCGACGCCAAGCAGCGCTGCGCGAAGGTGAGCTTGACGCTCTCCTTGCTCAGCACCTGCACGCCCTCCAGCTCCAGCGCGTCATCGCTGCGGTTGACCAGCTCCACGAACTCATCCGCGTAGGCGTCGCGCACGCCATCGCCGTTGGCGTCGCCATCTAGACCTGCGGGCACGGCCATCAGCGCCTCATTGATGACCAGATCGCCAGCTCTGGGGCGCACGCGGGTGGCGCAGGGGGAGTCATCCGCGACGACCTCAGGTGCAGCTTGCGCGACTTCGGCGTCGCCCTCGTCGGGCGCGGCTGGGGCCGCGTCCTCCTCGGGCGAAGGCGCCTGCGGCGCCTGTCCGGGCGGCTGCCCGACGCCCGCGTGGGGGGCTGCATCAAGCGCGCCATCATGATGAGGGGGCATGGTCGGGTCTTGGCCGGGCGCGCTCGGATCGTTGGGACCGTTCGCATCGCCAGGGCGCGCTTGTGGGGTGCAGGCGCCCATGCGACACAGCGACTGGTCGTCGCACTCGGCGCTGCTGCGACAGCGCGCGCCCTCCTCGACGACGCACGCGCCAAGACAGGTGATGAGCAAGAACAGGGGCGCTAGAGCGGAGCGTATCATGGCTGAACCTCGTGGCAGCGTTGTTGGGTGAACCAGCCCCCGGTGAGGGCGTCGAGCATGGCGGTGTCTTCTTGCAGCGCGATCCACAGCTTCAGCGCGACCTCAATGTCGTCGGGGCTGGTGATGGCGAGCTGGAGCTGATGTTTCATGCGCGCGTGATAGCGGCGCGTGACCTCGTGGAGCACTTCTTGGCGGGCCTTGACGAGCTGGCGCGTCTGGGCGGCGATCTGCACCTCGCGCGGATCAAACAGCAGCTTGCCAAGCTCCACGCGGGCGCGTAGCCGCCACACGCGCTGCGTGCGCGAGCCGCTGACAAACTGCTGGCGAATATCATCCGGCGCGAGCAGGCCGACGCCCGGGGCGCCCGTCCCCAGATCCTCGCGGTAGTCAGCGCGATCATCGTGCTGATCGAGCCAGCGGACCTCGGCGTCGAGCTGAGGGATGGCGTTGGACCAGCGCGCGCGCCCGGTCCAAGGATCGACAGGACCATCCAGGTGATGGTGGCGCAGCGCCTCGCGCTGGACCTTCTGCACGCTCGGACAACGCGGGCTTGTGTGCACCAGCGCCTCAAGCGTCTGCGCCTGCAGCGGCGCGGCGAGGAGCCACAGGGACAGGGTGATGAGCCACCTCATGGCCGCCTCCCTCGCCACAGCGCCAGCAGATCCCAGCTCGCCAGCACGCGCAGGTCCTGATGTGCGAGCTGCCCAGAGGTGGCCGCCGCGCGCTGCGCGCCGTCAACGCGCAGCTCATGGTGGCGAAGCTCAACCTCCAGCGTGGGCGTGAGCGCCGCAGCCAGCGCGCCTGAGGGCGCGCAGCCTGTGACGTGAGCGCTCAACAGCGCGACGCCAGCGACGGCGCACAAGTATCGTGATCGTCTCATGACGAGTCCTCCCAGGTTGTGTGATGGGGGCGCGCGCTCGAGCTGCTCAAGCGCGCGTCTTGGAGAGGTTATCGCGCCAACCGCCCGATATGTTGCGTCCAGACGCAAAAAAACTCGCCGCAGGGGCGAGTTTTCTTGGCGTGTTAGCCCAGCAGGCGACGCGTGATGATCAGTCGAACGTCTCTAGCGTCGCATCCCAGGCCATCGTGCTGACCGTGACGCGCAGGCCGCCAGCCACGGGCGTCGTCACGTAGTCTTCATCGATCGTGACCTCCTGGAAGACCACGTTGTTGAGGCTGCCGCTGAACTGCTCCCCCGCCACGCCCACGGCGGTGAGGGTGTAGTTGCCTTGGCCTGCGACCGGCATCAGCAGCTTGTCGCAAGGGAGCTCAGGGTCTGCGGGGCAATCCGTCAAGAGCTGAATGCAGAAGGCGCAATCTGCATAGTCTGCCTCTTCTTCGGTGATCGTGTACGTGCCAGGGGCGACGGGCGCGCCTAACCCCTCATAATGCTCGATACTAAAGAAGTAGTTTGCATCATCATCGACATGCAGGAAGCGGCTGATGTCATCAGGGTCTTCATCGTCATAATACGCCTCTTGGTTGACGACCGTGATGGCGATCGGTCCCTCAGGCGGGGCGGTGCTCGTCGTGTTGTTCGTGTTCGTGGTGTTGTTCGTGTTCGTGGTGTTGTTCGTATTGGTGGTGTTGTTCGTGTTCGTGGTGTTGTTCGTGTTCGTGGTGTCTGGGGTGGTGTTCCCGTTGTCATCGCCATCACCACCACAGGCGGCGAGTGAGAGTGACAGCAGGGCGACGAGTGCGAGGGTCTGGCGAGTGATCATGGCGTCTTCTTTCGGGGTGATGGGTCGAAGCTGACGGAGCCCTAGGCCGGGATAAGTCCTAGCGAAGAACCCCTCAAGAATCAATCCTGGATGCGCTCAGACGCTCAGGCGCCGAGGCAGCGTCAGGGAGAAGCGCGAGCCACGGCCAAGGGTCGAGGCGACGCGCAGCTCGGCGCCGAGCAGCTCGCACAGGTGCTTGCAGATCGTCAGCCCCAAGCCCGTGCCCTCATAAGCGCGCGTGGAGGAGTTGTCGGCTTGGGCGAACGCGTCAAAGATGTGCTCAAGCTGATCGGGCTCAATGCCAATACCTGTGTCATCGATGTGAAACGTGATGGCCTCGTCGTCGGCCTCTAAGGTGAGCGTGACGTCACCACCGCGGGTGTACTTGCAGGCGTTGGACAGCAGGTTGAGCAGCACCTGGTGCAAGCGGGTACGATCGCTGTAGAGCATCCCGGGCGCGGTGGGCAGGACGCAATGAAAGCGGTTGTTATGGCGGCGCACGAGGTTGGGCATCACGGCCATGACCTCCTGGACAAGCTCCTCCAAGGCGAAGGTGTCGGGCGAGAGCGTGAGCTTCTGCGCCTCAGCGCGTGACACATCGAGCAGATCATTGATGACGGAGAGCAGGTGGCGACCTGAGGCGAGGATGCGGGCGAGGTCGGCTTGGCGTTGCTCCTCGTCAAGCTCGTCGCTCGCCTCCATCAGGATCTCCGAGTAGCCGATGATGGCGTTGAGCGGCGTGCGCAGCTCATGGCTGATCTTGGCCAAGAAGACGCTCTTGGCGCGGCTCGCCTCAAGCGCGCGGTCGCGCGCGAGCTCCCCATCGTGCAGCGCCACGCGCAGGCGGCGCTGGGCGCGACGCTGCTCCATGATCAGCGCGATGTTCGAGGCGGCGGCCGACAGCAGGTTGGCCTCTAGCGCGCTCCAGGGCTGCTCATCGCGGCAGTTGTCAAAGCCGATGAACCCGATAAACTCGCCCTCCACGAACATCGGGAGGACGAGGACCGCCAAGACGCCCTGCATCTCCAAGATGTTACGCTCTCCCTCGGGGAAGTCGCGCACGACGCCCTCTACAGCGCGCCGCTGTGACAGCATGTCGTACCAGCGCGGGACAAACTCGTCGTAGGGGAGGTTCTGCAGATCGGGGTTGTCGATCTCTGGCGAGATCCCCGGCGCACACCACTCTGCGCGCTGGCTCAGCAGCAACCTGCCTTGCGCGTCGCGATGATTCTCGAACAGGTAGACGCGCGACGCGCCAGCGGCCACCCCCAGCGGCGCCAGCGCGGCGTTGAACGCCCCCAGCTGCTCATCGCTCGCCGTCAGCAGCAGCGCCTGCATCTCGACCACCGCTTCGAGGTAGCGCTCGCGTTGCAAGAGCTGCTCATCGAGCGTGTCTGCTTCAAGGCGAGCGAGCAGCGCGGGCCATGTCGCCGCATCAGGCGGCGCTTGCCGATTGAGGCCAAGCGCCGTGAGATGTTCTTCGAGTCGTCGTCGCTGCATGGAGGTTGGGGGGTCAGGGGAGGTCGCGATCATGAGACGCCTCAAGGCTCGAACTTATACCGCTCACTTCGCGGGGCTGCGCTTAATCTTAGCTCGCTCATCTTGACACGAGCGGCGCTTGAGCGCAAGGCGCGGTGTCTCAACCCTCGCGCGCCTGTAATGCGGCTAACAGCTTGCGATGCAGCCCATCAAACGCTGAGCCAGACATCCCCACCACCACGTCGCCTGGGCGCGCGTGTGCGGCGACATACGCCACGATGTCATCCACCTCGGGGATCACCTGCGTGTGCGGCCCACGCGCCTGGATGTCGGCCACGAGCTGTCCTAGATCCAGCAGCTCCTCGGGCTTTAAGCCGTCCTGCTTCTCCCACGATCGCGCCAAGATCACCTCGTCCGCCTGTGCCAGCGCGCGCGGGTAGTCCGCTTGGAAGACGCGCCTGCGCGAGGTGTTGCTCTTGGCCTCAAAGATCGCCCACAGCTTGCGCCCCTCAAACTGCGCGCGCAGCGCGCGCAGCGTGACCTCGACCGCTGTGGGGTGGTGGCCGAAGTCATCGAAGATCAGCACACCATCGGCCTCTCCGATGAGCTCCTGGCGCTTCTTGACGCGCTCAAACGTGGCGATGGCCGCGCGCGCGTCCTCAAAGCTCACCCCCTCATCCATCGCGATCGCCAGCGCGCCCAGCACGTTGCGCACGTTGAACTCACCGAACGCGGGCAGCCGCAGCTCGCCAAGCGGCTCGCCATCGCGCGCCACCTCGATCAGCGTGTCGGCGCCATCGGGCCGCACCTTGACCGCGCGCAGCGTGTTGTGCTCACCTAACCCGAAGGTGTGACGCGTCGCCTGCGCGCCCTCGCTCACCGCCATCGCGCGCGGATCATCGCCGTTGACCCACAGCGTCCCGTCGGCCGGCACCATCGACGCCAGCACTCGGAACACATGCTCCACGCTCTCCAGGTCGGGGTAGATGTCCGCGTGGTCATACTCGATGTTGTTGATCGTCGCCCGATACGGCGCGTAGTGCCAGAACTTAGGCACCTTGTCGAAATACGCGGTGTCGTACTCGTCGCCCTCGATCACGAACGCCTCGCCATCGCCGAGCCGGAAGTTGGTCTTCAGGTTGCCCGTGATGCCGCCCACCATGAAGGAAGGATCGTGTCTGGCGCACAATAAGATCCAGGCCAGCATGCTGGTCGTGGTGGTCTTGCCGTGGGTGCCCGTGAGCACGAGGTTGCGCGTCTGACGCATGAAGAAGTGGCGCAGCGCCTCGGGCAAGCTCAGGTACGGGATGCCGCGCTCGCGGGTGGCCACTGCGTCGGCGTAGGTGCTGCGGCTGACGTTGCCGACCACCACCAGATCAGGCCCCCAGTCGAGGTTCGACTCGGCGTAGCCCATCATCAGCGCGATGTCGCGCTCGGCCAGCCAGTCGCTCATGGGCGGATAGGCGGCCGCGTCGCTGCCGCGCACGTCATAGCCGCGCGCCTTGAGCATCGCGGCGAGGCTGCCCATGGCGGTGCCGCAGACGCCGATGATGTGGATCTTGTGGACGGTGGGGGGCAGGGCAGGGAAGGGGCGTGGTGCAGACGCGGTCATGGCGAGGGCTCCTCATCCTTGAGGTTGAAAGCAGGTCAGGCGCGACGCCTTGCTTAGAGGTGTCGCGCCTGACGCTTGTCGCGGCGCTAGCGCGCAGGGTTTAACCCTGCTCGCCAGCTTGGGCGAAGTTGGCGAGCGCTTGACTGGTGGCCTGGGCGTCATCAAAGGCCAAGCGCACGCCTCGGCTCTGGCGCGGCGCCTCGACGGCCTCCGTGACGGTCGCCTCGATCCGAAAAGGCTTCTTGGTGTCGGGGTGATTCGTCTCAAACCACACGCGCGTGCCGACCGGGTGAACCTCGGCGCTGTACAAGAAGACCTCACCTTGGGCGACCTGCGCGAGCGCGAACTGGCGCAGCTCCTCGACGCCTGGGGCGTGGACGCGCACATGCGGCAGCTCGCGCTGGCGCACCTGCGTGAGCGCCTTGGGGTTGTGCTCGTAGCGATCGCGCACGAACTGACACCAGCGCGCGTGGCCCTCAGGCCCCACGCTGAACAAGGCGATCCCCATGCCAGGATCGGTGCCATGCTCCATGCCGTCAGCTTGGCTGATGTGATGGGCCACCATGCCCAACAGCTGCGTCGGCTCGTCATCGCCAAGGTTCGCGGTGAAGCGCACCAGCTTGCGCAGAGGCAGCGGCGCGTCACACACGATGAAGATCCCCTGATACGAGATGTTCTGCGTGAAGTGATGCTGAGGCCCGTTGGGGAACTGCAGCGTGACGGCCAGCTCGTGGGGCACGCGCGGCGAGCGGCGCTGGTTGCGGCGAGAGTCTTCGGTGGTCATCACGGCTGCTCCTGGCGAGGGGATTGATGCGGCGCGACATACGCGCACTGTAGCAGAGGGTGCGCCCTGGCGGGAGTCCGTAAAGCGCGCCGCGCGCCGCATCATGCGCGCTCAGCCGGGGAGCTCATCCTCCCCGACCTCCTCATCGCTAAAGCGCACCTCATGCTTGAGCATCTCAGCGGCCTTTTGACCCATGCTCATCGTGCTCTGGCGCGCCCACAGCGCCATGCTCGCCGCGCCCACCACGGGCAGCCACTTGGCGATGAGCTGCTTGAGCACGCGCTGCGTGATCTTGCCGCCGAGCCACACGATGATCTTCTGGATCACCCGCAAAGACGCGCGCTTCACCAGCAGCTGCGAGCCTTTGACAGTGGCCAAGCTGATCGCGCCGCCGCCCATCACCGCCGAGAAGATCGCCAGCAAGAACTTGCTGTCGAGGTGCGCCTCCTGGCCATGCGCCACGCCAATATCATAGATCATCTGGATCTGATTTCTGATGATCCCGACCAGCTCGGGCACCACCGCTAACATCCCCCATGGCCCTGGGATCATGTTCGCGCCGCCCGCGATGAGCGCGTTCGTGTTCGCATACGAGCTGATGATGCGCTCAATGTCTGCGGCCTGCGGGCGCTTGGTAGGGTTGGCCTCAAAGTGCGCGCGGCGCGTTAACGAGACGCTGTCAAACGCGCCCTCTAAGGCGCCCGCGATCTTGTCGGCTAAGGTGCTCTGCGTGGCGTCGCTCATCAGGGCGTGCTCCTAGACTGAGAGGGTGGCGAGGTGGTGCGCGCCGTCGCATCGCGCGTGTCGCTGGCCGTGATGAATGGGAGGTGAGACGCCAGTATGCACGACGTGCCGCTGCGCGTCGCGTCATTTCGCATGCGCGCACCTGCGGGCGTGGAGCGCGCGCAGCTTAGTCACCTTCGCCCGAAGATCTTCTCCACCATGCTCCGCCTGTCTCGGCCCAGAAACACAGTGATGACCAGCGTGAGACAACCAATCAGCACGGTTGAGATGACGCCCATGAAGGTCCAGCCGTGGCGCGACTCAGCCTTCTGCGCGCTGTACTGCTCGCTGATCAGGTGGCGCTTCAGCTCGTCATTGTCGATGAGGGTTAACAGCTGCGTGAGCTGCGCGGTGTTGCCCTCCTTGATCTCGGCGGAGAGGCTGGCGCCGATCTTCGCGAACTTGTCGGCCAGCTCGGGCATCTCCTGGATCGCTTGACGGATCTGCGCGGCCCCGATCTTGAGGTTGTCAGGGTGGACATCCTTCGCCTTGAGCAAAGAGCTGAGCCCCTTCTGGATGCTCTGCGCCGCGCGATCGGGGCTGGACTTGTCGATCGAGATCACCTGTAAGGGCATGTTCATGGCGCGTCTCCTGAGGTTGATGTGTGCGAGCGCGTGTCTGTGGTGTGCGGGGAGGGGCTAACCTCCGCGAAGCGGTCGGCCCGCGTGTTTGTCCAAAAGTTTTTGGAGGGTGGGCGCGGCGCCGCGTTCGAGTGAGACTATGGCCGCTGCTGCGGCACGTATCGTGCCGCGTGAGGAGGGGAGTGAGGGGGAGGGCTGTTTTTTTGGTGTATGAGCGTGGCTCAGGGCGGATGCGCTTTGCGGGCTTCGCCCTGCACCCACCAGGGACATGAGTAAGATCCCTGGACCCTGACGATCGAGGAGCCACGCGCGCGCTTCTGAGGCATGTGGATCACCCCCGCCCTCAAGCTCCCCTTGCGCGATGACGCCTTGCTCTCGGCCGATCGCTGGCTGCTCGGGGAATCCCCTGCCATCGCGATGCAGGCGCTGACGCGGCCTTGGCTGAGCGAGCTGATGAGCGCATGTTATCTGAGCTATCACCCGTGAGCGCGGGCCTCGTGCTGTCCACCATGTACCTGCGCTATCACTACGCCGTGGACGTGCTCGCTGGGTCCGTGTGGTTTGCGGCGCTGCGCGGCTGGTGGGTGTGGCGCGCGCGCGCTCAGGCGGCGCGAAGCTGACGGCCTCCGGGGCCGCGCACAAGCTCGCGCGGGCAGCGATCGCGTATTTGGGTGAGGTAGAACTTGCCCTTGGACTCGGCCTGACGCCACTGCGCGAGCAGCGCGGGGCTGACGTGGCTGTGGCGCACGATAGATCCATCGTGCAGCTCAAGCTCAACGTGTTGTGTGGGGGGATGATAGGTGATCGACAAGATCAAGCTGGACGCTACACGCCATCGACGCATCACTCACCTCGCGGGCTGATGTGGGGGAGGAGGATGTCACGCCTTGACCAACAGACCGCGCGCCTCGCTCGCGCACTCATGGGTGCGCGGGTCTATGGGGTGTAAGGTAGCGCAGCCCCACACACCCGACGAGGTCTTCAAAGATCGGGCCTCGATCATCGCGCGCGTGAACGAGCGCATGTGAGCGGCGTTGAGGCGCGCTTGGGGAGGTCTAATTCGAGCGATCTATCGTGGAATATAAAAGAAACGCCCATGCGCGACCGCCCTGTAGAAGCGAGCTTCTGTTCGCTTTGGCGCTTCGAACCGCCCCAGTCAGGCACAATGGCTGCTCGTGCCTTCCCCCACTTTTAAGCGATGCGGCGCGCGCTCAAGTCGCCTCGCTCACGCACAACCTCCCGCGCGGTGCCTCGCATCGCCAGATCCTAAGCAGGGATCGTCCAAGCGAGCGTGGCGCTTGCAGCGCCAGGGGTTGGCAGCTCAGGCGCTCAGGCGCGCCAGCGGGGTGACGCCAGTGAGCTTGGCGCTCAGCTCATAGAAGTCATCACACAGGGCGTCATCGCTGGCGAGCTGGCTCATGGGGGCTTGGCGCTTGCGCACAAAATAGGCGCCCGTGATGCCCGCGACCTCCTGGGAGGTGGCCAGATAGAGCGAGGTCTGCACGCCATCTTCTAGGGAGTCGGGGCCCTCCATGCCGAAGCCTTGTGTGAGCAGCTTGGTGGAGACGACGC
>CAYXWB010000086.1:0-16940 GCA_964468515.1 uncultured Bradymonadales bacterium | reverse complement strand
ATCGACCAGCGCTCCTCGCCCCAAGCGTGCAGCGCGGCGAACACATACAGCACGAACAGCAGCCCGTGCAGCCCGCCCACAAGGCGCACGGCTTGGGGCATGTCCATCGCATACTTCAGCGGCATCGCGATGAGCAGCAGGATCAGGTAGGACATCCCCTCGCAGAGGCTGATGAGGCGGAAGCGGCCGAGGGCGGTCTTGAGCGACATGACAATCTCTCGCTAGGGTTCAGGGTGCGGCGACGACGGCGCGCCCCAGCGCGAAGGTCGCCGCCTTGTTCTTTTCGGGTTGCTTGTCGAAGGCGTCAACCTGAACCGTCATGATCACGCCACGATGTAAGATGTGCAGCCGATTCTCATAGCTGACGTGCTCCTCATCGTTGGGCGCGGCGCTGACCGTGCGGGTGGCATCATAGGCGGCGAGCTGACCCAGATCGGGGACCTCCTCATAGAGGGCGCCAGCGGGCGCGGTCACCTCGTCACGCGCGCCGTCAGCGGCTTGGAGCATGGTCGCGATCTCAGCGGCAGTGCGCGTCTTGTAACGGCGCTTGAACAGCACGGACAGCTCATCAGGGGTCTTCACCTCAGGGCGCTCATCGCTATAAGAGACCGTCGCGATGACCGCATCGGCGCGGCGGATGTAGCACGTCGTCGCCTGCGCTTGTGCGCCTTCGCGCGTGTTGGACGCGCTCAGCTGCGCCTCGGGCGTCTCGACGAGCTTGGCGACATCGGCCAAGCGCACCAGCGCGCACGCGTCGCCCGTGATAGGGTTTGCCATGGCGGCCGGGTTAACTGGCGCGCCAGGCTGAGCTGGAGCGCCGGGGTCCTGCGCCGTCGGGGTGGCGTCCTTGTCACAGGCTGCGATGATCATGACGCTGCACAGCAAGATTGAGAGCTGGCGAGGCATAGACGCTCCGGAGGATCAGGTTGGATGAGGTAGCGTGTCCCGAGGCGCATCGCATAAGCGCATAGCGGGTACATCTTACCTGAGCCGAGGCGTCGCTGGCGAGCGTCTTCACAGCAGGCGCTTGAGCGCGCGCGCGGTTGCGCTATGATGCGCCGCGCGTCGCGCGCTGTGCGCGCACCAATCGCACAGGAGACCCCTATGGATGAGCGCATGCGAGCGCTTGAGATCAAGATCGCATATCAAGACGATCTGCTGACGCAGCTCAACGCCATCGTCATCGAACAGCAGCGTCAGCTCGACGCCCTCACGCGTCAGGCCGAGCTGCTGACACGTGAGGTCAAGCAGCTCAGCGGTGGCAGCGTCGCACCTTCGCGCACGATCCAAGAGGATCTGCCGCCGCATTATTGACGCGCCGTGAGGCGCAGGGCGCGCCGCAGGCGCGTCTAGAAGGGGCGCGCCGCAGGCGCGTCTAGAAGGGGCGCGCCGCAGGCGCGTCCCCAACGACCGCGCGCGAAGCGCGGCCTCATCTCTTGCAGCGAGTGGTTGGCATGGGCCAAGGTGCAGACGAGGCGTATCAGAGCCGGTTTGGCGGGATCGGGCGGCTGTACGGCGTGCGCGCGCTGAGCCGCTTTCGCGGCGCGCACGTGGCGGTGGTGGGCGTAGGCGGCGTGGGCAGCTGGAGCGTCGAGGCGCTGGCGCGCTCGGGCGTCGGGCGCCTGACGCTGATTGACCTTGATGACGTGTGCATCAACAACACCAACCGCCAGCTGCACGCGATGGAGGGCCAGCTTGGCAAGCTCAAGATCGAGGTCTTGTCCGAGCGAGCGCGCCAGATCAACCCCGCTATTGAGGTGATCGAGGTGGCTGACTTCTTCACGCCGACCACCGCCGACGCGCTCTTGAGCGGCGGCTTTGACGTGGTGATCGACGCCATTGATGACCTGCACAACAAGGCGCTCTTGATCGCGCAGTGTCGCGAGCGCGGGCTGCATGTCGTGACGGTGGGCGGCGCGGGGGGGAGGCGCGATCCGACGCAGATCACGACGGGGGATCTGAGCCAGAGCGGGCAAGATGGGCTGTTGCGAAGCCTGCGCAAGCGGCTGCGCGAGGTCCACGGGCTGCCCAAGGGGCAGACGCCGTGGGACATCCCGTGCGTCTACACGCGTGAGAAGGCGATCTATCCCACCGCCGACGGCGAGGTGTGTCACACGCCGCCCGCTGGCGAGGCGCTGCGGCTGGACTGCGCGGTGGGGTTTGGCGCGGCGACGTTTGTGACGGGCACGATGGGCTTCATCGCGGCCTCACTGGCGCTCGATCACTTGGCCGCGCGCCCCAGCTGAGGGTTCAGGCGCGCCGCCTCGCCAGCACATAGGTGAAGCACTGCGTCGCGCCCCACGGGGTGAGGTGAGCCTCATCACGGGCCTGCATGAGCGCGAAGTCGGGGCCAAGCTCGCCCATGAGGCCGTCTGCGTCATAGCGCATGACGGGCAGCCCGCTGCATCGCTCGGGGCCATCAAGCGCGAACGTGGCGAGGATGACGTGGCCGCCAGGGGCGAGGTGGGCCATGAGCTGCGCGTGGTAGCGCTGGCGCTGCCAGGCTTGTGTCATGAAGTGGAACACGGCGCGATCGTGCCACAGATCAAAGGTGGCATCGAGCGGGGTCTGGAGCAGATCGCCCACCACCCAGCGCACCTGCTCGGCGCGCGCGCCGAGCCTGGCGCGTGACTTATCGAAGGCGGCGTCGGCCAGATCGAGCGCGGTGATGTGCAAGACCTGCTGATCGAGCAGCGCGTCGATGAGGGTGGATGCGCCTGAGCCGACATCGATGATGCGCGACGCAGGGTTTAGGCCCGCGCGCGCCATCAGCTCAAGCGACAGCGCGGGGTCGTCTTGGGACCAGCTGACTTGGTCCAGCGCGCGCGTCTGATAGACCGTCGACCAATGAGACAGCAGATCCTCGCTCGACATCGCAGCGCTTTGGGAGAGATCAAAGATCGGGGAACAGGATGTGGAGCAGCTCAGCCTCATCATAAGCGCGGGCGAGCTGCTCGACGCGGCCGGGGACCTCAATGGCGAGCAGGAGGTCTTGGCGCAGGCGTCGGTGGGTCTCGGGCTCGACGGAGCGAGGGCTCAGGACGATGGCGATGAGCAAGGGGCGCGCCTGCTCCTGAGCGCTCCAAGCGAAGCCGCGCAAGCGGCGCGCGACGAAGATGGCCTGCTCGGTGAGGCCGGGCAAGGAGGCGTCGAGCACGAGGACCTGCTGACCATAGGCCAAGGTGGGGGAGCCCTCAATGAGCAAGGAGCGGGTGACCTCCGAGATGCTCAAGCCGAGCTGATCCAGCTCACGATACAGCAAGCTCCGGATCGCGGACTCCACCTCAGGCTCGCCCAAGTCAAGCAGCAGCCTGGCGGGGGTCATGGCCTCATCAAGGCGCCGCATGCCAGGCTCGGCCTCCTCGGTGCCGCGCGTGGCGGGGAAGCAGAGCATGAAGCTGCGGTGGAGCAGATCGGGCAAGCGGGCGGGCAAGGTAGCCATGGCATCGCTCCAAGCGGCGGCGCCGGGGCGAGGGGAGATGATGACGCCGAGGT
Organism: uncultured Bradymonadales bacterium; assembly: GCA_964468515.1. Lineage (GTDB taxonomy): Bacteria > Myxococcota_A > Bradymonadia > Bradymonadales > Bradymonadaceae > CAYXWB01. The sequence goes on along the minus strand of CAYXWB010000086.1, from coordinate 13,445 downwards.
CGTCTTCGTCCATGCGCTCGGTGAGCGCGGCCAGCAGGTCATCCCAGGCCGCGAACGTGATGTAGGTGGTGGTGACCTCAGGTTTGAGCGGCTCAAAGCGGGCCTTGCAGGCGCCCTCATCGTCTTGGAGGGTGAGCAAGGTGAGCGAGGCGCCGACCTGCTGGCAGAGCTTCTTGAGGGTGCTGCCGGTGTGAGCGATGCCGGGCAGCTTGAGGGCGCCCGGCGGCACGATGGCGACGACGCGCGAGGTGGTGTTGAGCGCGTGCTTGATGTGGCAGACGATGAGCTGCTGGCGCAGCTCGACGAGCAGCACATCAAGCGTGGGGCCGAGCACGACCTGCCCGTCGCCATCGGCGCGGCCGTTCCAGGCGACGATCACATCGGAGATGCGGCGCTCCAGAGCGCTGCGCACGATGATGCGCGCGGGCTCGGGGCCGGTGCGGGTCATGGGGGAGACGGCGACATCGGCCGCGGCGCCGTGATGGATGGTGTCATCGAGCATGCGCTCGGCGGCGGCGATGGCCTGCTCCAGATCCTCGCGGTTCTCATCCAGGACGCTGATGGGGAAGATGGGCTCCTCGGTCTCGTGGTGGCGAAGCAGCAGGGCGACCTCCATGAGCGAGGCGACCTGATCGGGGCGAGAGATGGGCACGAGCAGGCGCTGCGTGTGAGCGACCTCTTGGACCTGGCCGCGCAGGCGCGTGGCGACGCGCTCGCCGTAGCGCTGCACCATGAAGGGGCCGACGATGCAGGTCACAAGGATCATGGCGATGGTGCCGTTGACGGTAGCCTCATCGAACAGCCCGAGGTTAAAGCCGATGATGGTGGCGGCGAGGGTGGCGGCGGCCTGGGGCACGGTGAGGCCGAAGATGACGTTGCCCTCGTCGCTGGTGAACTTGAAGATGAGCTGAGCGAGCTTGGCCGCGATAAACTTGGTGATCAAGACGCACGCGCACATGACGGCCGCGACGAGCCAGACCTTGGGGTCATTGATGATGACCTGCATGTTGACGAGCATCCCGACTGAGAACAGGAAGAACGGGATGAAGACGGCCTCACCGACGAAGTTAATGCGGTTCATCAGGGTGCCCTGATGAGGGATGAGGCGGTTGATGGCGAGCCCCGCCAAGAAGGCGCCGATGATCGCCTCGACGCCCGCGACCTCGGCCAAGAAGGAGCAGACGAACAGGACAGCCATGACGAAGATGAACTGCGTCTGGGCCTCGGGCTCAGTCTTGCTGAAGAACCAGCGCCCGAGCTTGGGCACCAGGCCCATGACGACGCCAAAGTAGATGATGAGCGAGACGGAGAGCTTGATCCAGAAGGCGGCGTTGAGCTCACCGCTGCGCGAGCCGACCACGACGGCGAGCACGAGCAGCGCGGCGATGTCGGTGATGATGGTGCCGCCGACGGCCATGACGACGGCCTCGGTCTTGCTGATGCGAAGTTTTCCGGCGAGGGGATAGGCGAGCAAGGTGTGGGAGGCGAAGATGCTGCCAAAGAGGATGGCGCTGGGCAGCTCGAAGTTGAGCGCGAGGCCCGCAGCCGTGCCCAAGCCCTGAGGCAAGGCGAAGGTGAAGATGCCAAAGACGAGGCTCTTGGCGCGCGACTTGTTGAACTCGTTGAGGTCCACCTCAAGGCCCGCCAGGAACATCAAGTAGAGCAGGCCGACGGTGCCGAGCAAGATGATGGTGGGGTCGCGATCGAGCAGGCCGACGGCGTTGGGGCCAACGATAGCGCCCGCGACGATGAGGCCGATGATGCTGGGGATCTTGATCCGATTGAAGATGATCGGAGCGATCAGGATGATGATCATCGCCAGGGCGTAGATCATCACGGGGTCCTTGAACGGGCGCTCAAAGGAGAGCGCCAGAACGGGCCACATGGGCGCCTCCTCGCAAGAAATGGAGTTGACCACGATCGCGACGATCGGCAGGACAAGGGATTCTTGTGGCATGATAAGCGCGGCTGAGGCAAGCAGGATTGAGCGATGTCGTGAGCGCCTCGTCAGGTGGATTTGCGGTGACATGAGGACGCGCTGAGGCTAAGAGCGAGGAGGATGGAATCGTCGCAGGAGAGGAGCGCTTGGCCGTAGCACAACGCACAGCAGCATGCCTTGGCGCCGCCGCCGCTATCACGCTGACGATGATCCCCGCGCAGGCGTGGGCGGCCGAGGCGACCGCGCGAGGGGCGCTTGAGGGGCCGTGGCTGCTCGGCGCGCTGCTGTTATGTTATCTGATGGTGAGGCTGCTCAACGCGACGCTCGGCGCGCGGCTGGGCTGGCTGTTTGGCCCCGAGCTGCTGGTGGCGGGGCTCTTGATTGGGCCAGGGCTTGGGCTGATCGCGCCGGACTCGCTTGACGCGCTGGCCACGTTTGGCTGTGCGACGCTGGGGCTCATCTTAGGCGCGCGCTTGGACGTGCGCGCCGCGGTGCGCGGGGTGCAGCGTCCGGCGCTGCGCTTGGCGCTGGCCCAAGCGGTGGTGGCGACCGCGCTGGGGGTGGGCTTGCTGCTGGGCTCGCGGCTGTTGCCCGCGTCGCTCGGCTGGCAGCAGCCCGCGCTGGCGGCGGTGCTGGCGCTGGCGGCGCTCGTGATCGTGTCCGACGCGGGGCCGCTGCGCGCGCTGAGCGCGCGCCTTGGCGTGGGCGGCCCAGGGCTCGCGTTGGTGGTCGGGGTGTCACGCTGGAGCGCGGCGATCGCGATCCTGATCCAGGCCGCAGGCGCGGGCGCGGCGCGCGCGGCGCCTGCGGCCTGGATGAGCGCGCCGGGCTGGCTCATCTGGCCCGCGCTGACGCTTGTAGCGGGCTTGGGATGCGGCGCGCTGGCGTGGCTCTTGATGCGTCAGGAGCTGTCACGCGGCGTCGCGGCGGCCGCAGCCCTGGGCGTGCTGCTGTTGGGCGCGGCCATCGCCTCCGAGCTTGTGATCTCAGCGCTCGCCATCGGGATGCTCGCGGGCATGGTGATCGCGCCCACCCGCGCGCTGGCGGCGCTGCCGGAGGTCCTCTCCAGCGAGCTGGATCGCGCGCTGTGCGCGCTGTTGTTCTTCTATCTTGGCGTGCACTGGCTGCCAGGCGCGTCGATGATCGCCTTCTTGATGGTGCCCGTGGCGCTGCTGGTGCGCTACGCGGTGCGAGGCGCGGCGCTAACCCTTGGCAGCTTGGTGGTGCCCGCCACGCGCGGGCTGCCCGCCCCAGGTGGCGCGCTGTGGGCCACGGGCGCTACGGGCGCGGCGTTGGTGGTCGAGTTCTTGCGATGTTGGCCCCAGCACGCCCAGTTTGGCGCGGAGCTCTATGCCTGTCTGGCGCTCACCTTAGCGCTGACTGAGCCGACCGCGCGCAGCCGCGCGCGGCGCTGGTTATTGGACGTGCGGGCCTCGCAGCCCCCCAGCGCGCGAGGCTGAAGATGACGCCGATGAGCACCTCCCGATCGCTGCTCGCGCTGCTGTTGGCGGGCGCGCTGTTGAGCGCGGTGCCGCTGCTGATGGGCCCGGCAAGCCTGAGCAGCCCGCTGCTGTGGTTGGCCACGCTCTTGTTGCCCGCGTTCGTGCTGGGCCAGCTCATCGCCTCGCGCCAGCTGCCCGCCACCACAGGCCACGCGCTGGGCGGGCTGTTCTTGGCAGGCTTGGCGTTTAGCCCTGGTAAGCTCATCCCGCCCCAAGGCGTGCGTGAGCTGTTTGACGCCGTAGCGCCCATGGCGCTGGCCGCCACGGGCCTGCTCTTGGCGGGTCAGCTCACGCGCGAGCGGCTGCGCGGCCAGGGCGTCACGATGGTGCGCGTCTGGGGGATGCTCATCGTGGGCATCTTCCCCGCGCTCACGATCGCGACGCTGCTCATCTTGCGCTTGAGCCAGCAGAGCGCCTCAGCGCAAAAGGGCGTCACGGCGATGGCGCTGCTGGCGCCTGAGCTGCTGGTGCCCGCGCTGCTGGTGGGGCTGTTCGCGGCGAGCGTGAGCCCGAGCTTGGTGAGCGCGGTGCTGCATGGGGTGCCCAAGGTGGACGCGCGCTTGGCGACCATCACGCAGGGCAGCGCGACGCTGACGCACTTGACGATCGTGGCGCTGCTGGTCATCTGGGGCGCGCCCACAGCGCCGGGGCTCAAGCTGTTATTATGGCTCTTGGCCACGGCGGGCCTTGGCGGCGCGATGGGCGGCGCGCTGGGGCTGCTGTATCGCCTGATGCCGCGCCGCGCGCTCGGCGGTGGCGCGCTGCTGGTGGTGGCCGCTGGGCCGCTGGCCGCGCTGATTCAGGCCGACGTGATCCTCGCCGCGCTCATCGCGGGCGTGATCGTGCACGGGCTGTGGGGTTATGGCGAGCGCTTGGAGACGGAGCTGCGCTGGCTGGCGCCGCCGCTGCTGTTGTTCTTCGTCGCGTGGCAGCTCGGGGCGCTCGCGCCTGAGCTGTTCCTGCTCGGGCCGCTGATTTTGACCTTGGCGCTGCTGCGCGCGACGCTGCTGGTGTGGGGCGCGCGCTGGGTGACGCTCGATCTGCAAGCGGATCATCCGCCGCTGGCGCGCCTTGGCGCGTGCCTCATCCCACAAGGGCCGGAGCTGTTGCCGCTGGCGCTGCTGCTGCTCGCGGGGCCGATGCCTGATGAGGGCGCGCAGGCGCTGCGGCTCATCATCCCAGGGATGGTGGCGCTGTCCTGGCTGCTGGGCTCGGCGCTGCTGCACGCGGAGGTGGCGCTGCCTAGCGCCGATGAGGCGCCCCCACGCGCCACGCGCGCCGCGCCAAGGCGCGGCGCGTCGCGCCAAGGCGCGCGCGCCCTGGCGCGCGCGACGATCGCGTGGCCCAGCGCGATCGCGCTGTCGGATCGCTGGCTGGCGGGGCGCGCCGATGAGCTGCGCCGTGAGCTGCTCAGCCAGTATGAGGCGCTGGTGAGCGAGGCGCTTGAGCCCGGGCGCGACAGCTGGCTGCGCTTGGTCGATGGGACGCTGGAGGCCTGTGAGGCTCACCTCGACGCGCCCACCTCCAGCGCGCAGCTCAGCCTGCTGCGACGCGCGCGTGAGGCGCAGCAGGCCAGCGCGCCGCTGCTCTCCAGCGCGCGCTTGGCCCAGCTCTGGGCCGCGCTGGAGCGCGCCGAAACGGGCGCGAGCGTGTTCCGCGTGGAGCTTGAGCCCCGCTTCTTTGAGGCGCCGCCTCAGGCGACGCTCAGGCAGCAGCTGCGCGCGCTGACGCGGCGGCTGCGCCGCCGCGTCAGCGGCCCGATCTGGCGCGCGGTGCCGCTAGGTGAGCTGTGGGTCTATCACGTGGTGCTGGCGATGCCTGGCCTCATCGCGAGTCAAGGCGGCAGCATCGCCGCCGAGGAGGCCGCGCTGTGGTGCGAGCTGCGCTTGCACGCGCATCGCATGAGCGCCCTGGCAGAGCCAGGGCTTGAGGCGCCCGCGCGCGAGGCGCGCCGGGCGCTGCTGCGCGCCGAGGCGCAGCAGCTGCGCGGGCGCATCATGCGCCTGAGCGCCGCCGTCGAGCACGCCCTGGCCAGCGCCGCCGCGCGCTGTCTTGATGACTTTCAGCAGGCGCTGCTCAGCGCTGGCACGCCCGAGCACGCGCGCCCGGTCAAGGTGTCGCGGCGCGTGGACAGCGCCTTTCGCGCGCGCCGCACGCTGGCGCTGCGCCAGGAGCGTTTGGGACGCGTCATTGACGGCTATCGCGGCTGGCTGCTCATGGAGCAAGAGGCGGCGCAGCTTGACGGCTGGCTGTCGCAGTTTGAGCGTCAGGCGCTGACGCGCTGGGATGAGCTGTTCTATCAGCCGCTGCGCGCCGCCCTTGAGGTCGCCCCCGATCCTGAGCTGAGCCCACTTGAGCAACACCACCACCACATGCGCCGCCTTGACACCACGCTGCGCGCCGCGCTCGCCGCAGGCGCGCGCGAGCTGAGCGCGCCGCTGACGGCGCGCTTGCAAGCGCGCGTGGAGCAGCTGCCAACGCGCGTGCTGTTGCACGCGCGTCGGCCCAGCGAGCCGCCCGCGTCCTCGCTGGAGGCCGACCTGCGCGAGGTCTCTCCGCGCGCTTGGTTTCGCGCGCAGCTGGCCCAGACGCTCGATCTGCGCCTCAATGAGCTGGAGGCCCGCGCCGTCATGATGCTGCGTGACACGCAGCATGAGATCGCGCGCGTGTGCCGCGTGTTGGAGTTCCACACCAGCAGCGCCAGCGCCACCGACGCCACCCTCCAAGAAGCCGCCCTGGAGCGCGCGCAGGCCGCCCTGGCCCAGCTCACGCAGCGCCTGGAGCGCGAGCGCGAGTTCTTGCATGAGCACCTGCCGCGCGACTTCGACAAGCTGCGCCAAGAGGCCATCGCGCCGATCCGCAACACCCAGATCGCGGGCATGACGCGCGCGACCGTGCGTCAGGAGGCCTCGCGCTTGCAGCGCGCGGCGCGCTCGTCACAGACCTTCCAGCGCCTGGATGACGCGCGCGAGGCGGTGCTGCCCACCCTCAGCTTCTTGCTTCAGGCCGGGCGCCACGCGCTCGCCGATGACGACGCGCCGACGCCGCCCGCGCTGCTGCGAGCCGCCCCTTTGGCGCGACGCACCGAGCAAGCACACCCCGCGCAGCGGCTCTACGAGCGGCTGTTCACCACGGCGCAGCTCGACGTGTCAGACTTCTATGTGCGCCGCGCGCGCGCAGAAGCACAGCTGCTGGAGGCCAGCGCGCGCTGGCGCGCGGGGGAGCCGCTAGCGATCGTGGTGCACGGCGCCCACGGCGCCGGCAAGCGCGCCGTGCTTCACCACCTGCTCCAGTCCGACCAGCTCGCCGCAGACGCCGAGTCGCACCTGCTCACGCTGCCTGACATGCGCGCTGATGAGCCGTCGCTGCTGCAGACGCTCGGCGCCGTGATGGCGCCGCGCCCAGGTGAGACGATGGAGGCCTGGGGCCAGCGCGTGCTGATGAGCGAGACGCGGCGCGTGGTGGTGCTTGAGCGCGCGCATCGGCTCATCTGGCGCGCGCCTGATGGCTTCGCGTTCGCGCAGCGCGCCCTGAGCATGATGCACGCCACGCGCCGCGCCGTGCTCTGGGTGCTGGTCATCCCCGATGACGCGCTGCGCCTGATGGACCTCGCCACGCCGCTCGCGCCAAGCTTCGGGGCGCGTGTCCCGATCACGCCCATGAGCCAAGGGGAGCTCGTGCAGCTCATCGAGCGTCGCCACAACCTCAGCGCGCTGAAGCTGCGCTTCGCGCGCCCCGAGCACACCCCCTTGCAGCGGCTCGCTCATCCGCTGCTGCAGCTGCGCCACAGGCGCGACCCGCGCCTGCTCTATTTTGAGCAGCTGCGCCAGCGCTCCCAGGGCAACCCCACGCTCGCCATGCGGCTGTGGTTCCATGACGCGCGCTTAGAGCAAGACGGCTCAGGCATCATCGCGACGGAGCCGATGCCCGAGCCCCAGACCCAGCGCGCGCGCTGGTGGCAGCAGCTCACCGCGCCGCAGCGCCTGCTGCTGATCGAGCTGATGCGTCACGGCGCCACGCGCCAAGATCGCCTCGACGCGCTGCTCGATCTAGAGCCCACGACGCTGCACGCCGCGCTGTCAGGGCTCTTAGGGCTGGGGCTTGTGAGCACGACCTTCTCGGCCTCAATGACCTCCTATCAGCTCTCGGATGGCCTCAGACCGCTCATCGCCCAGCAGCTCAACGCGCTGGGTTACACCGCCCACCCGGTGACCTCGCCATGATCGCGCAGCTCCAGCTCTGGCTCGACCAAGCGCCCTCGGCGCTCACCCTCGCCATCAACGCGCTCTGGTGGGGCGGCCTCACCACGCTGTGCGCGCGGCTGTCACGGGCGCCCGCGCTCCAAGCGCGCCGCCCCACGCTGCTGGTCGTGACGCTCGGCTGCGCCGCGCTCGCGGGCCTGGCCACCTTCGGCCTGCTCGCGCGCGCCTTGCCCCCGGCCGCCGCGCCCTTGCTGCTCTTGCTCGTGATAGGGCTCGCGCTATTGAGCGCGGGCGCGCTGCGTCAGGTCATCAACGGCGTGATCATCGCCTGGGAGCGGGCGTGGCAGCGCGGCGATCTGGTAAGCTGGAGCGAGGCGCAGCAGGGCACGATCGCGCGCTTAGGGTGGCGTCACATCACGCTGGATGCGCCCGATGGCCAGCGCCTGAACATCCCCCACGATCAGTGGCTCGCCAACCCGCCCGCCCTGCGCTATCGCCCCGGCATGCCGTGGGTGGAGCGCTTGGCGATGGAGCTGCCCAGCAGCGACAGCGTCGAGGAGACGACCCGCACCTTGGAGGCGCTCGCCATCGCCTGCGCCTGGACGAACCTCGCCCACACCCCGAGCGTCAGCCTGGAGCGCCGCGACGCGCACACGCTGCGCGCGCGCTTGAGCGTCGCCGCCTACGCCCCACAAGACGCCCCCGCCCTTCGCGCCGCCCTCACCTCGTCGCTGCTGCAGCGCTTCCCGCAAGCGCGCATGATCGACCCCGCGTGAGCGTGCGCGCTCCTGCGTCGCGGAGAGTCGATGCGCGAACACCCGCATAGAGTCTAGGGATTTTTACCAATAGAGGAGAGGTCGTGTGTGAACGCGCCTCACCACAAAAGCGCCGCATCGCTTGAATTAGACCTCGCACCAGGAGGCTTGGTGGCCCGACTGAGGCTCCAACGCGCGCTCATACCCAGAAGGTCATCTCCTGCGTCACAGGCGGCGGTGGCTCCCCCTCGCCGCCTGAGGCCGCCCACTGGCGCAGCGCCTCAATGTGGACGTGCAAGAGGTCGGCGGGGGTGGAGCTGAACTTGGGCGCGCCGTGCAGCTTCAGGCTGCGGCCTTGGATGGCCATGATCTCGACGTCTTGCGCGATCACTTGGCGCGTGTACCAGGGCAACAGCAGGCGCCCCACGCGGTTGAACGGGCCGAGCTTCAGGCTGATGAGCGTGTAGACCATCGTCTCCATCGGGCCGATGGGCGTGCAGGTGCTGGTGATGATGAACGCCGTGTGCTCCTCGCCAAAGGCGTAGTCCACGCGGGTGTTGTTGGGCATGTAGAACTTGTCGGTGTGCGTCATCGGCAGGCCGCGCGGGTTGAGCAGCTTGCCCGTAAACCCGATGCTGTCGCGCGGCTGATCGTAGCTCACGAGCACGCTGTCGCTCGTGCGCTCGACGACCGTGCGAATAGGGCGCTGCGCTTGGCTGCGAAACCAGCCGCGATGCACGAACACCGTGTGCGGCACGTCCATGAAGTTCTCGACGCAGTTGGTGACGTTGTTCTCAAACGGCGTCTTCATGTAGTAGCTGGTCCAGCCGGGCTCGCGCCAGCGCGGCATGGGGAACGGATCGCGCGCAGGCGGCGCCTCGGGGCCGCCCATCCAGACCCAGATCAGGCCGTCGCGCTCCATGACATGGAACGTCTCCAGGCCGATGTGGCGTGGGATGTGCTCGGTGTGCGGCCCCTCCGAGGGGATGTGGACGCAGCGCCCGGCGTTGTCGTAGGTCCAGCCGTGGTAGGGGCAGGCCAAGCAGCCGTCGATGATGACGCCCTCGGATAAGAGCGCGTTGCGATGTAAGCAACGATCCTCCATCACGCGCGCGATGCCAGCGCTATCGCGCCACAAAACCAAAGGCGTCTCTAAGATCATGCGCGCCATGGGCGCGTCGTGGCCAAGCTCCTCGCTCAAGCAGGCGGCATACCACGCCTCGCACAAGCGCCCGCAGGCCCAACGCATCCGCTCATCTCGTCGCCGCTGTGTCATCGCCCATCACCTCTCGATGCGATTGTAGCGCGCCTAGCTTACACACGCGCCACACGCTAAGATAAGTCGCACCTTTGAGGCAACCGCGTCCACGCTCATGAGGCGTCCCCATGTCAGCAGCAGCCCCGACAACCACCGCCGCCAGCGGGCGACGCTTTGGCCAGATCACGCGCGACAGCGTGCCATCAAGGCGCGATCCGCGCTGGCCGTTCGCGCTGATCTTGACCACCTATGGCGTGCTCGGCTTCACGCTGTTCGGGTTTAACCGCACCCCGATCCAGATGTTCCTCACGGTGGCCGCAGGCATGGCGCTGGAGGTCGTGCTGGCGCTGGTGGTGCGAAAGCGGCTCGTGTTCCCGCTGTCCGCCTATATCTCGTGTTGCAGCTTGGCGCTGCTGCTCAACTACTCGCACCAGAACTGGCTGCTGTTCTTGCCCGTGTTCTTGGCCGTCGGCTCCAAGTATATGTTCACCTTTGAGCGACGCCACATCTTCAACCCGTCGATGTTCGGGGTGGCGACCTCGCTGCTGTTCGCGGGCCAGCTCATCACCGCCGCGCCTGCTTATCAATGGGCCGGAGGCGACATCACGCTGAGCGCGTTCATCATCATGGCCGCGCTGTCTTTGTTCGTGTTTCGCATCGGCAAGAACTGGCTCATCTTCTCATTCTTGGGCTTTTATGCGCTGCAGACGTTGGCGCGGGCGTGGTTTCTGCGCCATCACATCCCGCCCGAAATGATGTTCCTCGGCACGCTCATGGCGCCGCCCTTCTTCATCTTCACCTTCTACATGATCACCGATCCGGCCACCTCGCCGAAGACCCCGCGCGGTCAGGTGTTGTTCGCGCTGGCGCTGACCTTGGTGGACCTCTACTTGCACGTCTATGAGAGCGTCTTCACGTTCTTCTACGCGGCGCTGGCGCTGGCCTCGGCGAAGTACCTGTTCTTGCACGGGCGCGCGCTGGTGCGCGGCGGCCTCAAGCCTTACCTTGCGGCGTGGTCAAGCTGGGAGGTGATGCGCGGCCCCGCGCTCACGGGCGCCATCGGGATCGTGATGATCTCAAGCTATGTGCTGGTGATCAGTCCCAACGTGCATGTGCATGAGCCGGGCTTCACGATGACGCGCATCGCGCCGCAGCACAGCGGCTTAGGGACCACCATGGGCCAGGTCTTCGAGCAGACCGATCCGCGCGTGCAACATGTGGCCAAGTGGGTGCTGAGCGTGGGCGGCGCGGTGGCCACCGCCGATGTCGATGGCGACGGCCTCATGGACCTGTTCTTCACCCACCCGCTGCAAGCCGCGCCCGATCGCGCCGTCCTGTATCGTAACCTCGGCGATATGCGCTTTGAGCGCGTCGAGGTCCCGGCGCTCGCGCGCTATCACAGCGATGATCAGCTCAAACACTATGGTCTGGCAGGCGGCGCCACCTTCGTGGACTTCGACGGCGACGGTGACATCGATCTGTTCATCGCCGGCGCGTTTGGACCCTCCATGATGCTTCGCAACGACCTCAAAGAGACGGGCACCTTCGGCTTCACCGATGTCACTGAGGCGTTAGGTCTTAGCGAGCATCACGTGAGCATCGCCGCCGTGTTCTTGGACATCGATCGCGACGCGCGCCTTGATCTGTTCGTCGCCAACGCGCTGACCACCCACCTGCCCGACTACGACACGCCCACCCCGCTCAACATCTTCAACCTGCCAAAGCCCGAGCACCCCGGCGATCGGCGCGCGCTGCGGTTTATGCACAACGGCTGGCACAACGCCGACAACGGCGGCGTCAACCACGTCTATCGCGCCAACCCCGACGGCCGCTTTGAGCGCCTCGATCTTGGCATGACTGAGACGCGCTGGTCGCTCGCCGTCTGCACCCTCGACGTCAACCATGATGGCTACACCGACCTGTATGTCGCCAATGATTTTGGCCCCGATCGGCTCTACTTGAACAAGCAGGGCGAGGGGTTCGAGTCGGTCATCAGCGCGCGCTACGGGGACATCGGCAAGGACACTTATAAGGGCATGAACTGCTCTAGCGCTGACTTCGATCGCAACGGCTACCAAGACATCTATGTGTCCAATGTACATCAGCCGCTGCAAGCCGAGGGCAGCCTGCTGTGGATGGTGCGCCCCAACCCCGACGATCCCATGCGCCCGCTGTTCAGCGACGAGGCCACCGTGCGCGGCGCGCTCAATGAGCAGCGCTTCGCGTGGGGGGCGGCTGCGGGCGATCTGAACAATGATGGCTGGCCCGATCTGGTGCAGGCCAACGGCATGGTCGATGACAGGCTCGATCCCAAGGGCTACGACCGCAAAGACTACTGGTATGTGAACCACAAGCTCATGCAGTCTGGCCCCGAATTGCACACCTACGCCGACATGTGGGGCGACATCCGGGGCCGCACCATCTTCCCCAATGAGGCGCGCCGCGCGATGCTCAACTTGGGCGATCGCGCGCCGGGTTACTTCGCGGATGTGGCCGCGCAGATCGGCGTCGATGATCCTGACAACTCGCGCGGTGTGGCGCTGGTCGATCTGGACAATGACGGCGACCTCGATCTGGTCATCACCAATCAGCACGGTGATCCGTCGCTGTATCGCAACGCGCTGCGCGATGGCACCGCGCGCGATGTGGCGCACCAGTTCATCGGCCTCACCCTCATCGGCGATGGCACCCGCACCCACCGCAGCGCCATCGGCTCGCGCGTGCGCGCGCTGATCCCTGGCCAAGACCCCGAGCGCGCGCAGTGGCGCGAGGTCACGACGCTCACCGGCTTCTCCGGCCAGAGCGACGGCCGCTTGCACTTTGGCCTCGGCCACTACGATGGCCCGGTCGAGCTTGAGATCCACTGGTACGGCGCCCAGGTGCAGCGCGTCAGCTTACCCGCAGGCCAGTATCACAGCGTGGAGCAGGCGCCATGATGCACGCACCACCGCTCTCACTGGTGACACAGCTCGGCTTAGGCTTAGGCGCATTGGGCCTGGGGGTGAGCATGATCGTGTTCGCGATGCGTCAGCAGCGCGGAGGCCTTGGCGGGCGCATCGCGCCCGCCAAGGCCGCGTGGCTGATGTTCGCCCTGCTCTACTGGTTCATCGTCTGCCCGCTCTTGGCGCTCGATCCTGGGGTGCCCGATCCGTGGGCCATCACGCTGGGCGTGTTCGCGATCCAGATGTGGGCGCGCGGGCTCATCGAATTGTACATGCTCTATGGCCCCAAGAACTGGCGCCCGCGCTATGGCATCAGCCACGACATCTTCAGCTTGACGTTGGTCATCTCAAGCGCCGCCTTAGCCCCGCGCGACCCCGGCGCCTGGGACTCCCCCTGGGGCAAGCTCGCGGCTTTGGCTTGGGGCACGCTCGTGCTGAGCCTCGCGCTTGAGACGGGCTACGCCATCGCCTTTAACAAGCTCGTGGCGGGCAAGACCACCGGCGATGACGGGGTGTGGTTCACGGACCCCGATGATCCCAAGAGTCAGCGCGTGAACACGATCACCGCCTTGTTCAACGTGCCGCTCTACGCCGCGCTGGCCATCCTCATGGCGGCCGCGTGGGGCGCCCTGGCCTAAGAGCGCATCACACCGCCTATGTATGAAGATCCCGCGCGCCCAGGCGCCACCATCCGGCGCGCCACGCGCGCTGATAACGCCGCGTTATTAGACCTGTTTGGCGACATCCCCATGCGCGGCAGCCTCGCCCTCACCACCGAGCGCGGCCCCGACCTGTTCGCGCTCTACGACATCCAAGACGCGCACACCGAGTGCTGGGTCTACGAGCA
>CAYXWB010000085.1:0-16989 GCA_964468515.1 uncultured Bradymonadales bacterium | reverse complement strand
TGAGCTTGCGCAACGCGCTGCTGACGATCCATGAGGCCAGCGCCTCATTTCATCAAGGGCGAGTGAAGATCGAGCAGGGCTTCTTTCACCTGTTAGAGAAGCGCTACGCGATGGTGGCGGCGGTCGAGGGGATCAACCCGGCGAGCGTCATGCAGGAGATGGGCTCGGAGCAGCCGTACCTGAGCGGGGCGATGCGGGCGCGGCTGTTGGCCACGGGGAGCATCCCGCGCGATCTGCGCTATGAGGCGGGCAGACCTTACGCGACGCTCGATCATGCCACAGATAAGTGGGTGGAGCTGACTCTGCTTGAGGATGGTGTCTATGAGCGAGATAACCAAGAGGTCTTCCCGCTGCGTCAGATCCGCGTGCGTGAGGGCGCGCGGATGTGGGTGGATCTGGACAGGTTCGTGGTGCCGTCGGCGCGCTTGACGAGCGGGCCTGATCAGCTCCTGTTAGAGGACTTCGCGCTCGACTATGTGACCATGCGGCTCGATCCGCAGGGGCTGCCAGCGGCGAAGTTCACAGCGTCAATCGCAGATCTGGCGCCCTATTTTAGCTACTACGGGTTGCAAGATGTGCGCACGGGGCCTGCGCGCGGCACGATGCGAATGATGGGCTCGGTGACCTCGCCAGAGATGGAGATTCGAGGTCACGCCGAGGAGGTGATGATCGCGCAGCGCTTTCGTGGACGCGCGCTCGACGCGGACATGCGCGTGGAGCGGGGCGATGTGCTGATCCGCGAGCTGCGCTTGAGCAGCGATCGGGGTGACGCGCGCGTGAGCGGGCGCGTCAAGGCGATGTTCATGGAGCCCGTGCCTGAGCGCCCCGGTGATTTTGTCTATGTGCCGAGGCTGTCGATGCCGCTGACGCTCGAGGCAGAGATCACCTCGCTGTCATTGACCGCGCTCACGCCGTTTCTGCCCGCTGAGGCTAAGCCAAGCGGCCGCCTCACGGCGCAGCTGCACATCGGCGGCACGCACACGCGCCCGCGCGGCTGTGTGGCGGCGGAGGCCTCACAGGTGTCGATCTATGGTCAGCAGCTCCCCGCCATCGCGCTGCGCGCGGCGCAGCGCGATGGCGACACGAGCTGCGGCGATGTGGCCGTGGAGTCATTGCACCCTGAGGCGCGCGGCGCGCGCGTCGAGGTGTCGAAGCTCGCTGTGGATCTTGGCGGCGCGGGTCGGCTCGACGCGCGCGGCACGCTGTGGGGCGATGGCAAGGTCGAGGGGAGCGCGCGGGCCAGCGCGCTGGATCTGTCGAAGCTCGCCGCGGCGAGCACGCAGGACATCCCCTTGCGAGGTCGTGGCGATGCGGAGGTGAACATCACGGGGACGCAGCGCGCGCCGACGGTGGATGGACATCTGCGCCTGCGCGGCTTCGGCGTGGGGCCTGTGAAGACGCAGACGATGAGCGCGCCGCACATCCCGCTGGGCGACGTGGCGCTGGTGATCAACACCTTGGAGGAGCAGGGCGCGCGCCGCACCCACGCGATCGGTCAGCTGTTGCCTTGGCTGGCGATCGACGCGGCGATGCCGTGGGCCGCTGGTGAGCCGCTGACGATGGCGCTGAGCGCGCAGCGCTTGGATCTGGTGGAGCTGTTGCGGGCGCTGCGCTTTGATCAGATCAAGCTGCGCGATGCGCAAGGGGTGGAGCGCGCCGCGCTCGATCTGACGCAGCTTGAGCGCTTGGGCGGCGCGCGGCTCACGGGCCAGCTCCAGCTGTCCACCTCGCCAGACTTGAGCGATCTGGAGGCCTCGATCGATCTGGATCGTTTCAGCGTGGGGCCAAGCGGCGCGCGGCTGCGCAATGAGCAGCCGCTGCTCGCGCGCTATGTGAGGGGGCCGCGCGCGAAGGCGGCGTGCGCGCGTGTGGGGGGCTCGGGTGACGCCACGGATTGCATCACGTTGCAGCAGATCACTCTGCGCATGGGGGAGCAAGAGGTGGGGCTCATGGGGGTGGTGGACCCGACGCGTCAGCGCATGGATCTGAAGACCACAGGGGCGCTTGAGCTTGGGCCGCTGGCTGCGCTGGCGCAGACGTTCTCGACGGTGTGGCCCGAGGAGATCGTGGGGATGCGCGGGCAGATGGCGTTGGAGCTTGCGCTGCGCGGCGCGCTCGCGCAGCCGGAGCTGCGCGGGCATGTGAGCGTGCAGGGCGTGGAGGTGCAGCTGCGCTCGCTGCCTGAGCCGCTGCTGCTGCGTCGCGGGCGCGTGAGCTTGAGCCCTGAGGTGTCGGCGCTCGGTGGCGCGAAGGCGTGGCGCAACCCGCTGCGTCTGCGCATTGAGGCGGATGACGCGGTGCGCGGCGCGGTGCTCGGCGGTGAGTTCTCTATCACTGGCGAGGTGGGCTTAGAGGCGCTGGAGCCGCGCACCGCGCAGCTGCGCTTGTGGGCGCACACGATGAGCTATTCGGTGCCTGAGCTGGCCAGCGCCACGCTCGACACGGACCTCACCTTGGTGGCGCCCGATCTGGATGACAAGTCGAGCTGGGTGGTCTCAGGCAGCGTGGACATCCTGGATGGCGTCTTCTACAAGAACATCAGCTTCTTGGAGGAGCAGCTCAAGGGGCGCTTGGTGGGCGTGTTCAGCCAGCGCGCGGAGCTGTATCAGTCGGGCATGTTGGAGCAGATGCCGGAGCTTGGCGAGATCAGCTTTGATCTGGCGCTGCGCGCCCGGGAGGGCTTCAAGCTCAAGAGCCAGATCGAGCGCTTTGATGTGGATCTGTCGTTTCGCCTGGATCTGCGGCTGACGCGCACGCTGCGCGAGCCGCGCGTGACGGGTGACATCGTGGTGGCGGACGGCGTGGTGGTGTTTCAGAACAAGCGCTTTATCGTGCGCTCAGGGCTGGTGCGCTTTGAGGGCGACGCGGACGCGCCTTACATCGACCTCTTGGCGGGCACCGAGATCCGAAACGCGTGTAGCGCGGCCAGCCAGGTGCAGGAGGCTGCGGCGCTGACGCCCACGCTGGGGTTGAGCGCGAGCAACATTGAGGAAGAACAGGATCTGTATTACATCTCGCTCAACATCCGAGGCTACCCTGAGACGCTGAACATCTTGTATGAGAGCTTGCCTTATGTGGATCAGCGCGACGTGATCAGCCTCATCTTGACCGGCTGTACGGTGGATCTGCTCACCAGCGCGAGCGCATCGCAGCCCACGCTGGAGACGGTCTTGGGGCCGCTCATCGGCAAGCTGGAGCGTGAGATCCAAGGGGTGGTGGAGGTGGATGAGCTGACGATCGCGCCGGGCGTGGAGCGCACGCGGGTGCGCATCTCGGACAGCGTGACGCGGCGCTTGAGCTGGAAGCTGCAGCTCGACACGATCTATAACAGCACCTCAGGGCAGTCCGCGCAGCTGGAGTATCGCCTCACCGAGCGGCTGTCCTCGACGCTCAGCGAGAGCTCACAGTCAAACCAGCAGCAAGCGTTGACGGGGCGTTTTACCATCGATCTTCAGCTGAAGTATCGCCTGCCACTGGACTGACGCGCGTTGAAGACTCGCCACTCGCTCAAGCGCATCGCGCTGTCTCTCGCGCTGTCGTGGGCGCTGTCGTGGGCGCTGCTGACAGGCTGGCTGCTGGCGTCGCCCGCTGCGGCGCAGGCGCAACCTGCGCCAGCGCAACCTGCGCCAGCGCCCACGCCCGCTGAGGCGATCGCGCGTGCGCAGCTGATGCGGCTCGTAGCGCAGCGTCAGGGTGAGGCGCGCGCGCGCACGCGCGTCGCGCAGATCTTGCCTTGGGCCAAGGCACAGGAGGTGGTGCACGCGGCGCTGCTGGAGACGAAGCTGCCCGACGCCACCATCGACACGATCACGCTGCGCTGCGTGGGGCGCCCCTGCGATGAGGCGCGCATGCTGGCGCTGACGGGGCTTCGTCGCGGCAGCGCTTACAGCGCGCGCGCGGTGCGACGCGCTGAGGAGCGCCTGCTCAAGACGGGGCTGTTCACGGAGGTCATCACCTCGCGCGCGCTCTTGGCGCCTGAGCAGCAAGAGGGCGCGCCGCCTGAGGCGGCGCGCGTCGCGCTGACGTTGGAGGCGCAGAGCGCCTCGCTCGTGCGCAACATCCGCTTCGTGGGCCTCAACCCGCCCCCTTTCTTGGATGAGCTGCGCAAGGTGCTGATGTACCGTGAGGGGCAACCTTACATTGATGATCTGACGCGCAAGAACGCTCAGCTCAGCTCGCTGCAAGACGTCTTTCGCAAGGAGGGCTTCTTTGACGTGCGCATCACCATGGTGGTGGAGCGGCCTGACGGGGTGCGCGGCGACGTCGAGATCACGTTCGTGATCCAGCGCGGCGTCGCGCGTCGGATCTGTCGCTTGGGGATGCGCGGGGTCGCATTGTTTCGCTACGCGGAGGCGCGCGACTATCTGCTGGAGGGCTCCCCGCTGTGGGAGCGGCGCCTGGATCTGTGGAAGCCGAGCTACACAGACGCGGCGATGCGCTTGGGTCAAGAGAAGCTCTTGGAGGCGTATCGTGAGCGAGGCTACCTGCAAGCGCGCGTGCTCAACCGCACGGCGCGCCCGATGCGCGACGCGCAAGAGGGCTGCTTGGAGGTGCTGTTTGACGTGAGCGAGGGGCTGCCTTGGACGCTGGTGTTTGAGGGCAACACGCTGTTCAACGAGGATGAGCTACGCGCGGTGCTGCCGTTTATGCAGACGGGCTATGTGGACGCCGCCAGCGTGCGCACCAGCGAGGAGGGCTTGCGCAGGCTCTATGCCACGCGCGGATATCCCTTCGCCCAGATCAGCGGCCGCATTGAGGCTACCGAGGAGCCTGGTGAAGATCCCCAGCGCAGGCTGGTGTTCACGCTCGTGCAGGGAGACAAGGTGGAGATCCGGCGCGTCGTGATCAAGCGCGCGCGCAGCGGCGCGCCGGCGATCGATGACGCGACGCTCTTAGAAGGGCTCTTAACACAACCTTTTCGGCTGTTTGAGGCGGGCGGCTATTTGCAGTATGACGCGCTGCTGAGCGACGCGCTGACCATCGAGCAGCGCTATCGCGAGCGCGGCTTCTTGCAAGCGAGCGTGCTGGGGTTTGAGGTGACGCCCTCCGCGGGGGAGGAGGGCGCCGCGATTGATGTGGTCATCCGGCTGCGCGAGGGGGCGCAGACGCGGGTCGAGAGCGCGCGCTTTGAGGGCAACCGGCGCTTGCCGCTTGGCACGCTGCGCAACATCATCAAGCTCTCCGCCGACAAGCCCTTCGTGCCGGTGCAGCTCAAGGCGGACAACTCGCGCATCGTGCAACGCTACGGTGAGTTTGGCTACCCGATGGCGCAGGTGGAGACGCGCTGTGATCAGGCCGGGCGCGAGGGCGACGCGTGCGAGCCGATCGCGCGCGCGCCTGACTGTCTCGTGCGCCGCGCGGAGGAGCTGTGGGGCCAAGAGGCGGCGGAGGCGGGCGCGCGCGCCGACGTAGCGCGCCTGTATCGTCGCGTCAAAGACGAGCCTCAATGCAAGCTCGGCGGCGAGCTGCCCGACTCGCCCATCATCATCACGCACATCATCCGCGAGGGGCCGTATGTGACGGTGGGCGACGTGCTCATCCGAGGCAATTTTATCACCTCGCGCAGCCTCATCGCCAATGAGCTGCCGCTGCGGCCGCCCGATGCGACGCAGCCGGAGGTGCCCGCTGAGGCGTTCGACGTCAAGAAGCTGCTGGAGGGGCAGGCGAACCTGCGCTCGCTCGGGCTGTTCAACTCGGTCAGCGTCGAGGCCATCGGCCTGGATGACGGCGCGCGCGATCGCGCGGAGGCGACGGCCTCGATCTTGATCAGCGTGGAGGAGGGTGATTATCAGGTCTTCAACGTCAGCGGCGGTATTCAGGGGCGCGATCTCACCGATGATCAGCTGCGCCGCTTGATCTTGCTGGGCGACATTCAGTATGCGAACCGCAACCTGCTGGGGTTAGGGCAGCGCTTGGTGCCGCGCCTGCTGCTGGGCGTGGACTCGCTGCAGCTGCTCAGCCTGGCGAGCGATGAGGCGCAGGGCCAGCCGACGCAGGTGGACACCTTGGTGGGCGTGGAGCTGACCTACAGCAACCCGCGCTTTCTCAAGCGCGAGCTGGGGCTGGAGCGGCTGCTGTTGACGATCGCGCCTTATTATATGCGCGACTTCATCGGGGTGCAGCTTGATCGGTTGCAGCGCGAAGAGCTCGGCGTGCGCACGGAGCTGCGCAAGGAGCTGATCGAGCGTTTCTTCGTGACCTTCGGCTTGCAAGGGCGCCGCATCGCCACGCGCTCCATCACCTCAGGCGCGCAGCTGCCCGATGGCTCACCGCTGTTCTCACCCCGGCGCACCATCGCCAAGATGTACCTCGACGCCATCTTCGATCGTCGCGACAGCCCCCTCAACCCGACCACGGGCTATTACATCCAGCTCAACCCGCAGTGGGTCAGCGGTGATGCGGTGGCGGGGGATCTGTCGAACGCGATTGAGTCGTCGTTCTTTCGCATGACGGTGGGCGGCGCGCGCTACTGGTCGGTGCGCGGCAAGCTGGTGTTCGGGCAGAGCTTGCGCTTTGGCCAGATCCTGCCCTTGCTCGGGCGCGATCGCCCCGTACCGGATGAGGAGCGCTACATCTTGGGCGGCGTGACCACGCTGCGCGGCATCCCTGACGCGGGCATCATCACCTCCAGCACGGGCGGCTTGGGCCAGCTTCGCGGCGGTGAGTTTGTGCTCAACAGCAACAGCGAGCTGCGCTACCCGCTGCTGTCGTCGGCGGGCATCTACGCGGCCACCTTCATGGACGCGGGCATCTTAGCAGACTGCTTTGATGACGCGGACACCTCGCAGCGCATCAGCTGCTGGCGCGACGCGTTCCCGAGCGAAGATCCGCTGGCGAAGCTGCGCGTCTCTACGGGCTTGGGGCTGCGCTACCTGCTGGTGGATCAGATCCCCATCTTGTTGGATTATGCCATCCTGCTCAACCGTCGCCCCGGCGAGGGTTTCAGCCAGCTCCACTTCAACGTCGGCTACACCTTCTAGAGGATCGCTCATGCTCGCCAACGCGCCCTCCACGCTCTCGCGCTCGCTGCTCGGGCTGGCTCTCATGCTCTGCGCCTTCCTCGCGCTGAGCGTGCCCGCGCCCGCGCACGCGCAGCAGCGCTACCCCGCGCCTTGGGCGCAGGGCGGTGAGAGCCGCCCACAAGACCTCGCTATCACGCTCGTGACGTTCAGCCCAGGCGATGATGTGCCCTCGTGGTTTGGCCACACCGCCATCGGCGTGCGTGACAACCGCTTAGGCCTAGAGCGGCTGTATAACTACGGGATGTTCAGCTTTGACAGCGACATGCTGCTGCGCTTTATCGGCGGCAGGTTGGAGTTTTGGGTCGGCGTGGCCCCCTATCAGCCCACGCTTGAGCACTACGCCGCCAAGGATCGCGACGTGCGCATCATCACGCTCAAGCTTGAGCCCGAGCGCCGCGCGATGATCGCCCAGTACTTAGAGAATAACATCTTACCCGAGCATCGGGACTACCTCTACGATCACTATCGGGACAACTGCGCGACGCGCATCCGCGATCTGATCGATCAGGGCGTGGGCGGCCAGTTCAAGACGTTCTCAAGCAAGCCCGCGCGCATGACCTTGCGCGAGCACACCCGGCGCATGGCCGCGTGGCGCATCCTCGACTTTGGCATGTCGTTCGCGCTCAACAGCGAGGTCGATGCGCCGATTCAGGCGTGGGATGAGATGTTCTTGCCCGAGGAGCTGGAGCGCCAGGTCAAGGCGTTCCAAGGCACAGGCCCCAACGGGGAGCCCATCACCTTGGTGGAGCGCGAGGAGGTCTTCTACAAGGCCAAGCAGCGCCCCCCCATCCCCCAGTCCCCCCGCACCCTCTGGCCCGTGATGCTCCTGTGGGGCCTGCTCGCCGGAGGCGTCGGGCTGTGGCTCGCGCGCCGTGATGCGGCCACCGGCGCGCGGCGCTGGCGCGTGCTGTATGGCCTCTATACGAGCTGGATTGGGCTGTGCTTTGGTGGCGCGAGCACGGTGCTGTTGTTCATGTGGCTTGGCACCGATCACACCGTCGCGTATCGCAATGAGAACCTGCTGTGGACCAGCCCGCTGCTGTTGGTGTTGTTGCCGCTTGGGGTGTTGGTGGCGCGAGATAAGCCTGGGGCGCGGCGCGTGGTGGCGCTGGTGTGGCTTGTGGCGAGCGCGTCGGCGCTGGTGGCGCTTGTGCTCAAGATGACGCCGCTGTTCTCTCAGCACAACGCGTTGACCGTCGCCTTGATGGCGCCGCTGTTGAGCCTCATGATGATCGCGCAGGCGCCCACGCTGCGCGCGCTGCGTCGCCCCGGGCGCGCGTGAGCCCATGGCCTTGACGCGCAGCATGGGTCAGCCTCATCATGCTCTGAAACCCCGCGCGTGCGTCTGACAAGCGCGCGCCCTGATGACACCGCCGCAGGGTTGATGCGCGAGCCGCTCAATGAAGACAGCCCGGGTGAGGCGCTGGCGCCTCTCTTCGATCACGGAGCCGCCCGACTCTCAAGCGCTCATCGTCGCAGAGTCGCTGTGGGGGGAGCGGCTGCGACGCAGCGTCAAGGCGACACCTGGCGTCGCCTCCTTCGCCCTGAGCGATGAGCGCAGCGAGATCGACGTGCAGAGCTCACAGACCGAGGCCACGCGCGCGGCCCGCATGGTGCCCCTGAGCATGGTGCAGGCGCTGCGCATGAGCGGGCTGGGTGATGATGAGCTTGAGGTCTTGCTCAACGTACGTCCCAGGTCGCTATCACATCTTCACCAACGTGCCCCAACGCCCAAGCTTCATCCTGTATGTGATCTTCGATCGTCAGGGGCTGACGATGGCGATGGCGCAGTGGCGCGTGCGTCAGCTCATTGAGCAGCTGAGCAGCGCTCACAAAGCATAAGCGCGCCAAGCGCTCACCCCCACCAGAAGCTCCAGTGGTTCGTGCGCTGCAGCCGCTTGGCGAGCTGCATCAGGTTGACGCCACCCTCGCGCACAAGCCCTGGACAGTAATCGGCGTGCGCTTGGGCCAGCATGAACGCCTCGGGCCAGCCTTCAGGCTTGCGCGTGGTCAGCAGCTCCAGCCCGCGCGGCGTGCACGCGAACAAGCGCGCGCCGTAGGTCGTCTCCCAGTGCTGCAACAGCGCCACATGCGTCGACGCCTCCGGGTGATCGCCCCAGCCGCCGATCCCGAGCCACGCGGGCGCCTGCCAGCTGTGCTCCACCTCCACGAGCGCCACGATCACCTCCTCATAGGGCGCGCCGCTGACCGGATCGAGCAGTGACAGAGGCCCAGGCTTGAGCCCTGTGACAGGCGCCCGCGTGGGCACGACAGGCGCCGTCATCACCGCCTCACCCTCCAGCAGCCGCTCCAAGGAGAGCGTCACGCGCACCTGCTCGTTTTCAGGCGCGGGCCAGTCCTGCTCCATCGCCTCGCCCAGCGGCACGCCGCGCGCCAGCGCGGCGTGCATCCCGCGCGCCTCATCAAGCGCCGCGCGCCAGCGCGTGGGCCGCGCGCGCAGCAGCTCCTGCCACGCCTCAAGCTGCGTGGCGCTGCCTAACAACAGCGGCGTGTACGGGGCGTGCATCGTCGCGCGGTTGAGCGCATCATAAGCTTGGGCTGCCTCAAGCGCGGGCAGCGTGACGCCCCTCAGCGCGCCCTCGCGCAGTGAGAGCAGCGGGCGGAGCGCGTCAGGGTCTAGCCCCGCCACGCCCATGATCTGCTGGAGTGTGTCCATATGCCTCATCATCCGTGCGGGCCGCGTCGTGATGACACGGAGTTTAGGCGCCGCGCGCGCGCTGACAAGCCCGCGCGCGGCACCTGCGCTTGGTCGTGGCTCACCCTGCTCGCGCTGCTGAGCGCGTGCGGCGCGCCCACCCCTGAGCTGGTGCTCGCGCCTGACGCCTCACGCGCGGATGAGGCGGGCCAGCTCGGCCCTTACGGGGTCGCGGTCACGACGCGTCCGCTGCGCGTTCGCGTGGATGAGGTCATTGATATCACCTTGAGCTATCCCGCTCAGGCCGATGGCGAGGCGGTTGAGGGCGCATTCCCGCTCATCGTGTTCGTGCATGGCGGCTTGGTCGGCCCCGAGCACTATCAGTGGCTGATGACACACTTGGCCTCGCGCGGCGCCATCGTCGCCGCGCCCGCGCACGCCCTCGATCTGGCGATCCTCGCCCAAGGCAACGCGCTGGACGCGCTGGACGCGCTGCGGCGCGCTAGCGCGCGCCCCGAGGATGCCCTGGCGGGGCGCATTGATCCTGCGCCCGCGCTGATCCTCGGCCACAGCTTGGGCGGCGTGGTCGCCGCGTCCTCATGGGAGGATGCGCCCGCGCAGCTGCGCTGCTTGGGCTTGCTGGCGAGCGAGCCCAACCCGGCCGATGATTTTGCAGGTTATCGTCCCCCCTCACCGCAGGCGCATGTCCTCTCGATCACAGGCGCGCGTGATGGCAAGATCGATCCTGATGAGGTGCGCGCGGGCGCCCTGAGGCTCGCGCCCGCGCAGACCCCTGTGACGCTCGCCATCGTGGACGGCATGAACCATTATCAATGGACGCAAGACTACACCGCCGACGAGCTGACGAGCGATCTGAGCGCCACGCGCGAGGACGAGGACGCGCGCGCCTTAGCGATGACGATGATTGACCGCTGGGTGAGCGCTTGCTTGGGCGGTGATAGCGCGCCCTTGATTGACCCGCAGCGCTGGCCCCAGGGCGTGCTCAGCCATGAGGCGTGGCGCGCGATGTCCGATGAGGAGGCCCGATGAGGCGCGCGCTCACTGCCACGCTCGCGTGCGCGGGCTGCCTCGCGCTGAGCGCGCCTGCGCGGGCTTGGGATGTGCCGCTGGAGCACGACGCCGCGCTCGCGCAAGCGCGCTGGGTTGGCGCGTCGCTCGGGCGCGCGTGGGCCGTAGACCACGCGCAGCTGTGGGCGGAGGCGGCGTGGGATGTGCCAAGCGATGGCCTGTCATTGCGCCTGGGCGCGGCGCGCGCCCTGTACCAAGGGCCCACTTGGGGCTTGCGGTTGAGCACACAAGCGGGGCCGCTGGCCGTGTGGCGCGATGAGCGGGCGGTCGGCGCGCGGCTGCTGGTGGACGTGCAGAGCGTCTGGCGCGCGGGCATCACGCGCTGGCTCATCGCCCCGCGCCTGGACACCGCGGCCTTGGTGTTTGGCCCGCGCCAAGGGCGCGCGCGCGTGATGGCCCTTGGCGGCTTTGGCGTGACGCTTGGCCCCGCGACGATCTGGCTCCACGGAGCCTCAGGCTACACGCTCGGCGGCCAAGGCGCAGGCGCCTTGGCCAGCGATGCCGCGCTGTCTGTCTCTTGGGCGCTTTGATCGAGCGCGCTCAGCGCGAGCCGAAGTTCTGCACCCACTGGCGCCCTTCGGGAGAGTAGCCCACGCCAAGCTCCTTAAAGTCAGCGTTCATGAGGTTGCGACAGTGGCCCGGTGAGCTGATCCAGCCAGCGACCACGCTCTCCGCGTCGCGCTGTCCTCGCGCGATGTTCTCACCCATCAGGCCACCCTGATAGCCCGCCGCGCGCATGCGGTCGAAGGGCGTCACGCCCTCAGGGGTGTCATGCTCAAAGTAGCCGCGCCGCGCCATGTCCTCGGCGTGCGCCTGCGCCGCATCCTCCAGCTGCTGGTTAAACGACAGCGGATCCACTGGAGGGTGAGGGACGCCACCGCATGACTCACCGCGCGCGCGCGCCTCATTGGTGAAGCGCAAGACCTCAATGGCCTCAAGCCGCTGGCTGGCCACACAGGCGCGATCGATGCACTGCTCGCCAGCGCCGCACGCGTTGTTGCACGCGCCGCAGTGATCCAAATAGGTGAACTGAGGCACGCAGACGCCCGGCCCACACCAGTTGCCGCTGCCCATGCAGAAGCACTCGCCGAAGCGACACCCGCCGTTCTCACCACATGCGTTGCCACATGTGCCGCAGTTGTTCGGGTCGCGGCTCAGGTCCAAGCACTCGCCGCTGCATCGATCGAGCCTCTCATCCTCACAGGGGGGCTCGCTTGGCTCAGGTGGCGCGGTGGTGCTGGGCGTCGGATCGCCGTCAACTTGCGCCTCGCCACAGGCGAGCGAGCTTGTGGATAACAGCACCATGAGCAGCAGCAGGGAGAGATGACGCATGAGCACTCCGACGAGGTGGCGCGTGAGCGCGCCTTGAGAGGGGCGCCGCACAGGTTACTCCGTGGCGGCGATCGTTTTCAACGCGCTTTGAACATGCTAGCGCTTAGCTTCGTCACGAGCTTGGGTGGCGACGCACACCGCGTCGTCCAGCTCGCGGCCAGGATGAGGAGCTTATGATGCAGCGCGCGGTGTGGTGTGTGCTCGGGGTGATGATCGGCTTGGGTTTTGTGGGCGCGATGAGCGCGCCTGTCAGCGCGCATCAGGAGCGCGCGTGGATCGTGCCCGCCCCCTATGCGCTCAAGCAGCTGGCCGAGCCCGGCGCGGTGATCTTGGACACGCGCGGCGTGGCGGCCTTCACGCTCGGCCACGCGCCCGGCGCACAGCGCGTCACTTGGCAAGAGTTCTCGCGCCCAAGCGGCCCCGATCATGGCGAGCTGCTGGCGCCCGCTGAGGTCGCGCGCAGGCTGCGCGCCAAGGGCGTCTCGGCCGCCTCCACGGTGCTCGTCGTGGGCGATCCCCAGGCGTGGGGCGAGGAGGGGCGCATCGTGTGGATGCTGCGCGCGATGGGCCATGAGCGCGCCGCCATGGTCGATGGCGGCCATGACGCGATGGTCAAGGCCGGTATGAGCGTCGCGCGCGGCGGCGCCGATGCGCCCAAGCCGGGTGACTTTCAAGCCAAGCCCATCGCCGCGCTGTCTGCCACGGCAGATGAGGTGCGCCAAGCCATGACCAGCGACAAGGCGCGCCTGCTCGACACCCGCGAGGCGCGCGAGTACGAGGGCAAGACCCCCTACGGGGAGCAGCGCGGCGGCCACGTGCCAGGCGCCAAGCACCTGCACTTTAAGACGCTCATGGGCAAAGACGGCGAGCTCTTGCCCGCGCCCGCGCTGCGCGCGCGCTTGAAGCAGGCGGGCGTGGAGCCAGGCGGCCGCGTCATCGCGTATTGCACTGGCGGCATCCGCTCGGGCTGGGTCGTCGTCGTGCTGCGCTCGCTCGGCTATGACGCCGCCAACTACGCGGGCTCCATGTGGCAGTGGAGCGCGCAAGACCCCAAGACGCACCCGCTCCAGACGCCGCCTTCAAAGTAAAGGGTCGCCTGCGCCAAGCCTAATTTGAGCGATGCAGCGCGCTCACGATGAGGTCCGCTCACACACGACCTCTCGCGCGGGGCGTCGCAGAGCCAGACTTTATGCGGGGATCGTCCAAGCGAGCGCGTCACTTGCACCGCGCCTGACTGTCGCTTTGGCGAGGGCGCTGACAGGCGCGCGCGTTATCCTGGCGCTGCGGGGGCGTGCCTGCCCGCCACGCGCAGCACGAGCAGCAGCGCGCCTGCGCCGAGCATCAGCGCCGCCCACGCGGGCAACCCCTGCGCCACGCCCACGTAGCCGAACAGCGCCGCCGCGCTCATCACCGTCAGCGCGTAGGGCGCCTGGGTGCGCACATGATCAAGGTGATCGCACGCGGTCGCGATGCTGCTCATCACGGTGGTGTCGGAGATGGGGGAGCAGTGATCGCCGAAGATGGCGCCATCAAGCACCGCGCCAAAGCACAGCATCAGCCACAGCGCGGCCTCGGGGTGGCCGTGGCCAAGCTGCGCGGCCATCGGGATCACCGCGGGCAGCAAGATCCCCATCGTGCCCCATGAGGTGCCCGTGGCGAAGGCCACCACCGCCGCCATCGCGAACGTGATCAGCGGCAGCCACTGCGGCGCGATCAGCTCCCCCAGCGCGCCCACCAAGAACAGGCTCGTGCCCAGGTCATCGCACACCGCGCGGATGCCCCAGGCGAGCACGAGGATGGCGATGGCCAGGCTCATGCCGGGGATGGCGCGCAGCCACGCGATGCTGGCTTGGCGCCACGTCAGCAGGCGCTGCGTCAGCGCGAGCGCGAGCGCGACCAGCGTGCCGATGATGGCGCTCGCGCACAGCACGAAGGCGTTGTCGGCCAACGAGAAGGCGTCGCGCCACGCGCCAAAAGAGAGCAGCTCAGGGGCGGCTAACCCCCACGCGCGGGTGAGCGCGCCGAGCGACGCGTCGCCCCACAGGGCTTGGCCGAGGTTCGGCAGCTGCGCGCCTTGGGGGCCTCGCCAGCCGGACCAGAACATGCCGAGCAGGGTCGAGGCGAGGACAGCGCCGATGGGGATAACCGCGTTATACCATCGTTTCGGCGTGCCCTCATCGGGCTTGAGCGCGTCCAGCGACACCCGCGTCAAGCGCCTCGCGCTCGGTCGCCACAGCTGCCCCGCGCTGGCGCGGGCTTCGGCTTGGCGCATGGGGCCGTAGTCGCGCCCGGACCAGGCGTTGGCGCCAGCGAACACCAAGGACAAGATACAGTAGAAGCGCAGCGGCAAGATGGCGAAGAAGATGTCATAGCCGCTCAAGCCCAAGCCCAGCTGCGCGCTCAGTTCTTGGAACAGGCCGACCTCGTAGCCGATCCAGGTCGAGATGATGGCGAGGCCCGCGATGGGCGCGCTGGTGGTGTCCACGAGGTAAGCGAGCTTCTCGCGGCTGATGCGCATGGCGTCGGTGAGCGGGCGCATGGTGGAGCCGACCACGATGGTGTTGGCGTAATCATCGAAGAAGATCAGGCACCCCATCGCCACCGTCGTCACCCGCGCGCCCCGCGCGCCCTTGGCAAACGCGCTGGCGCGCTCCAGCAGCCCGCCCAAGCCGCCCATCTTGAGCATCAGGTGGACCATCCCCACCAGGCTGATGGTGAAGCCCAACACATAGGCGTTGAAGCTGTTGAAGGTGGTGTCCACGACGTAGCGCCGCGCCGCCTCCCAGGCGGCCACATGTGGCCAGAACCCCACCTGGAGCGCGGCGCCAAGCCAGATGGCCGAGCCGAGCGCGAGCAGCAGGCGCTTAAAGCACAGCGCCATGAGCACCGCCACCAGCGGCACCAGCGCCGCCTGCCAGCGCCCGATGCGCTGCGCGGCGCGCACCTCGGCGCTGCGTCGCTCCCCGCGCGTGGCCTGAAGCGTCAGCCCGAGCTGTGCGTCATCTGGGCGAAGTGTGGCGCGCAGCTCACCTTGTGATGCGCTGTGCGGCGCGTCGTGCAGCGTCAGCGCGGGCAGCGCGCTCAGCTGCTCGCGCACAATAGCGCGTGAGGCTTCGGGGCCGTCATAGCTGAAGGTGAGGGTGAGGGGGGTCTTGGGGGCGTCGCGCAGCGGCGTCAGCGCCGCGGTCAGCTCAGCGAGCTGCGCCCGTGTCACCACCCGCGCGGCCAGCGCCTCGCGCTGCGGCGCGTCGGCCTCAAGCCTCGGCAACAGCAGCAGCGCAGCGCCCATGAGGGCTGCGAAGAGCAGCGCCTGACGCGCGCGCCGCGCGGCGCTTGAGGGGGTCGGCTGCTGGGCTGTCGTCATCGCCTCACTCCATGGAGGCGCGCCCGCGCGCGCCAGGATGACCTGCTGCGGCGCGGGCGCGCCCCTCATCTGGAGCCTGATGTGGCCAAATTCCTCAAGAAGATTCTTGAAATTAGCCGATCTAGACCGTAACTTCGACCTGTCAAGCGCGCTGGAGATCGAAGATCGATCAGCGAGTCGGGTTTTTATCCGATCGCCCGCGCGCTCCCACGGATGGGTCTTTGACGTCGCGCGTTCGCTTCGGCGCGCGGCGTGTGAATCATGGAGGATGTGTATGGCCATGCAAGGCGCAAGGAAGTCGCCCTCAGGCCGCAGCGCGCGCGCCGCTGCGTCAAACCCGGCTGGCGCGCGCGCTAGCCGGCCCAAAGAGTCGGTCAGCGTTGAGATCCAAGGCAAGAGCCTGTCGCTGCGCACCAACCACGAGCCCGCGTTCGTGCGCGAGCTCGCAGCCTACATCGACGACAAGCTCGGCGCGCTCCAGCGCGCAGCCCCCGGCGCTCCCTTTGACAAGCTCATGATGCTGGTCAGCCTCACCGTCGCCGAGGAGCTGTTCAGCGCCCGCGCCGACCTCGACACCATGCGTCATGAGGTCGACGCGCGCGTGCAGTCCATGCTCGCCATGCTCGACGCCACCGAAGATGAGCTGCAACACGACGAGACGCTCGCGATCGATGCCGACTGAGCCGCTCACCCGCGCCAAGCTGCGCCGCAGCATGCGCGCGTGGCGCGCTGGCCTTGACCCCGCGAGCGCCGCCCGCTGGAGCGCTCAGGCCAGCGCGCAGCTGCGCGCGCTGGCGCTGCTTGATGACGCCACCACCATCGCCGCCTTCATGCCGCACGGCCTAGAGCTTGACCTGCGCGAAGCCTACAGCGCCTGGCTCGCTGCCGGACGCACGCTCGTCATGCCGCGCATCATGGGGCCGGGGCTGATGACCATGGCGCCTATCGTCGACCTCGACGCGTCGCTGGAGGTAGGCCCTTATGGCATCTTCGCCCCGCGCGCGTCAGCGCTTTCGCTTGAGGCGGTGGACGCGGTGATCGCCCCCGCCCTGGCGCTCGATCGCTTCGGCGGCCGCTTGGGCATGGGCGGCGGCTTCTACGATCGCTGGCTTGCGCGCTGGCTCATCGCGCGCCCCGACGCCTCCCACCGGCTCATCGGCGCGGTCTACGAGGCGCAGATCCTTGATGCCCCGCTGCCTGTGGCCCCGCACGATGTGCCGATGCGCTGCTTGCTGTCCGAGCGTGGGGCGTGTCTGGTAGCAGCGCGCTCCCAAATTGCTTGACACGCGCGCTCGCTTCGTCGGACAACCAAGGCAACCGGGGTGTCACGCACAGCGCGACATACCTCGTCAAGATACACTTGGCTGAAGTCGACACTGACTGATCGTGCCCTCGCCGCAATCACACGCGCGATGGGTGTCCTCATAGATCGCGCGTGACCTCTCATCGTCACGCGTCCCGTCAGCTCGCTCTAGGGCGCGGCGGGAGACATCAGGGCCGGGGGCCGTGGCGGCGCCGCGTTGGCG
>CAYXWB010000084.1:0-17096 GCA_964468515.1 uncultured Bradymonadales bacterium | reverse complement strand
CTCGCCACCGCCATGAGTCTCACATTTGCTGGATCAACTTCTTGGGGCTGGACACGTGATATTACGCTCAAACTTCAAGAGTTGGTGCGTTTGGGCTTGCTTGAGTCATCAGGCCGATCGAGGAACACGATTTATACGCCACGTGTCCCCCTTGAGCTGCCTCTCTTTGCTGAGAGCTCCCCACAAAGCTCCCCACAAAGCTCCCCACAAAGCTCCCCACAAAGCGGGAGCGCTTTAGTCGCAGCGGGTGGGTCAGTCGCTCAGGTGTTGGTTCAGGAAGATGGTCTGATCGCGAGAGTTGCGAGGTCTGCCTGGGCGCGCTCTGAGGATGTGCGCGCGGCTATCCTCACGCTCTGTGAGGCGCGATTTCTCTCGGTCAGCGAGCTGGCGAGGGCGCTCAATCGTCAACCTTCGACGCTCCAGCAGAACTATGTGGCGAAGCTGCTCGCTCGCGGTGAGCTGGAGGCTCGCTATCCAGACACGCCTAATCATCCCGCCCAAGCCTATCGTACAAAGCGTCAGCGCGAAGCTGACGAGCTAAGCTCGTGTCTTCCAAGCGAGGGTTAAGCAAC
Organism: uncultured Bradymonadales bacterium; assembly: GCA_964468515.1. Classification (GTDB taxonomy): domain Bacteria; phylum Myxococcota_A; class Bradymonadia; order Bradymonadales; family Bradymonadaceae; genus CAYXWB01. The sequence continues at coordinate 16,524 of CAYXWB010000084.1, read as the reverse complement.
GCCGCGCGGTGAGCGCAGGGCTGACTGGCGCGTGGTGCGAGGCGCCAGTCAGGCTGACCGGGCCGCTTGGGGAGGTCTAATTCGAGCGATGCGGCGCGTGGGATGAGGCGCCCGCTCACACACAACCTCGGGCTTGATGCCTCGATGGTTCAGGTTTTGTGCGGGGATGAGCGTAGTAAGCGGGCGCGTTGCAGCGGGCGCGGCGCGGTCAAGGGGCGAGCGTGAAGAAGAGGTTGATGGCGAGGGCGTGGTCATGGCGCATCGCGTCTTGTCTGAGCAGTGAGACCCAGAGGTAGCCAGCTTCAAGGCGCGCGCCCGGGCGCGCGTGGAGCGCGGGGCCGACAAAGAGGCGGTTCTGGTCGAAGCCTTGAGGGGCGAAGCCGGGTGCGTTTAAGCCCCAGAACAGCTCATCCCAGATGACGATCTCCCAGCGGGCGTCTGCGGTGGGGCGATACGCGCCGCGCACAAGCTGACGCAGGCGCAGCCCCAGCGCGTCAGTAGACTCGTGGATGCGCTGCTCAAAGCGCGTGCGTGATTGCAGGTGCAGGGTCTGGTCGCGCCAAGCGTTGGCGAAGATCACCTGCTGCCACAGGCGCTGCTCGTCGACGCGGGCGCCGCCTTCGTCGGAGAAGTTGGGGATCCACGCGTAGCCTCCCCAGACGCTCATCCAGGAGGTGAGCTGTGCGCCCAGCCCAGGTCTGGCGAGGACCACGGCGCCCGCGTCGCCGCGTCGCAGGTGGCCGTCAAACCAGAGCATGGCGCGCGGTGTGTCGGGGCTGAAGGTGGCGGTCCCAAGGATCGCGCTCCAAGTCTGCAGCTCGTGGCGCTGCTGTGCGGTCGCGGGCTGTACCACGAGCAGTGAGAGCAGCGCCGCGCTCAAGCCTAGCGCGCGCGCGATGGGGGGCTGATGACGCATGGCGCGCTCCGTTGCGCGGGTGATAGATCAGAGGGAGGGCTTGCGAGGTGGCACCATGACGACCTCCCCTGAGTCGAGGTCATACATGGCGCCTACGATCTGCAGCTCGCCAGCCTCGACCATCGCGCGCATCACGTCGCTCTTTTGCATGATGTCATCGACGGTGATGCGGACGTTCTCTTCGGCGACCAGGTGAACAAACTCATCGTTCTTGCTGGACTTTTCGCCAGGATAGTCGCTCAGCGCTGCGACCGCAGGTTGGATGTTCTCTAAGGTCGCGGTGAGGTTGCCTAAGACGACCTGGTCGATCGCGCCCTTGATCGCGCCGCAGCGCTCATGGCCTAGCACCATGATGAGCTTGGCGCCAGCGACCTTGGTGGCGAACTCCATGCTGCCGATGATGTCTTGATTCTCGAAGTTGCCCGCCACACGCGCGACGAACACGTCGCCGATGCCTCGATCGAACACATCCTCGACGGGCACGCGTGAGTCCACACAAGAGAGGATCGCTGCCTTGGGATATTGGCCTGCGGCGCTGAGGCGGACCTGTCGCGAGTGATCGCGCAAGGTGAGGTTCCCGCTGGCGAAGCGCTCATTGCCCTCTTGGAGCAGGCGCAACACGTCTTGGGGGTTGAGCGCGGCCTGCTGCTCAGCGGTGAGGACCTCGAACCGAGGCGCGACGCTCAGGTCAGCCACTGGGACATCACCTTCGGAGGAGGTGATGGTGGCCCGAGCACACCCTGAGAGCAGGAGCGCGATGATAAGCGTAGTGAGAGAGCGCTGGATCAGCGAGCGCATGAGCGCCTCCTAAAGAGCGGTTAGATGAGAGGTTGGCGTTGTAAGCGCGCTTGAAATCTAGCTGCTGCTCCGCGTGTGGCGAGCTGAAAGACCTGAAACTTCGCGCTGAGATGAGCTGAGCGCGTCGCACAGTATGTTGTGGTTTTTTAGTCTAAGTGATTGTTTTTGTTGAGCTTTGTTTTTTAGAGCGCTTGATCGTCGCTGGTCGGCGCGCAAGCGAGCAGAGGAGGTCATGGCACAAAGCGGATCACCTCGTAGGCGTCGGGGCCGATCGTGCCTCGGGCGATGAGGCCGCCGTAGCGCTCGTGGAGCTGAATGGCGAGGCCGCCGAGCACCTTGACGCTGGCCTGAGGCAGCATGACGACGACGCGCGCTTGGGCGGTGAGCGCGGCTTTGAGGTCCGCGCGCTGCGCGTCGATGACGCCAAAGATCAACGCCAGCGCCTCGTGCTCATGCGGCGCGATGGCGCCCTTGGCGGCGCCGTCCACGCGCGCGCGCCACGGCGCGCTGACGCGCGCCTGCGCCGCTACCATGCGCGCGGCGTCGGCGCACACCAGCGCCACTTGCCCTCGCGGCGACTCGCCACAGCGCGCGCCCGCGTCGATGAGCGCGCCCGCGATCGTGGCCTCCAGCGCGGCGGCGCGAGCGGCAGGCGCCATGTGGCGGATCACGTAGGCTGCCGGGGTGTGCCAGATCACCTCAAGCTGCGTGATCAGCTCATCGTCGGGGGAGGGCGCGCCTTGGGGCGCGTCCTCACCGAGGGGCGCGCCCTCAGGCGCGTCCTCACCAAGGGGCGCGAGAGGCGCCGAAGGCGCCTCTCGCGTCTGGGCTGCCAGCGCGGCGCGCGCCGCGCTGGCCTGCTCGGGAGCCATGGTCTGGAGCATCATCTCGCGCAGCGCGGGAGGTTGTGCGAACAACAGCGCGATGAGCTGCTCAGGGAGCGGGGATGGCGCAGCGGGCGGTGAGACTGGCGCTTGATGTGGCGCGGGTTGCTGTGCTCGCTCAGGCGGCGCAGGTGGCGCTTCGCGTAAGCTCGGCGCAGACGCCGCCGCCTGCGCAGCAGGCGGCGGCGCCACCACGCGCGCGGTCGCGCGCTGAGGATCGGGGCGGCGCATGGTGGCGTCGCGCGCGATGACCGCGTCGCGGGTGGGATCGTGCCAGCGCCACTGGAGCGTGTGCTCCTCAAAGCGGATCGTCTCGCTCTGGGCGCAGAACGCGAAGGCCAAGTCGCGCGCGCGCGCGGCGCACAGCGCCGCTTGGCGATCGCGCGGGACGTGATCGAGGTAGTTCTGACTGCACACCAGCAGCATCTTCTGCTTGGCGCGCGAGGTGAGCACGTTGTGGCGCGTGATGTCGTATAAGAACGCCTCCTCGCGCCAGAGCTGATCCTCGCTGGAGACGCCCATCGTGGCGATGATGAAGGTGCGATCGGAGCCTTGGAACTTCTCCACCGAGTAGATCGTCTCGCGCAGACAGCCCATCAGCGCGTCGGCGCTGAGCGTGGTGTGGGGCTCTGCGCGAGGATCGGTGAGGCGATCGTAGAGCGCGCGCGTGATGAGGCGCCCCTGCGCATTATGCGGCGACACGATGCCAATATCCTCGCGCCAAAACCTCGCCTCATCCTGTGGGTCGCGCACGTTGAGCTGCGTCATAAACGCGCACACGACCTCTACCACCAGCCGCGCCTCCAGCTCGCTCACCGCGCTGTCAAAGCGGCTGTGATGGATCAGCGCGTGGATGGGCCGATCCTCGTGCAATAGCCCGCTGAGCCAAGGCGCGAGCCCCGCAGGCGGCTCAGGCAGCGGCGCCCACGCGTGAGCGCCTTGGCGCGCGGCGGTGATGGCCTGATCGTAGAGGTTCAGGTGGGAGGTGTACGCCACGATCTCCGGGCGCGAGCGGTAGTTGGTGGTGAGCTGCTGGCGGCGCACGCGCGCGCGCGCGGTGCGCCCAGGATCGCGCACGGGCGCCATATAATAAGAGAACAGGCTGTCGAGGATCGGGCGCAGCCGCTCAGGCGGCTTGACCGGCTGCACGGGGGGCAGCTGATGATGATCGCCCACGATCACGACGCGGGTCATGTCGTCCAGTCGCAGGGGCGCCTCAGCGCTGATGTCGCGCGCGTCATCGACGCTCTGCAACAGCGCGCCGGGCGCGCGCTCAGTCGCAAAGCGCAGCGCGACCTCGTGCTGGCGCACGCATGACAGGCTCGCCAGCGCGTGATCCACTGGCATCTGCGACGCCTCATCGATGATGATCAGGTCGAACGCGAAGCCCTGACGCAGCCACTTGAGCTGGCCTTGTGGATCTTGCTGGCGCAGCTTGTAGAGGGTGTGCGCGTTGGCGAACATGATGAAGCTGTCAGGCAGCAGATGCTCTAGGCGCTCGTTCTCTGAGGCGCCAAAGCGTGCGCTCTTTCGGCGTCGATCGAGGCGATGCCCGTCCACGGCGAAGCGATTGCTCGAGAGCGTGCACAGGTCGATCACGTTGGCCAAGCCTGGCACATCGGGGATCGGCTCGCGCGTCTCGGAGCGACAGAACACGAGCGGGGTGCGCGCGGCGCGCGTGGGCGCGCCGTTCACATCGCGCGCCGCGCGCACCTTTGACAGCACCACCTGCATGGCCGCATACGAGAACGCGGTCACGAGCACGCGCACGGGGCGATCGGGGCGTCGCAAGATCAGCTCATCGATGAGCGCGGCGATGGTCTGTGATTTGCCTGTGCCGGGCGGCCCCTGCACGCAGCTGAGGGCCGACGCCATCGCCAGCTGAATGGCCGCGCGCTGCGAGGCGTCAGGGGCGGGGTGCGCGGTGGTGAGAAGCGGCGCATCGAGGTCTATCGGGGCGCTGGGCAAAAGCTCAGGCGCATAGACATACAGCTCAGGCGTGCCAAAGGTCAGCGCCTCGGGAGCGCGCAGCGGGCGATTGGGCGGCAGCACCCCGAGCAAGAACGCGGCGCGCTCGCCGAGCCACGACGCGCCCAGGCCGTCGCGCCCGAGCAGGCTGTCTTTATTATTATAGAGCCTGCCGCCCCAGATGCTGGACGCGCTGCTGTAGAGCATCCAGACGCCGTCGCGCCGCTGCGGCTCACGCCACCACAGGTGCGGCGCGCCGGAGCGCTCGCTGGGCTTGGCGATGACCTCAAAGGCGCGCTGCGCGCTGTCCCAGCGCACAAGCTCCAGCACGACCTTGCACGCGTCCACGCTGACGCGCTCACGGTCCTGGCGAGGCATCAGCAGCACATGATCGCCCTCGCCCATGCGCACATGCGTCGACAGGCCGCGCAACCACAGCCTGAGCGGCCCGTTCTCCACATCCACGGGGGTGATGTCAGCGGCGATGGCCGCCTGCAACGCGGCGACGCCGCGCATCGGGAAGCTCAGGCGCAGCGCGGTGGTGGCCTGCTCTTGTGCGCCTGCGGTCAAGCGCTCAAACAGCGCCCACGCGCGCGCCATGAAGTTGTAGGTCGCGGGCACGGGGTTAGACAAATCCGCCATCTTGCTCGCGGAGTACGGTGCGCTGTGATGCGTCAAGAACCGCTCATCTCGCCCATCACGCTGAAAGGCGCGTGTTAAGCGGGCGAGCGTGGTGCACTTGGCCTCGATCTCGCGCTCAATGGGGGTGACTTGGTTGGTGTCTTGGGCTTTGAGGTAGGCGTGCCAGACGGTGAAGTCCATGTAGTTGAAGTGCTGGTGCCAGAAGCGACGATCGGGGGTGCTGAGGTTGAGCTTGTAGCGCGCGACGCCGTGCCAGGTGGTGTTGATGAGCGTGGGCACGCCCACGCTCGTCTCCACGAACTCGCGCAGGTCGTAGAACTTGCGAAAGTGATAGGGGGTGTGGACGTTGGAGTCCTCGGGGGTGAGGAACATCAGCAGCTCGCTGAACGGCTCGCGGATGGTGTCATCCTCAAAGAGCGCGTGCAGGTGTCGCTCTAACAAGGCGCGCGCATGATCGATCTGCTCTTTGGACCAGTACACGGCCATGCTGGACGGCGCCCAGACGCGCGCCTCGCCACGGTCGTCCTGGGTGGCGGCGCCGCACAGCGCCTCGCAGGCGGCCACCAGGGTGAGCAGCGCGTGGGCTTGGCGCACGAGCCGATGCGTCAGTCGCGCCTCGCTGTGCAGCTCCAGCGTGGTGTTGACTGAGGCGCGGCTCGCGCGGATGTGCGGGTGACCAAAGGCGTCATCGTCCCAGGTGAGGGTGCGCCCATCGAGCGCGTCGAGCGCGGCGGCGAAGCGGGTGATGAGCTGGAGCGCGAGCGTCGCGCCGCTTTGGCCTTGGAAGCTCATCGCCAGCGCCTCAGCGTCGAGCTGTGAGAGCGCCTCGTGAGGATCGATCGACGCGGCCTTGCGCTTGCCCTCGCGCGTGGCCTCGCGCCAGAAGCGCCACCAGCGCCCGAGCACCTCGCCAGGGGGCGTCGGGGCGCAGCGCAGATCCAGGGCCATCCCGAACGCGAACACGCGCTCATGCGTCGGATCGGCCTCCACATCAAGCGCCAGGATCATATCCGCATAGCGCGGCAGCGCGACCGACAGATGCTGCGCCCCTTCGGCCGTGTGCGCGGGCAGGGTGAGCATGTTATCGAGCAGGGCGCGCGTTTTTAAGCGCATCATCGGCAGCGGCGCGTGCAGCGGTGAGGGCGTCTCGCCAGGGTCGAGCGTGGGCAGGGCGTCGTCGAGCTGACCCACGGTGTGGATGCCGCGCTGACGCAGCGCCTCGGCCACCGCCGCGCTGGTGTAGGGCATCAGCCGCACGTCAAGCTCAGGGCTTGGCGCTTGACCGGTGGTGTGGCCCAAGGTGGCCATGCAGTCATCCAAGTACACGCAGCGCGCGCACGCGCTCTGAATGCGCACAGGGGCGCGCTCAATGGGCTGCGGTGAGGCGGCGCGCTGGGCGCGGATCTGCGCCACCGCGCGATCAAACAGGTGCGCGTGGTTCTCCCACACCAGCGGCTCGCGCAGCGCGTCGAGGTCCGCGATGTCATAGATCATCAGATCATCGCGAAAGGGGATGATGCCGTGGCCCGACAGCGCCACGAAGCACCGATCATCGAGGCCATGATCGCGCAGCCACCACGCCAGCGCGTGCATGTAGAACAGCAGCTCGCTCAAATGTTTGCCCCGGATCTGATCGGGGCTGGTGTACTTCACGTCCATGATGACCAGCGCGACCTTGCCCTCCAGGCTGTCGAGGCGCTCCACATGGCCGCCAGGGCGCAGGGCGTGGTGTTGGCCCCAGGCCTTGGCGTCTTGCGCCAGGATGATGTCGGGGCGCACGCACTGAGAGGGGCGCAAGACGTCCACGCTGTCGGCGTCGAGCAGCCAGCGCAGGAAGCCTTGGGGGGTGTCAAAGGAGTGCTCCAACAGCGCTAAGGTGAGCGGGCTGTCAGGCGCGCTCAAGCGTGCGATCCAGCCCTCTACTTGGGCGGGCGTCACGTCGCGCCGCGTCACCTCGCCATTGGGCCGGTGCTTGGCCTCCACCTGACCAAAGGCGCGCGTGAGCGCTTGATAGACGCGCTGCTCATAGACGGAGCCCAGCGCGAGGAGCAGATCTTTGTCGGGCTGAGCAGCTTGGTTGAGGCGAAAGATGGGCTTGAGGCGCCCTGACAGCCAGCGCGGATCGTTGCCGCCCAAGCTCCACAGCAGCTCGCGCTCGCAGCCCGTGTCGACGAGCTGACGGACGACGGACTTCTCGAGGCTGCCGCCCCATGACTGCGGCTGGTCGTCTTCGACAGGATGGCTCATAGCGTGACCTTAGCGTGGGGAGGGGCGCGCCTCGCGCGCGAGGGGCCGCCACTTTAGCGCACCGCGCGCGCGGCGGCCTAGCGCCATGCGCGCGTTGCATCGCAGCCTAAGATGGGGCTGAGGATGGCATGTATCGTGCCGCGCGTGGCCCTTGGTGAGGAGGTAAATCTGAGCGGCCAGCGCAGCTATCTCCGTGAGGACGCTCGACAACGCTCAACGAGCAAGTTATAGAGCGGGCGCGTTGACCCAAGCGCGTTATTGCTCTCACTGTAAGGCCCTCGCGTCATGAAGAACGTCCGAAATATCGCGATTATCGCTCACGTCGACCATGGCAAGACGACGATGATCGACGAGCTGATCAAGCAGTCGCAGACCAAAGACCAACACCGCCAGCTGGCGGAGCGCGCCATGGACTCCAACGACTTGGAGCGTGAGCGCGGCATCACTATCTTCGCCAAGTGCACGGGCATCCGCTGGAAGGACTACGACGTCAACATCATCGACACGCCGGGCCACGCTGACTTTGGCGGTGAGGTCGAGCGCGTGCTCTCGATGGTCGACTCGGTCCTGCTGCTGGTCGACGCCTTCGAGGGGCCGATGCCCCAGACCAAGTTCGTGCTGCGCAAGGCGCTGAGCCTTGGCCACAAGCCGATCGTGGTCATCAACAAGATCGATCGCCCCAACGCTCGGCCCGACGCCGTGCTCGACATGGTGTTCGACCTGTTCGGCGACTTGGAGGCCAGCGACGAGCAGCTCGACTTCCCCGTGATCTACGCCTCGGCCAAGAATGGCTACGCGGTGAACGAGCCCACGGACACCCCGGTTGATCTGACGCCGCTGTTCGAGATGATCGTGGACAAGGTTGAGTCACCCCCCGGCTCGCCAGAGGCGCCCTTGCAGATGCAGGTCGCCACGCTCAACTACGACTCGTACCTTGGGCGCGTGGCCATCGGCCGCGTGTTCGAGGGCACGATGAAGAGCGGCGATCGCGTGGCCGTGTGTCGCCGCGATGGCAGCAAGGACGAGGCGCGCATCACCAAGATCTGGGGCTTCCGTGGCCTGGATCGTGTGGAGCGCGATCGCGCGCAGGCGGGCGACATCATCGCCGTCACCGGCATTGAGGGCATCCTGCCCGGTGAGACGCTCACCGATCGCCTCAACCCCCTGCCGCTGCCGCTGATGAAGATCGACGAGCCCACGCTCTCCATGATCTTCATGATCAACGACTCGCCGTTCGCGGGCCGCGAGGGCAAGTATGTCACCAGCCGTCAGATCCGCGACCGCTTGGATCGGGAGCTTGAGGCCAACGTGTCGCTGCAAGTGCGCCCCACGCCGCGCGCTGAGGCGTTCGAGGTGTCGGGTCGCGGCGAGCTCAGCCTGACCATCTTGTTGGAGACGATGCGCCGTGAGGGCTATGAGATCCAGGTCTCGCAGCCGCGCGTGATCATGCGTCAAGACGAGAAGGGCCACAAGCTGGAGCCCATTGAGGAGGTCGTGATCGAGGTGGAGCAGCCCTACGCTGGCACCGTGATCATGAAGCTGAGCCAGCGTCGCGGCGAGCTGCTGAGCGTGCATGTCAACCATGATGAGTCGCAGCGCTTGACCTTCATGGTGCCCTCGCGCGGCCTGCTGGGCTACCGCTCGGAGTTCTTGACCGACTCGCGCGGCACCGGCATCATGCACACCAACTTCCACAGCTACCAGCCGTACAAGGGTGACATCACCAACGGCCGCAACGGCGCGCTCATCGCGCTGGAGCCTGGCGTCACCACGGCCTACTCGCTGTTCAACATTCAGGAGCGCGGCACGCTGTTTGTGGGCGCGGGCGAGGATGTCTACGCGGGCCAGATCATCGGCGAGCACGCGCGTGAGAATGACCTCGTGGTCAACCCTTGCAAGAAGAAGCAGCTCAACAACATGCGCTCGTCGGGCGCGGATGAGGCGCTGATCCTGACGCCGCCTCGCCAGATGTCGCTGGAGCAGGCGATCGACTTCATCCAAGACGATGAGCAGATCGAGCTGACCCCGACCTCAATCCGCATCCGCAAGACGGAGCTGGCGCACAACATGCGCAAGAAAAAGTGAGCTGAGGTTTCAGCCTGCCTGAGCCAGCGATGACCCGCCAGCCTCGCCACTATCTGTGGCCTGACTGGCGGGTCGTTTTTTGACGCCGTGATAAATCTGCGATGACATGCGTGGATCGACGCATCAAAGGCGCTATAATAGGCGCTGCACGTAGTCGAGATTTGGCGAGCGCGCCGGGGATCCTCAAGCGGATCACGGGGCGCGGGATGATGTTGAGGAGTGAGCGCGATGACACAGCGAAGCACACGATCTGCCATGTTAGCGATGGGATGCGCGCTCGCGCTGAGCGCGTGTGGCGGCGATGACGCAGCCGCGCCCTCGCAGAGCACCGCGCCCGTGGCGACGACGCCTGATCCTGACATGCCTGTGAGCGCGGAGACCTCGCGCTTGCAAGGCAGCGCGCAGAAGGGCCCCTATCAAGCGGGGGGGATGGTGACGATCTACCCGCTCAACGAGCTCGCGCAGCGCGCTGGTGAGCCAACGCGAGGTCAGGTTGACGCCTTTGGCAGGTTCGTCGTCGATCGCCTGCCGCCTGACACGGCGTGGGCAGAGGTGGCGATCGATGGCCGCTCGTTTAATGAGCTCACTGGCGAGTTCGTGCAGCTGATGGGCATGCGCCTGTCGATGATCGCGCCCGTGGAGGGGGGGCGCATTCGGGGCAACATCAACCTGCTCACCCCCTTCGCCATGCGGCGCGTGCAGCGGCTGCTGCACGATGGTGAGGCTGGCGACATCGCCCAGGCGCGCGAGCAGGCGCGCGTGGAGCTGAGCGAGCTGTTTCAGACGCGCTATCACGTCGATCAGCTCGACATCTTGCATGCCGATGGCGATGAGACGCGCGCGCCCGATGACAGCAACTTGCTGTGGTTCTCGGCCGCGTTCTTGGCCAGCGGCGCGTCGGGCAGCGACTATGAGCGGATGCTCCAAGACTTCGCCTTGGATGGTCAGCTGGATGAGCCCGATCAGGTGCTCACGCTCCAGCGCATTCAGACGGCGGCCTCCTTGTCGCTCTACGCGTCGGCGCGCGAGCAGCTGCTGAACACGTTTAACAGCGCGCCGCCCCCGCTCATGCAGGAGCCATCGCTGAGCTGGCTGCGCTACGGGTGTGTGCCCTCGATATCAGGTGACTCGCCCACGGCCTGCGTCGGCGAGCAGGCCTTCAGCCTGCCCCCCTCAAGCGGCTCAGGCATGGCGCTTGCTTTTGTGCCGCCAGACGCTGGCAGCTACGCCTTCGAGCTGCGCCAGACCCACCTGGATCTGCGCCATCACGCGGAGGTGCGCGGCGCGGGTGGCGCGGTGCTCAGCGCGTTTGACGCGCTCAACCCCACGATCGCGCACACGGGCCCGCTGGCGCGCGGCGCGTCTTATCAGGTCGCCATCACCCCCAACTACACCACCCAGCTCAACCACTATGTGTTGAGCGTGAGGCGGATCTCCGATGGGAGCGCGCGCTATCCGCTGCCCCTGCTGCCCGATGCGCCGCGCGAGGGGCGGCTTGGGCGAGATCTGGAGGGGGTGGGCAATCAGTACGCCTACTACACGCTCGCCACCGCGCCGCGCGAGCGCGAGCACTACCTGATCTTTGACAACGCGATGATCGCCAAGATGCGCTTGGAGATCTTCGATGTCACCGACTCCCCCGAGGGCGAGCTGGGCGAGGACCTCATCTTCAACCAGGTCTACCCCTCCTCGCCGCGCGCGCTGCGCATCGTGCTGCCGTTAAAGCCTTCGCGCGTTTACACGCTGCGCATGACCGTCACGGAGGTCGATGGGCAAGAGGTCGGGCCGCTCAGCTCGCCCATCTTGATCGGGCTGCGCTTGGAGCTTGGCCCCTGAGGCTGCGTCGGGCGTGGTCGAGTCGCGCGCGCTGTGGCATGCTGGCGCGCGCGACTTGCCGCCAACGGAGGTGTCTGTGAAGCATGCCCTGTGTTACATCCGCACCCATGAGGAGGAGCCTCACGAGCTGTTAGGCCTGGAGGCCCAGCGGCTCGCGCTGCAAGGCTACTGCGCGATGCGTCAGTTGCGCATCATCGACGCCTTCATTGATGAGGGCTGCGCGCCGCAGACGCCGCTGACGCAGCGCCCTGGCGGCAGCGCGCTGTGTGAGGCGGTCGACGCAGGCCGCGCGCAGGCGGTCGTCACCTTGAAGCTTGATCGCCTCTTTGAAGACGCCACAGGGTGTTTGCGCCAGATCGAGCAGTGGCAGGCGCGTGAGGTGTCGCTGCATGTGGTCGACGTGGGCGGTCAGCCCATGGACACGAGCGCGGCGATGGGGCAGGTGATGGTGGCGCTGTTGCGCGGCGTGGCAGAGCTTGATCGTCACCGCCAAGTGAGCGCACCCGGCCTGCAAGCGAGCCTCAAGACGGCTGACTCACCCGGGGCGATCCCCTATGGCTATCGCATCGACGCGCAGGGGCTCTTGCTGGAGGCCGATCCTCATGAGCAGGAGGCGCTCGCGCGCATGTACGCGCTGCATGTGCAGGGTGTGTCAGTGCGACGCATCGCGGAGCGTCTGAGCGCGGAGGGGTTCAAGGCGCGTGGCAGCCGCTGGCACATCACCACCGTCACTCGCCTCATCAAGCGGATGCGTGACGAGGCCAGCGGCGAGGGGGGCTAGGGGGAGGGCGGTGCGGGCGCGTGGGCGTCGTCGGGCTTACGAAAGCGCAGCGGCGCGCTCATGGCGCGTCGGTAGGGGACGAGCAGCTCGTCGCGGTTCGCATCGCGCAGCACCAAGTGCAGCATGTCAAAGCGCTCAAGGTGGCCTGTGGTGCCGTCATCAAGCGTGACCTGATCGCCCACGCGCAGCAGCGCGCGGGCGTAGTAGCGCGCGGTCAGCTGCTCAAAGGAGGCGCGCGCGGACAGGGCAAAGGTGACGCCTGTGGCGAGCACGGCGGCGAGCAAGGTGGCCTGCATGAGCAGCAGGATGAGGGTGACCTCCATGCCGATCTGCTCAAGGGCCAGCGTGATCACGATGGCGAGGGCGACGTAGTAGGTGAGGCTCGCGAGCAGCGCGCGCGTGGGCGCCCCTGCGGCCTGTGTGTCACCGCGCACGAGCTGTCGCAGCGCGTCAGCGCCCCAAGCGCCGATGGCGAGGATGAGGGCGCCGCTGAGCAGGGTCGGGACGTAGTGCAAGGCGGCGTGGAGGCCATCGGAGAGGCTAGGCAGCCCCGCCTTGGCTAAGATGAGCTGCAAGGTGAGCAGCCACACCAGCCAGCGCATGAGGCGACCGCCTAAGCGCGCCAGGCCCATCTGGATGCCCACGCTGTAGAGCAGGCGCGACACGCCTAAGCGCTCGGCCCACGCCTCCAAGCCGCTGCGATCGATGAGCCGCGCGGTGAGGCGATCGAGCACGCGGGCCAGCAGCGCGCCTGCCACGAGCAGAGTGAGGATCACCAGCGCGCGCGGAGCCAAGGCGATGGCGCCATCAATCCAGGGGTTGAACAGCGCCTGCCACGCGTGGGGCGTTGTGCTGGGCTCACTCATTGTCATCTCCCTTGGGAGGAGCGCGGCGCGTGGTCCACTGCGCCACGAGGTTGATCACGCAGGAGAGGTTGGTGGTGAGGATCTCCACCGGGTCGGGCGGGGTGAGCCGCTCATCATCTTGTAGCACGTCGATGCGGTGCAAGACCGCTGAGGCCAGATCGACGACCACGCTCTGCAGCTCGCGCCGTAAGACCTTAAACCGCTTATAGAGGTCCAGCTCGTGGGGTTCCAGGTCGTGCGGCGGTGTGTCCATGATCGTCGTCCCCGAGGAGGATGGGCGCACTGTAGGAGGTGATCCATAACATGCTTGCGTGAGGTAAGGCGATAAGGGAGTCTGCACCCCTTGGTGGTAGGCGACAACGCCTAGCCGTGCTGATATGCTCAGATTTCAAGGTTTTCCGAGAACTCTGCGAATCCTCTCGCCTCTCCTCGCCGAGGTGGCGAGTCGTGGCGAGGTGATCATGTGGGCGAGGTTGAGCTTTTGGCTCGCGACCTGTATCTCAACGCTCGAACAGTTGCGCTCACAAGACACCTCGGATGCGCAGCTCGTCGCGCTGGCGCAGCGGGGCGGCGAGGAGGGCAAGGAGGCGTTTCAGGTGCTGGTGGAGCGCCACCAGCGCTGGCTGGCGGGGCTCTTGCGTCACCTGGTCAGCAGCCCCCAAGACGCCGAAGATTTGGCGCAGAATGTGATGGTGCGCGCGTTCTTTGGGTTGAAGAACTTCCGCCAAGACGCGAGCTTTCGCACATGGCTGCGGGTGATCGCCTCGCGTGAGGCGTTCGGCCTGTATCGCAAGCGCGGCGACGTGGTGGCGGCCGATCCGGACGCGCTCTTGGCCATCTTGTCGCAGGAGCCCGATCAGCACCGGCGCGATGAGCGTGAGGCGCTGGTGTTGGCGTTATCGCGCGTGCCGTATCCGTACCGGGAGATCTTGGTGTTGCGCTATCTGGAGGAGCTGTCGCTCGATGAGATCGCGCAGGCGCTCGACATCGGCTTGTCGGCAGCCAAGATGCGGCTGTCGCGCGCGCGCGACTTCTTCAAGGAGGCCTATGATGGGGCGACGACGCGCTGACAGGTGGCGGGCTGCTGAGGCGCGCTTGGCGAGCGCGAAGGAGGGGCGATGAGGCCGCCGAGCTGGGGTGAGGAGCTGGCGCCGCTGCTGGCGCTCTGGTACAGCCTCATCGCGCTAGGGCCGACGCTGCTGCGGCTGGCCGTGGTGGTGGTGGTGGGGCTGGTGTTGACGCGCGTGTTTCAGCGCGTGGTGCGGTTTGTGGCGCAGCGCGTGGGCTTAGACGCGGTGTGCGAGCGTGTGGGGGTGACGTCGGCGCTCAAGGCTTTAGGCCAAGCGAGGCCGCCGAGCGCGCTGCTGGCTCGGCTGGCTGGGCTGGTGGGGCTCGCGCTGGTGCTGTTCACGGCGGCTGATGTGGCGGGGCTGACGGGGTTGCGGGCGATGCTGGCGCGGCTGTTGGCGTACCTGCCCAACCTGCTCGTCGGCGCGCTGATGGCGGGGGCGGGCGTGTTCTTGGGGCAGCTGGCGCGGCGCGTGGTGTTCGGCGCGCTGTCTCGCAACCCGCAGCTGGAGGCGCCCGAGGCGATCTCGCGCGCGGTGGAGTGGCTCATCCTGATCGTGGCGCTGGCGATGGCAGCGCAGCAGCTCGGCCTAGAGATCGCGCTCATTCACAACATGATCCTGATCGTGGTCGCGGGCGCGCTCATCGCGGTGGCCATCACGCTGGCGCTGGGGGCGCTGCCCATGGCACGCCAGCTCATCGCGCGCTATTACGTCACACGCCAGCTCCAGCTCGGTGACGCCTTGGAGGTGCTTGGCCAGCGCGGCACCTTGGCGCAGTTTGCCCCCACGGGGATCGTGATGGAGACGAGCGAGGGGCGCTTGGTGGTGCCTTACGCGCTGTTAGTGGAGTCGGTGGTGAAGCGCAGGTGATTTATTGTCTTTTGCTTGTAAATAAGATGCGAGTTTGCGTTTTATTTATTTTTGTAAGTAAATGATTTGATTTTAAAAGATCGTCACACGATCACCCTCATCTTTGACGCTTGGCCAAGTCGCGCGCTGGCGCTTACATCTTGAGAGCGCGCGGCCAACTCGCGCGCCGCCAGGAGGAGACATGGCAGCGTATCAAGTCCTCGCCATCGCCACGGACAGGCGATCTTGGCTCCAGCTGCGCCAGCAGGGCTTAGGGGGCAGTGACGCGGGCGCGATCTTAGGGGTGAATCACCGCAAGACGCCCGCGCATGTGCTCCATGACAAGCTCAACACGGAGGTCGTCGAGGCGGCCAATGACGCCATCCGGTTTGGCACGCTGTTTGAGCGGCACATCGTGGCGCGCGTCTCGCAGGAGTATGCCTTCGCCACGCTCGATCCTGGCGACGCGCTCGGCACGCTCCAGAGCGTCGCCAGGCCCTGGCAGCTCGCCAACATCGACGGGCGCCTGAGCCGAGACGGGGCAGACTACGGGGTGGGGATCGAGGTCAAGACCTGCGACGCGTACGCGCATGGGCGCTGGTCACGCGGCATCCCCGCGCCGTATTACGCCCAGGTGCAGCACTACATGAGCGTGCTAGGGTGGGAGCGCTTTGATCTGTGGTTGTGCGTCGCGCACAGCGACCGGGGCAAGCTCTTGCGCGAGCACGCGCGCGCCGAAGACCCCGACGCTTACGCCGAGCAGATGATCCAGCGCTGCGTCTTGGAGCGCTATGAGATCCCGCGCCATGAGGCCTACATTGAGCGCCTCAACCGCATGGAGGAGGCGTTCTGGGCGCGCGTGGAGGCGGCGCGGGCGCAGGCGGCGAGCTGAGACAGGCTTTAGCGGACCTCGCGCTGCTTGGCGAGCAGGGCCTTGAGTTCTTGCCAGCGCGGCGTGCGCGTGGCGTGAAGCTGCTGGTATTCGCGTCGAAACGCGCGTAATGCCTCAGGTGAGCTGCCACCTTCGGCGCGCGCGCGCGGCGTGGACCACAGACAGCTCAGGTTCGCTTGCGGGGTGGCGTGTGAGGCGTTCATGCTCATCTTCAGCTCCATCCGTGGGGCGCGCGTCCGTCATGGGCGCGCATCACCGCGTCGCGGCGATGCATCATGAGATAGCGCCGCCACCCGCTCAGGTCAAAAAATCACCCCATCTTGGAGTCTCGCCATGCCCCGCCTCATCCTCTCGGACGCGAACATCAACCCCGCGCTGCGCGACAAGGTCGCCTCGCGCCATCGCGAGCTGGTCACGGAGGTCGCCACCGCCGTCGAGCGCGACCCGCTGGTCATCGTCGGCATGGCGCAGAACCCGCACTGCAAGCGCGCCCGCAAGGCCGTCTCCGATCGCGCCGTCACTTACCTTGAGTATGGCAGCTATCTGTCCAAGTGGCGCGAGCGCCTCGCGCTCAAGATGTGGTCGGGCTGGCCCACCTTCCCCATGGTCTTCGTCAACGGCCAGCTCATCGGCGGCGCCGACGAGCTGGAGGCGCTGGTCGCCTCTAAGCAGCTCGACGCGCTCTTGAGC
>CAYXWB010000083.1:0-17208 GCA_964468515.1 uncultured Bradymonadales bacterium | reverse complement strand
ACAACGACAAGCCCCACAACGATCTGCTCGTCTCCATCCTGCACGCGTTCGGCGTGGAGGATGAGTCCTTCGGCGACGCCCGCTTCTGCAACGGCCCGCTCACCGGCCTCACCGCGTGAGCGTGTGATGAAGCACCCCGCTTGATGCGCGCCCAGGGCCCGACGCTTCACGTCGGTCCCTGGGCTTATTTGTGGCATCGCCACCCTCGCAGGGACCGCAGCTGCGCGCTCACCACCACGCCGCGACGCTGGCTGCGACAACCTCGCTCGCTTGGACGATCCCCGCTTAAAATCTAAACCTGCGACGCACCGCGCGGGAGGTTGTGTGAGCAGACCTCTGCTCCACGCGCCATATCGATCGAATTAGGCTCTGCCCGCGCTGGCGCGCGGCGCGCATGTCTAGGCTGAAGGCGACGCCTCACAAAGCCACGCTCTCCGACTCGCCGCTTGAGTTTGAGCTTCTCTAAGGTCCTATTTCTATAAGAGCTTAGAGCTGCTAACCCCCACGTTCAACTGCTAACAGGGTGCGCGCTGTGGCGAGCGGCAAGAATAGGGTCATCGGTCGATCGGGCAGCGCAATAAAACCATGATGTCTATAAAAAGATGCAGCGTTATCGTCTTTTGCATCAACGATGAGCGCATAAGCAGCTATCTCTTGTTGTAGCGTGCGTAACAGCGCATCGGCGATGAGCGCTCCTCCGACGCCTCGCCCCGCAAAGTCGCGATCCACAGCAAGTCGCCCCATTAACACTGCTGGAACAGTAGGATAGCGAGGTAGTCGCTTCACTTGCGCTGCAGGCAGCGCGTCGAGCAAGACGCTGGTGGCTGCTAGCGTGTAGAATCCGGTGATGCGTTGCTCCGCATCGACCGCCAAAAAGCATGCGGTGACGCGGCGTCGTACATCTTGCGTCACCTGCTGGCTTAAATAGCGATCGAGCGCATCAACCCCACTGCAAAATACGCGTCGTGCCGCATCGTGATGCTTCTCTAATCGTTCTATGCGTAAAGCGTGATCGTCGCTCATAGATCATCGCCAAAGAGCTCGCGATGGCGCCTCAACGCTCGCGTGAGCGCTGCCGTCGGTGCTGGTGGTGCATCCAGCGCGCTCGCGAAGCGTGCCTGATCTTCCTTAGAGAGGGTGAGAATCTCGTGCTTTTGTATCGCTTGGTGCGCGGCTTCTTGCACCGCAGCGATGACAAAGTCTGTCATCGTGCGTCCTTGAAGCTTCGCTGCGTATTTGAGCTGCTCGTGCAGCTCACTGCTAATACGCGCTTCAAGTCGCGCGCTTGATGGTTTTGTGCTCATCTCATCGTCCTTTAGGCTCTCTCTATACGATCTTTTTCTTCCCTCTTGTTATTGTACGGCAATTCGCCGTACGATCAAGGCCTCTTAACTGCCTGACAGGGCTAAAGATGACGCCTCGCTAAGCCACGCCCACGCGCCCGGCACGTCCAACAGATAGCGCGCCACCACCTCGCGCGCGATCGCGGGCGGCATCAGCGGCTGAAACTTGCTCAAGCGGTAGTTTGGCAGCGCCTCGGCCACCTCGCCCCACAACGCCTCATCCTGCCACAGCCCCACCTCACGCAGCCTCACCCTCACCGCCTCAAACCGCGCCACGCTCACCGACTCGCCGCGCATCCGCACCATCAGGTTGTCCGGGCTCAGCTGCCAGTCCGGCTCAAGCGCGTGGATGGCGTAGCGCAGCGTGGCGTTGATGCGACCGCCAGCAAAGGTCCACCAGCGCAGCTCGTCGTCGAAGACCTCCACGCCGTCAGGCGCGTGCAGCGCCTCGTGCATCAACGCGCGATGGTCCGTGATGGCGCGCGCCGCCGCAGGATCCAAACACGCGGGCAGCGCGTCATCGCGCAGGATCTTTTCTAATTGCTCGCACAGCGCGCGGCTCAAGAAGTGGGGGAGGTGGCCGCCCCAGGTCGGCTCTTTGGCGCGCGATCCCGGCGTCACGATCACGCGCCGATCATCGTGCTGCACCCGCACCACCGACCACGCTCGACCGCCTAACAAGAAGCTGCTGATGCCGTCCACCAGCCGATCCACGAAGTCTTGGCTCAAGGTCCCCAGCGGCTGCGCCGCCTCGGTCTGCACATTGTAGGTCTTGGGGCTGGTGAAGACGGCGAACAGCTCCATGAAGTTCTTGCGCCCAAAGCGTCGCTCCGCCTTGGGGCCGAGCACGAGCAGGTTGGAGGCCAGCCTCAGCGCGCCGTCATTGAGCATCCACTGGATGAGCGCGTCGTACTCGGCGCGGCTGATGCCGCTAAAGTCTGGCACGCGTGACAGCTGCTCCCACGCGCGCTGGGCGCTCACACCGCTGCGCTCAAGCGCCATCGCCAGCACCTGATGGATGAGCACCGGCCAGCAGCGATCATCGAGCGTCACAGGCTCCACCCAGCCCGTGCGCGCGAGCGCGATGAGCGCGAGCGCTTGGAGCGCGCCCTCGGTCGTCTCACATAGAAAAGTGGTGTTGGCGCGCTGGCCTTTGCGTCGGCCCGTACGGCCCATGCGCTGCAAGAACGCGCTCACCGTCGCGGGCGCTTCGGCTTGCATCACCAGATCGAGGTCGCCCACGTCGATCCCAAGCTCCAGCGTGGAGGTGCAGACGATGCACGCGTCGCTGCCATGATGAAAGCGCGCCTCGGCCAGCTGGCGCTCCTCATACGAGACGGCGCTGTGGTGGACGAAGACCTCCACGCCCGCGCGGCGCATGTGCTCCGCCATCGCCTCGGTGGTGGCGCGCGACTGACAGAACAGCAGGCTCTTTCGCCCGCGCGCCAGGCGCGCCGCGTCACGCGCGAGCTGGCTCAGCTCCTCGCGCAGCACGATCAGCAGCTCGCGCGGCGCGGGCGCGTGCGGAGGATCGATCACGACTGAGGCGCGCGCTGAGCTGCCGCGCAGCCACTCTGCGATCTCAGCGGGGTTGCCCACCGTGGCGCTCAGCCCCACGCGCTGCACGTCGTGCTGTGACAGCGCCGCCAAACGCTCCAGCACGCTCATCAAGTGCGCGCCTCGATCGCTGCCCGCGAGCGCGTGGACCTCGTCGATGATCACCATGCGCAGATCTTTGAACAGCAGTGAGGCGTCCACGCGCTGTGAGATGAGCATCACCTCCAGTGACTCGGGCGTGGTCATCAGCAGCTCGGCGGGTGACTTCAGCTGCTGGCGGCGCGCGTGCGCGGGCGTGTCGCCGTGCCACACGAACCTGCGCAGCCCCACCATCTCCGTATAAGCGCCCAAGCGCTCGGCCTGGTTGTTGAGCAGCGCCTTGATGGGGGCGATGTAGAGCACGCCCACGCCGAGCGTCTGCGCCTCCATCAGCATCGAGAGCGCGGGGAAGATCGCGGCCTCGGTCTTGCCGCCTGCGGTGGGGGCTAAGATCACGGCGTTGTGACCATCCAGCAGCGCCTCACCTGCCAGCTCTTGCACGGGGCGAAGTCGCGCCCAGCCTAAGCGCGCGACGATGGCCTCTTGTAAGCGCGGCGCGTAGCGGCTGAAAGCGCTCACCACACATCCTCGCTCGGGATGAGCGGATCGCCGGGGTCATCGTCATAGACCTCCGAGGTCGTCCCCGCCAGGATGTGCTCCTCTTCAAAGCTCAACACCTGCGCGTTGAAGCCGTACTGTTGCATCGGGCTGTAGTCGGCCTGCTCCTCGACCAGATCCATCTGCGTGACGAACTCGCGCAAGAACTGGCGCGGCACCACGCCCACATCCCCCTTGAACCCTTCCGTGACCTGCGTCACCAGCTTCGCGATGAACGCGTCGCTGATCTCGCGCTCCAAGCGCGCGCGATCTTGGGCCGGATACAGCTCGCGCAGTCGCAGCGCGACCTTGCGCAGCCGCTCGGCGTCAAACGGCACGAGCTCAAGCTGCGCCTGACGCATGCTCGCGAAGCGACCCTGCTTCAAGAACCTGATGCGGTCATGCAGCGGCGCAAGCCCCGCCACACCGTAGCGCGAGTCGAACAGCTCCGGCGTGCCGGTGAACATCCACAAGATGCCAGGGTAGGCGCTGGCGGCGTCGGCGATCTGGCGGATGCCGTTGAGCGACTTGTGGCGTGAGTCCGCGCGCATGCGCAGGATCGTCTCCGCCTCATCGATCACGATCACCAAGCCCTTGTAGCCTGCGGCCTTGACGATCTCCAGCGCGCCGCGCAGGTAGTCGAGCGCGTCGCCGCTGCCGATGTCGCCCTTGATGCCAGCCTCACGCTTGAGCGACGCGGCCACGTTGGTGCTGCCACACAGCCAGGAGATCAGCCCGCCGGCCTCGGCCACATCACCGCGCTGCTTCATGTCGAAGATGGTCTGGATCACGCGCACGAAGTCTTGGGGCGCCTTGCCGCCGGTCATCGCCGCCAGATCCTCATCAATGCGCTGGCGGACCTTGGCGTCAAAGTCGGGCGCCTGCTCATCGGCGCCGCCCGCGATGAGGTGATCCTCCACGCGCCCGATCCAGCGGTCGAGGATGTCCCCCAGCGCGCCGCGCGCGCAGGACACCGTGCCAAGCTCCGTCATCACCTTGCGGTAGACGTCATCAAAGCGATGAAAGCGCAGGTCGTTGTCGGAGACGACCACGAAGCTCGTGGCGAAGCCTTGGCGCTGGGCGTCCAAGAGCGCCAGGCGCGCCACGAAGGTCTTGCCGCAGCCGTAGCCGCCTCGCAAGAACTTGATCGTGCCCTCGCCAGCGGCCGCCAGCTCCAGCTGACGCTGCACCTCACCGCGCGCGGCCTCAATGCCCACCGCGAACGCGTCGATGCTGCGCTCGGGCACGAGCCCCTTGCGCAGCGACTCGAACACATGCTCCACGTCTCTCTTGGTCAAAGTGCTCATCGGCTCATCTCATCGGAGGGGTGGTATCAACGCGGCCGGACCTCACCCCCTAACCCCCTCTCCATAAATGGAGAGGGGGGACCGCTCAAGATTGATGTTTATCAAGACAAAGTCTAACTCTAACTGACGAAGACGCAGGGGTTGGAATGACAGAGATCATCCTAAAGAGTCACCCCCTCTCCATTTATGGAGAGGGGGCCGGGGGGTGAGGTTTCCCACGCTCAGGAGCCCATCTCGCGCACATAGCGCTTGGTGCCCGCCACTGTGTCAATGCGCGCGGCGAACGGCACCTTCTTGAGCAGCTCCTCGAACGCGTCGGACAGCTTGCGCGCTGCGCGCGCGCTGCCTAGCAGCTTCATGGCCTCGGCCTCGGTGACGGAGCCGTGCGCGGCGAGCTGGGCGAAGAAGGGGCGCGTCTCGATGGGGAGCTGTTCGAGCCAGCTGTCACCGCGTGTCAGCGGCGTGATGGGGGCCACGGGGCCAGAGGGGATCGCGCCCGGCTGCGCGCGCTGCGCGGTCACGGCGAAGCGCGCGTCAGGGGTGGCGGGGATCACGTCCGCGCTCGCGCTGGGGTGATACAGCTCCACCAGCACGCGCGCCTCTAGGGGGCCAGTGAGACGGAAGAACAGCTCAAAGGGCGCATTCACGCTGGCCCACACGGCGCCGCCCGCCAGACGCACCTTGCCGCTTGGCTCAGGGCTGCGCACGCTGCACAGCTCCACGCTCACGTCCTCGGCGTCGCACACCCGCAGCGCAAGCTCCAGCTCCTTGGGGCTGCCAAAGTCGAGCGCGTGCTGCGCCAGCGCCTCGATGTTGACCTTGACGCAGTGCATCCCCATGAAATCATCCAGCGGCTTCGCGTCCAGGCTGTAGCGCTGCGCGCTCTGGCCTGCGGCGGCGCGGTGCGTCAGCGTCAGCACTGGGATGACGCGCTCTTGCAGGCTGTTGCCGCCGTGCACGAAGCTCATGGGGTGACGCCCCGTGTCAAACACCGCCGTGCTCTCAGGGAACATCACATAACCGCTCGCCCCCTCATACCCAAGCTCCGACAGCGCGACGCGCACCTCACCGTCATGATCGGCGGCCAGCGGTGAGAACACATGGCGGCGCTTGGGATCGACGCGTCGCCCGTGCGCTTGAGCGGGCGTGCCGTGCTCATCGAGCAGCAAGAAGCCGTGATCGCTGGTGAACACGAAGCGCTTGACGCCCGCATCGCGCAAGAGCCGCCACGCGGCGCGCAGCTGCTGCATCACCTGCTCAAACACGCTGGGGCCCATGCCCTTCTCGCCAGCGTTGTCGATCTCTTGGCTGTGGACCACCACCAGACGCGCCTGCGCGACGCTGCGCTTGAGGCTCGCGCTGTCTCGGCCCAAGACCTCATCCAGCTTCAGCAGCGGGCAGGTCGTGCCGCCCACGCGGTCGTGCATCGCGCGTCGGCGCGACTCAGGATCATGGACGCGAAACTCCCCTGTGGAGAAGCCATTGGGCGCGTCCGCGCTGGAGAGTGACAGCGTGAGGCGCCCGTGCTGTGACACGGGCGCCAGCGCGTTCATGCCCACGGCGGTCAAGCTCGGCAGCTCCGCCAGCCGCCCCTTGAGCTGCACCGTCGTCGCCGCCGTGTCCTCCAGCTGCCGATACAGCTCCTCGCCCATCTCATAGCGCAGCGCGTCCACCAAGAACAGCGCCGTGGTGCCGGGCTCTTGGGTCAGCGGCCGCACGACCTCATCGAACAGCGCGCGCTGCTGGAGCGCGGGCGCGGGCAAGAAGCCGTGGGCGCGACACGTCGCGCTGAAGTCCAGCGCCCACGCGTCGGCCCACTGGCGCCAGCTGCGACGCATCGCGTCGAGGCGCGCGCGCAAGACCTCGAACTCGGGCAGGTTCGGGTAGAGCAAGGTGAGGCGGCGCTGCTCCAAGTGGCGATGCGCCTGATCGACGGGCGCGCCGCGGGTACAATACGCCTCCAAGGCGTCATCGACGCAGCCCTTGACCCCCAGCCGCGCGCCCGCACGCTGCATCGCTTGGCCCAAGCGCGCGGCGTCACACACGAGCTGCCACGCGGACTGACGCGACGGATCATCACGCAGCCAGAACGACGCGTGACCGCCTGCGGCGCCCACGCGTCGCCCGGCCCACTCGGCGGCCTGCTCCCACGCGCTGGCCTCAAGCGCCGCGAGCGCCGCCTTCAAGACCTTGTGCTCCTCAAAGCGGAAGGTGTCGATCTTGCCCAGGTCTTCGGCGCGCGCCGCCTCGACCTCATCCCCGAGCAGCGCCTCGGTCTCATCGGCGGTGCGCTGATAGAAGCTGGGATGACGCGCGCGCAGGTGCTGCGCGATGGCCCGACAGGTGGCCACCACGCCAGTCGGCAGCGCCTTGATCCCCGACAGCGTGGGGCTGTACGGCTCACGCTGCTTCAGATCATCGACATACTCCACCGCCAGCGCCCAGCTCGACGCCGCGAACGCCACATCCTGCGCGCTCGGCCTGGCCACAGGCAGCGTGAGGTCGCGCCACGCGCGGGTGAGGCCAGTCCACGCGGCCAAGCGCTCCCACAGCGTGTCCTCATCGGAGGCGTCGCGCAGGTGCGCGCTGATGAAGCTGCCCGTGAGCAGATCATCATAGGCCGCCTGCGGCTGCATCGCGCGCAGCTGCATCGCGAAGCCGCCACCTTGCGGATCTTCCAACAGAGCGCGCAACCACGCGTCCGCCTCCGCGAGCGACGTGGTGCCATGCGCCTTAAACGCGGCGATCTGGTCAGGCCGCACGCGCCCGGCGGCGGCGTCGGTGATCAGCGTGTCGAGCGCGCGCTTAAACCGCACGCTGTCCTTGAGCTCAAACAGCTCCAACAAGGGGGAGCTGCGCACCAGCTCATCGCTGAGCTTGGGCAGGTAGATCACCAGCGGTGAGGGCTGCGCGCCGCCTGCGATCCCCTCCAGCGCGAACATCAGCTCCAGGTAGCTGCCTCGAAACGCCACCACATCATAAGGCAGCGCGCCGCTCGCGCGCGCCTCAATGAGCTGGTCCGCCAGCGCCGCGTAGTGGTCATGCGCGTCAACCCAGAACACCACATCACGCGAGCGCGCCTTGTCGCGCAGCTCCGCCTCCAGGGCGCTTGAGACGGGCTTGCTCTGCCACAGATCGGACATCATTCACTCGGATGTGCTAGGCGCTGACGCGGTTTGATGCTTGCTCCTCAGCGCACGCGCGCTGCGCTCAACGCGCCCCCGGACATCGCTCAGACGCCACCCTCACATCAGCGGCGCGCGGGTTGTCCAAGGATGTCGCTTTGATCGGCTCAGGTTCTACCCCATCCTGCACCGCGAAGACAACCCCAGCCAGCGCGCTCGACGCCGAGCCTGCGCTTCGCAAAGCCTGCTGCCTGCCCCCACTTTTAAGCGAGGCGGCGCACCTCTCATAACGCATCGCTCACACACAACCTCCTGGGCGGTGCCTCGCAGCGCTTGATTCTAAGCGGGGATCGTCCAAGTTACGCCTTCACTTGCAGTCTTCAGCGCCTCGCTCAGAGCCACGGCTTGCGCGCCGCCTCGCTGAGGTATGGCGAGCTGGCGAGCGCTGCGGCGCCTGCCGGGCTGATGGGGTTCTCGCTGAGCACCAGCTCGCGCAAGTGGACCAGGTGCGGTGAGCGCGCCAGCGCGATGGCGCCCGCGTCGCCGATCGCGTTGCCACTCAGCCCGAGCACGTTGAGCTTGGACAGGTGCGGTGAGCGCGCCAGCGCGATGGCGCCCGCGTCACCGATCGCGTTGCCGCATAGCAACAGCATCGTCAGCGTGTCGCCATAGGGGCCATCGGCGAGCGCGATGGCTCCCTCAGCTTTGATCCTCCCCTCGCGCAGATCGAGCGTGTGGAGCTGTCGCAGATGCGGCGATCGCGCCAAGGCCATCGCCCCCTCATCGCCTAGCTCGCTCTCATAGAGGTGCAGATGCTGGAGCTGCCCCAAAACCTGCGCGCTCGCCAGGGCCTGCGCGCTCTCCGCCGTGAGCGCGTTGCAGCTCAAGCGCAGCATCGTCAGCGGGGTGGGGCGCGAGGCCTGCGCCAGCGCGCGCACGCCCTTCGCGCTGACGCGGGTGGCGCTCAGATCAAGCTCGGTCAGCTTGGGCAGCCCTTGGGCGCTTGCCAGCGCGCTGACGCCCACATCACTCAGGCGGTTCCACGCCAGCGACAGCGCCTCCAGGCTGCTCAAATGTGGCGCGCTCGCCAGCGCTTGGGCGCTGGCTTGGCTGAGCAGATTCTTGTCAAGCAGCAGCCGCTTGAGCTTGGACGCGAGCGGTGAGCTGGCGAGCGCGATGGCGCCCTCATCGCCGATGTGCGCGTCATTGAGGTCAAGGTGTGTGAGGTGTTGCAGGTGCGGCGATCGCGACAGCGCGATCGCGGCCTCGCGCGCAGCGTGAGGCTGCGCAGGTGCGCCTCGGATGTTCAGCGCGCTCAACTTGCCCACGGGCGCGCCCTTCAAGAACGCCATGCAGCTCGCCAGTGAGCCGGTCCAGGTCAGCTGATGGCAGCTCAGGCGCGCGCGCATCAGGCTGTCATGCTGGGCGCGTGCGCTCCTGAGGTCGTGCACGCGCCACGCGACGCCCGTGGCGAGCGTCAGCGCAGGTGTTCTGCTGACGAGCTCACCGCTCGGCGTCCACGACCACCATCCATCTGGCGCCACCCGCAGCGTCACCTCATCGCGCGCGAACAGATCGTGCAGATACGGGATGATGACCTCTTGTAAATGGACCTCATCCCATCCCTCCAACAGCGCGCACGCGGCCTGCCAGCGCGCCTCACCAGACATCGCGTGCATCACGCTGCGCAGCTCACCAAAACGCACATCAAGGCTCATGACTCGCTCCCAGAGGCGCTGATGCGCGTGGCGGATGGGTTGATAAAACCAAGCCTCGCTTGAGCGATTCGGCGCGCCTGAACAAGCGCATCGCTCAAGCACAACCTCCCAAGCGACACCTCGCAGCGCTTGATTTTAAGCGGGGATCGTCCAAGCTAGGCGTTCACTTGCATGGGGACATGGGCGGGCTGTGGTGAGCTGGCGCGGCGCGGGTTGCGCTAGAGGTTGACCGGATAAAAGCCCGCTTGGCGCCCCTTCTTGATGTTGAGCATGATGTAGTTCGGATCGTCGCGCTTCGCCCGCTCCCACGCTCTCCCCGCGTGCGCGCTCGCCACATCGTAGGGCATGTGACCGATGCCCGTCCCCTCGACCATCGCGTAGTTGTCACTGTTGGGCTTGGTGCTGACCGCGACGAACGCGTGCCCGGTGATGAAGACGATGTGGGGCTCCAAGCCGATGGACTCCAGCGCGGAGGCGAACACCAGCGACGTGTCGATGCAGTTGCCGTGATTCTGCTTCAACGCCTCCGCAGGCATGCGCACGCGCTGCGTGTGGTCAAAGTAGGTCGTGGCGACCGAGTTGTAGATGTAGCCTCGCGCCCCGAGCGCTTGGTAGATGGCCCGCATCTGATCGTGGACATCTTGCGCAGTGGCCCCCGCATACCCCTGAAAATACCCCGCCTTCGTATACTGAGCCGCCTCTCGCATCAAGCGCTGCACCTCGCCGCCGCGATCATCGGGCGTCACCAGCATCATCGTGAAAGCGCGCATGTCATAGCTGCGCTTGCCATCCTCGCTGGGGATCCTCCAGCGCATCCGCGTCGGCGGCTCAATGATGATGGGCTTGTCGATGATGAGCGACTTTGGGTTGAGGTTGGACTCAATCGTCAGGCGCACCTGCGCAGGCGTCGGCGCGCGCAGCCCATAGAGACGCTCAAGCTCAAAGGTCGGCGTCATGGCCACCTGGCGCTCCTCGCCAGGGGCGAGCTCCAGCTCGCGCACCAGCTCATAGGCGTAGGGGGCCATCGTGAGCGTCAGGCGCAAGCGTTGCGGCCGCGTGCCGATGTTGTTCGTGAGCTTGATGGTCGTGAAGTGGTAGGTCTTGCCCCCAGGCTGCATCCCAAAGTTGTGGGCGAAGATGCTGTAGAGCCGATCCTCGTACAGAAACCAGTCGGGATCGTCGTAGAGCAGCACCGCAGGCTGGCTGCGATCGAGCAGCTCATCCACCGTGGCGGGTGCGTCTTGCACAAACGCGGGGCTGCGCCCGCGCGCGCGCGATGCGCCTTGAGATGTCTCATCCGGCGCAGCCACCTGTCCTCGCTGCGACGCAGCGGCGGGCCGCTTGAACATCCCAAGCCCCTGACACCCCAACAGCACGCTCAGCGCGAGCCCCAGCACGAGCACAGCGGTGACGCGACCGCTCGGGGCGTTCACCTCAGGCGCGCGGATCGCGCGCGCGGTTTTGGGTCGCTCAGGCATCGTGACATTCTCCTAGCTTGATCATGGCGCCCCTTGGGGTGAGGCGGCGCAGTGATGGATGGGGGGAGGGGCGGCGCACCGTCACGCATAGTGCACCTGCGTTGAGGCCGACAAGGCGCGCGCGCTATGACGCAGCAGACGCGCGTTGATTCAAACATAACCTCACTCGCGATCTCTCGCAGCGCTTGATTTTAAGCGGCGATCGTCCAAGCCACGCCGTCAGATGCAGCGCGCGTCGCGCCGCCTCACGCGAGGCGCTGCCCTCGCAAGAGCGCGCTCAAGCGTGGCACCTGCGCCAGCGCCGCCGCTCCGGCCTGCCCGATCTGGTTGTTCGTCAAGCTCAGGTGCTTGAGCTGGCTGAGGTGGGGCGATTGCGACAGCGCGATGGCGCCCGCATCGCCGATCGTGTTGGCGTCCAGCAGCAGCGCGGTGAGGTTGTGAAGGTGCGCTGACTCGGCCAGCGCGCGCGCGCCCACCTCACCGATCTCGCAGTCGCTCAAGTGCAGCTCGGTGAGGTCGCTCATCAGCGCGGAGCTCGCCAGCGCCGCTGCCCCCGCGTCGCCCAGCGGGTTGCGGCCAAGATCGAGCGCGGTCAGGCTTGGCAGCTGCGCCAGCGCCGCCGCTCCGGGCGCGCTGATCCTGTTGTCGTCGAGGCGCAGGCGCTTGAGGTTCGTCAGGTGCGGTGAGCGCGCGAGCGCGCTCGCGCCCGCATCGCCGATCGCATCGTGGCTCAGATGCAGCTCGGTGAGGTTGGCCAGCAGCGCGCCGCCGGCCAGCGCGATGGCGCCCTCAGCGCCGAGCGCATTGTCGCTCAGGTGCAGCGTGGTCAGGCTGTCGAGCGTCGAGGCTGTGGCCATCGCCCGCGCCCCGCGCGCGCCGATCCCGTTGCGGATGAGGTTCAGCGTCGTCAGGCGCCTCAGGTGTGGTGATTGGGCCAGCGCCGCAGCCCCCGTCGCGCCGATCTCGTTCCTGTGGAGGTCGAGCCTCGTGAGCTTGGCCACATGCGG
The DNA here is from genome assembly GCA_964468515.1 of uncultured Bradymonadales bacterium. Classification (GTDB taxonomy): domain Bacteria; phylum Myxococcota_A; class Bradymonadia; order Bradymonadales; family Bradymonadaceae; genus CAYXWB01. The sequence continues at coordinate 5,037 of CAYXWB010000083.1, read as the reverse complement.
CGATTGGGCCAGCGCGGTCGCACCGGCGCCGCCGATCTGATTGTCGTCGAGGCTCAGCCGCGTCAGCCTCGACAGCAGCGCCGAGCGCGACAGCGCGATGGCGCCCGCGTCGCCGATCTGATTGCTGCTCAGATCAAGCGTCGTCAAACCTGTCAGCTGAGGATCGCGCGCGAGCGCCGCCGCACCCGCATCGTGCAGATTATTCTGCTGGAGATGGAGCGTGGTCAGACGCGCCAGCTTCGACGCGCTCCCCAGCGCGTCAAGCCCCTTCGCGCCGATCTTGTTATAAGACAAATTCAGCGTCGTGAGGTTGCTCAAGCGCGTGGAGCGCGCGATCGCTGCGGCCGCCGAATCACCGAGCTTGTTGCCGCTGAGATCAAGCCAGCTGAGGTTGTGCAGCTGCGGTGACTTGGCCAGCGCCGCCGCGCCTCGGTTCGCGAGGTCAGCATCATTGACGCTCAAGCGGGTGAGGTTGTGCAGCTGCGGCGCCTGCGCGATCGCTGCGGCCGCCTCATTGCCCATCAGGTCTTGCGGCTTGTAGCTCAGCGGCACAAACTCGAACGTGATGAGGCGCTCAAAGCGCGCCGTGTGCAACAGCTCAAGGCACACAGACAGCGCCGACTGACACCGCAGGCTGTGACAGCCCAAGCCCGCCACGCGCATCCCCTCAAGCTGCGCGGGCGCGCGGCGCACATCATCCACCATCCACGCGATGCCCGTGGCCAGCGTCAGCGCCGGATGTTGACAGATCACCTCATCGGCGGCGCCCCACGACCACCACGGCTTCGGCGCGATCCGGACCGTCGCCTCATCGCGCTCAAACAGGCCGCGCAGGTACGGGATGACCACCTCGCGCAGCAGCGCGTCATCAGGCCAATCCTTGATCAAGTCATAGACCGCCCACCAGCGCGCCTCCCCCTGCATCGCGTGCATCACGCTGCGCAGCTCGCCGAAACGCTCATCATCACTCATAGGCAGCTCGCATGGGGTGGGGTGGGGCGCCGCTGTGTCAGCACGACACGCGCGCTCACGGCCTGCCACCACTTGAACGTGAGCGCGCAGTGTAGGCGTCGCGCCAGCGCCCGTCTATGCGTCAGCACGATCAAAAACCCTCGCCCCCGCGCTGGCGCTTCGACTCGCGCCAGTCCGTCGCGATGACCCCTTGGGCTCCCCCACTTTTAAGTGATGCAGCGCACCCTCATCAGCAGCCCGTTCACACACAACCTCCCGAGCGGTGCATCGCAACCCTTGATTCTAAGCGGCGATCGTCCAAGTCACGCCATCAGATGCAGCGCCCGCGAGGCGTGCGTTTTTTGACGCATCATGGGGCGCGGACGGGCCGATAACCTGGCTGTCATGGGCGCGTCGGCGCGCATGACGCCCACCTAAAATCAGGGAGGAGCCGATGAGCGAGGAGCAGGATGAGGAGGCGCGCAAGCGCAAGCACGATGAGAGTTACAAGCTGGCGTTCACGCATAAAGAGCTGATCCGCGAGCTGTTGCAGCACTTTGTGCCGCCCGAGCTGGTGGCGCATCTACGCTTGGATAAGATCGACAAGATCGACGCAGCGTTCGTGAGCCTGGAGCTGACCAGGCGTGACGCGGACATGATCTGGGAGATCCCGTACGATGATGGCAGCGGGTCGCTGTATGTGTACCTGATGCTGGAGTTTCAGTCGAAGGTGGACCCGTTCATGACGCTGCGCATGGGCCGCTATGTGAACCTGCTGCAAGAGGGTTTGAGCCTCAAGGATACCAGCCTCATCGACGCGCTGCCGCCAGTGCTGCCGATCGTGCTGTACAACGGCAAGTACCGATGGAGCGCCCACACGCACACGAGGCAACAATACAAGCTCGATCCCAGCGCGCCGCTGTATGACTATCAGCCGCAGATCGGGTATCATCCCATTGATATTGGGCGGTTATCTGAAGCGGAGCTGGATGTTGTCGATAGTGTGCTGGCGTTGATGTTTCAGGTGGAGCAGGGTTCCGTGGAGCGCGTTCATGGCGCCGTGTCGAGGTTGGCGAGGATGGCGCATGACAGCGCGCTGCTGGGGTTGTGGGACGCCATCTTGGCCTGGCTCAAAGAGGCGCTTCGGGCGCGTGAGCTGGCGGTGTCACCGCAGGATATTTACACTTTTCAGGAGGCTGAGACGATGACGGGGCAAACCTTTACAGAGTGGGCGCGCGAGCGTGATGCAGAGTTCAGGCAAGAACTTAGGCAAGAGATCGGCCAAGAGGAGCGTCTTGAGGGGCAGCGCGCGATGCTGGGGAAGCTGATGCGGTTGAAATTCGGCGAGGATGCGCGCCTCGGTGCGAGGATCGCTGCGCTGGATGAGGCGGGCCTGGATGCCGCCCTGGAGCGCATCTTGAGCGCTGATACGGCAGACGCCGTGTTTGACACACGTTGAGCTGTGCGCGGGCGTCTGCTCCCACACAACCTCCCGAGCGGTGCATCGCAACCCTTGATTCTAAGCGGCGATCGTCCAAGTCACGCGGTCAGATGCAGCGCGCGAGGCAGCACGAGGCGCCTCATCGGCGCCACTGCGCGCGCAGCGCCTCGCTCAGCTGCGGCGACTGCGCCAGCGCGGCCACGCCCTCCTCACCGATCGCGTCACGGTCCAGATCGAGCACCTGCAGCCGCCCCGACCACGGCGCACGCGCCAGCGCCACCGCGCTCGCCGCGCTCAGCCCATTACCGTTAAGCCTCAGCGCGCTCAGGCTCTCTAAATATGGCGAGCTTGCCAGCGCTAACACCCCCGCGTCGCTGAGCTGATTGTAGCCCAGATCCAGCGTGGTGAGGTCGCGCCAGTGGGGTGACGCGGCCAGCGCCGCCGCCCCCGCGTCGCCCAGCTGATTGCCTCGCAGCTTCAGCTCAGTCAGCGCGCCGTGCTGTGACGCCTGCGCCAGCGCCTCCATCCCTCGCGCGCCGACCTGCGCGCCCTCCAGATCGAGGTGCGTGAGCTGCGTCATGTGAGGCGTGCTGGCGAGCGCGATGACGCCCGCATCGCCCAGCGCGTTGTGGCCAAGCCTCAGCGCGGTGAGCTGCTTGAGCTGCGGTGACGACGCCAGCGCCTCCACCCCACGCGCGGTGAGCTGGTTGTTGATGAGGTTGAGGTGACGCAAGCTCGCAAGCTGCGGCGCACACGCCAGCGCGATGACCCCCAGATCGCCCACGCGCGTGTTGGCCAACCTCAGGTGCGTGAGCCGCGTGAGGTGCGTCGTGCGCGCCAGCGCGCGGGCGCCCTTGGCATGGATGGCATTGTAGCTGAGGTTTAACGCGGCGAGCTGTGTGAGCGTGGACGAGTTCGCCAGCGCGGATACGCCCGCTGGGTTGAGGCGGTTGAAGCTGAGCACGAGCGTGGTGAGGTGGTGGAGCTGTCTTGACTCGGCCAGCGCGCGGGCGCCCGCGTCACCGATCTGGTTGAAGCTGAGCGCGAGCGTTGTGAGCGTGGCGAGCTGCGGCGCGTTCGCCAGCGCGCGCAGGTGCTCATCATCGACCGGGTGGCGCCTGCTGCCGAGCGTGAGCGCCCGCAGGCGCGTGAAGTCAGCGCGCGCCAGCAGCGCCAAGCCGTCAGGCGGCGGCCCGTGCCAGCGCAGCGCGTGACAGTCCAACCCGGCATCGCGCAGGCCCGCGCGCTGGGCATCCACGGGGCCAACCTCATCCACAAGCCAGTCCACACCGCTCGCCAACACCAGCGCCGGATGCCGCCGCATCACCTCACTCGCCGCACCCCACGACCACCATCCTTGCGGCGCGATCCGGCTCGTCGCCCCATCACGCTCAAACATACCGCGCAGATACGGCAGCACCGTGTCGTGCAAGTGGTCCTGTGGCCAATCTTGCAACATCGCGCAGGTGGCCTCCCACCGATCTTGGCCCTGGCGCGAGTGCATGAGGCTGCGAAGTTCGTCAAAGTCCTCATTTTCGAACATATAATTATGCCCTGTATGATAATATCTGTGATTGGTGTTTAGTGTTTTGTTGTTTATGTATTAGTTTTTGGATTTTGGCTGATTTCATATAGTTTTTTACTCTGAGCCAAGAAGGCGTCTAATATTGGTTTTTCTTCTGGTGTAATGCTTTTGTATTGCATTATTTCATCTGCGTATTTTCCATAAAATCTATAATCTAGGAATTTGTATATTTCTTTTTTGATGGGCTCTTGTGAATATTTTGAATAGAAGATTTTTATGAAATTTAAGAGGTCTTTTGTTTTTGTTATTGATCTTAATTTTTCGAGCCACAATTTTACATCATTGGGGATGGCTTGCTTCCCCCATTTGAGGAAATATACTAGGGTCTGAATTGAATTTATTGTCAGCGTTTCAATTTGATTGTTTAAAATATCATGGACAATTTCGCACCAAATGAACTTCAATTTATCTACGTTTTTTCGATCTATTATCAATGGTTCAGATCTGTATTTTTTTACAATATTAATGCGTTCTATTTCTATTAGAAGGAATAGTTTGTTATGTATATCTATCTCATTGGTATGGATTTGATGTTTATACTGCAAAGCATTCTTTAATGCTTCGAATCTAGATTCTTGGTTGATCTTTGATGATTCTAATGTTGAAATTGTTAGCTCCGTTATTGACCTGGATATGTCTGGGATGTATGGATTTTTATCATAATTTCGATCTCTAATGTAGTTAAATTGCGATAGGTTTATTATTGATGTTAGATGTGCTTTAGCGTGTTCTGGTTTGATAAATGGTTTAATGTTTTTGATTAAATCGTCGGCCCAGGTTGTTTTTTTTGTTAATATTGATTTGATTGCTTTGGAGAATTCTTCAGGGGATTCGAGGGACTCTATAATTGTTTGTATATCTTCTTGTTGGATTTCCCTTTCTGTTAGGCTTAGCGCGAAGTATCTATTTGTTAGGTCGGGATGGCATATTCTAAGTTCTTTGAGCCAGATGCCTTGTGAGTTTGCTTTGTGAGAATGTTTGGATGTGTCTATGAAAAGTTTTCTCAATATTGCGCTGTCAAGTTGAAGATGTAAAAAGGTTATGTTATAATGGGTAGATT
>CAYXWB010000082.1:0-17227 GCA_964468515.1 uncultured Bradymonadales bacterium | reverse complement strand
GCGCTGGCCGGTGCGGTCAGCTCGACCTCGACGCCGAGCGCGCGCAGCTTCTTGACGACGCGCATGCGCTCCTCGCGCTCGGCGTGCGTGAACAGCCCGCGCAGCACCTGATACTTCTCGGGCCGCATCAGCGGGCCGTCATCGTAGAAGGCGGGCGTGAACGGCACGATAAACCGCAGCCGGTGCCCCTTGAGCTGCGCCAAGCGCACGCCCCGCGTGAGCAGGTCGAGGTTCATCACGCCGCACAGATCGGTGTAGATCAAGAGCTGGTGACGACCGCGCGTGGCGGTGACGAGCGTCTCCAGCGCCTCGGTGAGGCCGCGCTCTTTGAGGCCCAAGCGCGCCTCCACGCGGTAGGGGATCAGCAGGCCGCGCAGGCGCGCGAACGCACGCGCGGGCGACACGCGCCCGCGCGCGCCATCATGCACGATCGTGGCGTCTTGATGGGCGCGCGCCTCTTGGGGCAGCACGCTGGTGAGCCAGCGGCGCAGCAGCGCGTGGTTTAAGCCCGTGTCAGGATCGACCTCCTCACCCTTGCGAAAGTCTAGCCGCTCTTGGATCAGCAGGTAGTCCACCAAGAGCGCCTCAACCTCCTGCTCATCAAGCTCTGTCAGGTCAGGATCGACCACCGCGCTCAAGCCGACCAAGTGGTTGAGCAGGCGGCGCAGCTGCTGGGCGTTGCTCGCGGCGGGCACATGGCCGTAGAGCTTCTCATCGAAGGTCATCAGGCCCACGCTGTCGCGCTGTCGCAGGATCTGATCGGCCAAGGTGATGAGCTGGCTGATGGCGAAGTCGAGCTTCTGGCCGGGGTGCTGACCGCCGCGCATGGACGAGGAGATGTCGAGCAGCAGGTAGACGCTCAGCGAGGTCTCGTGCTCGTAGTTCTTGGAGACGAGCTTGCCGCGGCGCACGGTGGCCTTCCAGGCGATGTGACGCAGCGGATCGCCGGGCTGATGCTCGCGCAGCTCGCGCACGTCGGTGCCCACGCCGAGCTGCGCCACCAAGTGTCGGCCGCCCTCGCGACGCGCGAGCCCGCCAGCGGGCAGCGCGTGCACACGCCGCTGGCGCACGACCTCGGGATAGCAGGTGAAGGCGGCCACGCAGGGCAGATAATCGCGCGTCTCAATGAGGCCTAGCGGGTCACGCACGCGCACATCAAAGCCGTGCAGCGCCCAGCGCCCAGCGCGCTGGGCGCACAGCGTGAGCGGCACCTCCAGCGAGGCGCGCGCGGGCAGCAGCGCCACCGCCGACACAGGCTCGCGCTCAAGCGCCGGGGCGGCGAACGCCGTCACGCGCAGCGCGTGCAGCGGCGCGCCGCTGGCGTTGACCAAGCGCAGCGTCTGCGTCGCGGGGCGCCCCACCACCAGCGCCCTTGATCCTGGCCCCGCGTCGTCCAGCTCCAGGCGCACGCGCCGCCTGTCCAGCGCGATCGACGCGGGCACCAGCAGCATGAACGCGATCGCCAGCAGCGCGATCTGGACTTGCCCCAAGAACAGCACCAAGGGCGCGCTGAACACCGCGCCCATCAGCAAGAACACCGTCCCGCTGATCAGCAGCCAGCGCCCGCGCCATGTTAAAAAGGGCGTCACCCGATCAGCCCTCCGAGTAGCGCACCTTGTGGAGCGCTTGGCGCACGATCTCCAGCGCGCGCGCGCCCGACAGCTCGGCCTCCGCGTGCAAGATGAGCCTGTGCGTCAGCACCAGCGGCGCAAGCGCCCGCACATCATCGGGCAGCACATAGTCGCGCCCCTGCAGCGCGGCGCGCGCCTTCGACGCGCGCAACAGCCCCAGCGCCGCGCGCGGGCTCGCGCCAAGCTGCACCTGATTGTGATCGCGCGTGTAGCGCGTCAGCGCGATGATGTAGCGCGCCAGCTCATCGGCCACGCGCACTTGTTCGGCGAGCGTCTGCCAGCGCTGCATCTCCCCCTCGCTGACCATCGCGCTGACGCGCTCGACCTCGCGGTGGTGCGTCTGCAACACCAGCAGCTCTTGCTCGGCGCTGGGGTAGCCGATGACCACCTTCAACAAGAAGCGATCGAGCTGCGCCTCGGGCAGCGGGTAGACCCCCTCTTGCTCCAGCGGGTTCTGCGTGGCGAGCACGAGGAACGGATCGGGCAGCTTGTGCGTCTCCCCCTCGATCGTGACCTGACGCTCCTGCATCGCCTCCAAGAGCGCGGACTGCGTCTTGGCGGGCGCGCGGTTGATCTCATCGCCCAGCACCACGTTGGCGAAGATCGGGCCGCGCCGCAGGTTGAACGCTTGGGTCTGCAGGTTTGGGATGTACACGCCGGTGATGTCTGAGGGCAACAGATCGGGCGTAAACTGCACGCGCCGAAAGCTCGTGTCGAGCGCCTCGGCGAAGGCGCGTACGAGCGTGGTCTTGGCCACCCCAGGCACGCCCTCCAGCAAGATGTGGCCGCGGCTCAGCAGCGCGATCAGCAGCGACTCGACCACCGCATCGGAGCCAATAAACACGCGCCCGATGGCGCGGCGCACGAGCGCTGCGCGCTCGCGCAGCGCCTCATAGGGCGAGCCTGCTGGGGCCGAGTCACGCGGCTCATCGGAGATCATTGCGGGTGCGTCGCTCATAGTCCTCTCTACATCCAAGTCGTTCCAAGATTTGCATACAGCGCTCGTGCAAGCGCAACATATCACGCTCTGACAGGTGCACGTCGCTCTCCAAGAACACGCGATGGCGCGTGGGCACGCGCGCCAGCTGCGCCAGCAAGGCGACCACCTCACGCTCCTGGGCGGCCGCCTCAGCGGGCGGCAAACCGCGCAGCGCCTTGGCTGCGTACAGCGCGCCAAGCTCCACCACGCTCAGCCGCTGCGCTTGGGGCTCATCGCGCGCCTCGCCTCCGGGCCACACCCCGAGCGCGCGCATGAACAGCTCCTCAAACAGCTCCTTTAAGATCGACACGGGCAGCGCGTAGTTCACCCCCACGCCGCCCTCACCAAAGCGCGCGAGGTTCCAGTCAAACTCGCTCTGCGGCGCGAGCTGCGCGCGCGCGTGCTGGCTCAAGTGCTCACTGTACGGCCTCGTGCGCCGCCACGGGAAGATCGTGTACAGGTACACCCCAAGCCCCGCCACCAGCAGCAAGCTCAGGTAATAGAACAGCTGCCCTGCGGGGAGCTTGCGCATCGACTCGGCCAGCGCTTGGTTGAGCGTGTCCACGTCCTCGATCACGTCGCGCCCAAGCCCCAGGCCATCCAGGGCGCTGGCGCCATAGCGACCGCGCTGGGCGAACTGGCCCGCCGCCACATGCACCGTGCAAGGGCTGCGCTCGGCGCACGCGTAGCTCAGCGTGTTGCGCACCAGCTGCGCGTTGTCGCCCGCCTCAAGCATGTGGTTGATGAACAGGCTCGCGTCGGCGATCGCGATCACCTTGCCGCGCTCCAAGTTCATATCATACGCCAGGCCCCCGCCCTGCGCATACGGCAGCACAGCGCCGCCCACGTTGAACAGCACCGCCGGGTGGTTCGCCACCACCATCGACACATCGCGCAGCATCGGGTGCATGCCGCGCGGGCGCAGGATCGGCAGCGCGGGGTTTTGGCCTACGAACTCATCATGCGGCAGCGCGCCGACGCTGGTCATCACGCGCGACAGCTCCAGCCTCGCCAGCAGCGCGTCGCTCTGGCCAAAATCATCGGCCAAGATCACGCGCCCGCCAGCGACCACATAGCGCGACAGCTGATCGGCGCGCAGCGCCTCCTGGGGGTAGAGGAGCAGCCACGGCTCCTCCAGCGAGAGCGACGCGTAGTCGATCGTGTCATGCGCCACGAGCGTGATGCCCTGCGCCTGCGCCAGCAGACGCAGGTCGCTGAGCCCGTCCCAGTCCTCGCTCTCCAGCTCATAACCCCAGGCCACGCGCGCGCTGCAGCACAGCATCACGAGCGCCATCATCAGCAGCGCGCGCTGAGGTGACACCCTCATGCCCCACCTCCCGCGCCGGGCAGCGTCGCCTCAAGGCGCCGCGTCACGGCCAAGACGGCCTCCCACAGCCGCTCATCCTGCACGCGCCCGCTAAAGTAGCCCTCCTCAATGAGCCGCGTCAGCCCGAGCAAGCGCGCCTCCACCTCGCCGCTGGTCGAGCCCTGCGCCTCATCGACCTCGCGACGCAGCGCGTCGCGCGTCGCCTCATCGGGCGCCACCACCTGCGTGAACGCCCCCCAGATCGCTGCCTCGATCTCCCGAGGTGTGAGCGCCCCCCACACCTCCTCGCCGTGGTGCTTGCGCACCCACGCCTGATAATAACGCCGCACCTTGAGCGGCATCGCCACAAGCCCCATGCGACACGCCGACCACTGGCCCGTGTGCGGCAGCGTCACCTCAATCTTACCGCGCGCAAATCCTGGCGCGCTCACCGCCAGCTCATACACGCCGGGCGCGCCGGGGCCGATGATGAAGTGGCCGCGCGCGTTGGTGCGCGCGCTGAGCGCGGGCCCGTCGGCGCCCTCAGCCTGCAGCGTCACCTCGGCGCCTGCCACGGGGCGCTTGCGCCACACGTCCCACACCAAGCCGCCCACGGCGTCAAGCTCAGCCGCCTGCTCACCCTCGGGCAGCGCGTCAAGCGCCTCCACGCGCAGCGCCTCGTGAGGCTCAGGGGACAGGTCGCGCGCCAGCACCTGACGCCAGCGCCGCTGCTGCCACGCGTCTTGCGCCTGACGCAGCGCGCGGGCGAACAGCGCGAGCAGGCCGATCAGGATGGCGAGCGCGCCCACCAGGTTTAAGGTCCAGCGTGAGGCCGCGCGCTCGATCATGATCGGCTCAGTCTTCACGCGGTGCCACGCGCCCGCGTCAGGGATCAGCGTGACCTCGCCTACCCACACCCCATCGCTCAAGCGCGCGTCAGGCAAGAATGCCTCAAACTCACCCGAAGCCGAGGTCCGCGCGCGCTCTTGTGCGACGGCCTCCTCCCCCCCCTCGCTCTCACGCCTAAAGGCGACGCGCAGCTCTTGCTCAGGGGCTGGCCCTTGGGGCGTCTCCACGCGCCCGCTGACCACGAGCCCACGCGCGAGGCTGCGGTAGGTGTAGCGCGCGCGCGTGGTGAGGGTGAGCTGATCCAGCGGCGCATAGCGCACGCTGGTCTGACTTGACAGCGCGCTGCCCGCAGGCGCCGCGCTCGCGAGCTCACCGCCGAGCGTGACCGTGAACAGGTTGTCGCCAGGGGTGAGCAGCTCCTTCAGCTCCAGCGCACCTCGCCCGTAGTGATCGAGCGTGATGGCGCCCACCTCTTGACCCTCGCGCGTCACGCGCAGCACATCGCGCACGCCCACACCGCCCACCGACGCGCGCACGCGCAGAGGCGCGGCGCGCGCCTCACCGAGCACGAAGCCTGGCCCCTGGGCCTCGACCTTCACGGGCAACGCGCGCAGCTCGCGCTTGGCTTGTGCCTGCGCGCCCTCCAAGTGCTCATCCTCGATGAAGCGCACCGTGGCTTGATAATTTCCGGCCTGGAGCCGATGCTGTGAGGTGAAGCGGCCCTGCATGTCCGTGCGCAGCGTCACGCGCGCCACGCGCGTGCCCGCATCAAGCGACGTCACCACCAGCTCCACGTCGCGCTGCGGCAGCGGCGCCCCCAGCTCATCGCGCAGCACGCCAGAGAGCTGCAGCGTCGTGCCCGCGGCCTGTGCGTCCAAAGACAGCACCGCCGCGCCGCGCACGCGCAGCTCAAACGCCTCGCTCACGCGCGCCGCGGCGCCGCTCCACACCAGCGCGGTGGTCACGATCGCGACCTGTATCAATGAGGCGGTCCGCCAGTGTCGCACGCAGTGCTCAGGTGAGAGGCTCAAGGGAGGGGCCAACGCAGCGGCGCAGGGCCGGGTGCTTGAAGCGACCGCAGCGAGCGTTTATTTCACGCTGCGCGGCCGACGACCGGATGCACCTCAACGCTCTGCGCGCCATCATCGTCGCCTCGCGCCCCACGCGCAAGCGTCGCGATGATTGACCGACGCGGCTGCGCGGCCCTACGATGCAACCCCTCCCCACCCCCCCTCAGCGACGCGCGAAGACGCGCATGACAGCTTGGCCATGACGCGCCCCCGTGAGACGCCAGTGACATCAACGCATCGCCCGCAGCTTGGCCCCCCTCAAGCGCCCCACCGCCCACCTCAAGCGCGCGCTCAGCGCGACGCTGCTGATGCTCGCGCTGTTTTGGGGCGCGCCGCTGCACGCGCAGCCCGCGATGAGCGCGCCGCCTGAGGACGCCGCCGAGGCAGCAGCCGAGGCCGATCCCACGCTCAGCGCCATCACGCTGTCCCAGCGCATCGCGCGCGTGGCCGCGCTTGAGGCGCTTGAGGCGCTGCGCCTCTCAAAGCTCCAAGCGCTCGGCCTTCAGGCCGCGCGCGCCGCCGGTGGCGTCGAGGCGCTGCGGGCTTCAACAACCCCAGGGGCGCGGCGCGCTCACGCGCGCGCCGCGCAGAGCATCGCGCTGGCGAGGGCGTCGGCGCGCGCTGCGCGCGCCGACGCCCTCGTCGAGGCGGCGCGCGCCGCAGGCGCGCTCGCCGACGCCCAGCGCGCGCGCCTGATTGATGACATCGCCAAGCAGCGCGATCGCCACCTGCGCGCCGCCGAGCGGCGCGCCGAGGCCAAGCGCGATGACGTCATCGCGCGTCAGCGCCTGGCCCAGACCAACCAGCTGCGTGAGCTGCTCAACGATCAGCTCCAGCTGGCTGATCAGGTGCTCGCGCTCACGCGCCGCTTGCCCGAGCGTCAATGAGAACAAAGACAGGCGCTGGGGGTGCTCGTCATCGGCGGCGCGTCGCTCATGTGATCGCTCGTGACCGAGCGGGCCAAGCGCGCCTCTCGCGCCTCTGACATCGCCTCTCCCTCCATGCAGAGCGCGGCGCCGCTTGAGCCGCGCCTGGGACGGAACCGCCCCATCACCTTTGACGCCAGCGCGCCCGCGCCAGACGACGGCGAGGTGGCTTGAGCCACCTCGCTCAGAGGGTGTGGCTGCTGCGGGCGCCGACCGCGCTCAGGAACTCGCGCGGATCAAACAGCGCGGCGGCGGAGGTGAACCCGACGCACGCGGGCCGCGCGCTCAGCAGCCGCGACGCGGCCTCCACGGCGACGCGCGCCGACATCGCATAAGGCTCCTCACCTGAGATAGACCACAGCGGCTCGCCGCTGTCGGGATCAAACGCGATGACATCAAACGCCGCGGGCTTGCGCGGGCTCGTGGGGGGGGCGTCGAGCCGGTCAATGAGACGATCAGCGAGCGGCTGAAAGGGCGGGAGCATGGCCCCCAGCCACGGTGAGAGCGCCTGCATCGCCGAGCCCAGGGCGGGACGCACGGCCATGCATGTCTCCACCGTGAGCGCGTCGCAGTGACGCGGCACCGTCAGCGCCTCACCGCCCGGGATCCAGAACGCGCGGCGCATCACCCCGTCGGGGAACTGCAACGAGAACAGCCGCGAGGCGGCGCGCTGCGGGGTCAGCTGCCCGCGCCGCCACGCGAGCCCCTGACGTGCGGCCACGCGCATCATCGACTTCTTGGTGCCCTGGCTCGTGCTCATCGCGCGCGACGCATAGCAGATGCCGAGGTGGCGCGCCCCAAGGGCCTTCGACACCACCGCCGCCACGCAGTCACCCAGCGCATACTCATAGGCCATCGCGGGCGCGAGCACGACGCCTCGGGCCACGGCCTGATCGTGCAAGTGGCGCAAGAGCCAGCTCATGTAGACCTGCTCACCCGTGGTGTCGAGGTAGTGCACACCGCGCCGAATCGCGGCGCGCGCCACAGGGGGGCCAAGCTCGATGAACGGCCCCGCGCAGCTGATGAGCACGCCCGCGTCATCAAGCACGGCGTCGATGGCGGAGGGGTGCTCGACCGTGGCGGGTGTCAGCGCGATCTGCGCCTGCGGCCAGTCGCGCAGCAGCTCGGCCTCAAGCGCGCTCAAGCGGGCGAGGCTGCGCGCGGCCAGCCGCATCGCCAGCCCTCGACGCGCGAGCGCGCGCGCGACCAAGCGCCCCGTCACCCCCGTCGCCCCATACACCGCGACGCGATTGCCCTCAGTGGCGCTCATGCTTCATACTCCGACGCGCATCGCGCGATCTGGCGCTGTTGTCTTGTTCACCCTACATCCTCGCTCAACCTACAGTGTCACGCGCTGTCATCACCACGCCTAAACAACTTATGACCACGACCACAGCTCACACCAGCGGCCAGCGCTTGGCCATCACGCTCACCCTCATGAGCGCGCTGCTCGCGAGCGCGCTCGGCGCGCGCATGGGCTGGAGCGCCTTGGGCCTCGCGTTGCAGCCTGAGCCCATCAACGCGGATCGCCTTGAGCTGGGGCGAGTCTTCTTTTTAGGCGCCAACAGCGTCTTGCTGCTGGGGTGCGCCGCAGGTCTCTTGATGCTCACGCGCAAGCTATGGCGCGGTGAGCTGTCAGGATGAGCGCACGCGCGCTCACACCTGGCCAGACAGCGCGCGGCGCACCTGCGCCATCAGCTGCTGGGCGCGCGCGTCATCGGGCTCCTCGCGCAGGTAGCGCTCCAGCAAAGCCGCAGCCATGGGCCAGCGCGCCTCTTGGGCGGCGAGGTGCGCGCTGGCGAGCAGATCATGCAGCGCCATGTGACGCCAGGGGCTGACTAGCTCAGCGCCAGGGCTCACGAGCGCGGGACCGCTGTCTCCCGTGCGCGGGCGCTCTTGGAACACCGACGGCCTGCCCGCCAAGAGCGGCTGACGCGTCAGCGACGCGGCGCGCTGACGTGACGCCTCGGGGCCTCGGCCCAGCGCGCTCTGCGCGCGGCCAGGCCAGGTCGCCTCCGGCTGCGAGCTGTCATCCGTTAACGCGCGTGACAGCTCACGTGCTTGGCGCGACAGCGCTTGATACAACGCCCCAGCATCCGCCAGCGCGTCATCACCTGTGCGCGCTCGCGCCAGCAGCTCACCCAGCGCGCTGCCCTCTAGCTGCGGCGCATGACTCGCCCCTGCCCCCGTAAACATCGCCGTGATCACCTCGCCCAGCGCGCTCACATCCGCGCGCAGCGCTTGCTCCCAAGCGCCAGGCGCCCCCTCTTGACCCATCACGCCCCACGCCTTGAGCCCTAGCTGCAGCAGCCTCACCTGCGTGTGCTGCTGACGATCCTGTGACAAGAACACGGTCGCCGTCGACAAGCTCCCATGCACCAGCGCTCGCGCATGCGCGGCCGCGACCGCGTCCGCCAGCTGGAGCCCAAAGCGAAACGCGCGCGCGGGGTGCATCGCCCCATCTTGCGTGATGCGATGGTGCAGCAGCTCACCCTCCATCCAGTCCATCACCAGGAAGGGGCGCGCTTGTCGGCCCACCAGCCCAAAGTCTTGGATCGTCGCCAAGTGCGCGTGGCGCACGAGCGCCGCTTGGCGCACATGCGACAGGAAGTAACGACGCTGCTGTGGCGTATCCAGCGCGAGCTGGGCGCTCGGCGCCAAGCTGAGCAACACCTGGCGCCCAAGCGGCAGCGTGCTGCACTGGAACAAGCGCCCCAGCGCGAGCGGCACGCGCAGCTCACGCATGATCACGTAGCGCCCATCCACCAAGCGCCCCGGCCCGAAGCGCTCGTCATGAGCCAGCTCTGACCACGGCATCTCATCGCTCATGGTTGCTCCTGCGCCGACACGACGCGCAGCGCACGCAGCAGCAGCTCGCCGACGCGCGTCACGCTCACCGCCGCCCTGTCAAGCTCACGCGCAGGTGAGAGGGCGTGGTGACTTGATGACCTTGCGCTTGAGAGTCTAATCGCCTCGCGACGCTGAGGCAAGCGATGTCAACTCCCGCGCCCTATGGGGCCACAACCCACCTCGGCCGCAGCGCGTACATCACGGCGCCTCAAAGTGGCCGCGTTAGGGCGCTTCGCCCCCACACGAGGGCGCTTCGCGCCCCACGCCTGTGCCCCCACGCCTGTGCCCCCACGCCCTCGCCTCGGCTCAATCCCAGACGAACAGCCACTTGATCGCGCGATAGGTGCCGTAGAACACCCACCCCAGCGGCCCCGGAGAGACCGACTCCTCCAGGCGCAGCGCGATGGTCGCATAGGAGGTGTTGCGCTGGAGCAAGCGCAGCTGCCCCTCCATCTGCTCAAGCTGTGAGGTCACGCGCCCAAGCTCCATCTCAATCTTCAGGATCTCGGAGACGTCCTGCGTCTGCGCCACGAGCTCGGTCAGGCGCTGGCGCAGCCTGACCAAGTTCTCAATGCGGATCTGAAGATCCACGTAGCTTGAGGTCACATCGACGATCTGGATCGCCTTGTGAGAGACCTCCCCGAGCTTCTCCAGCGCGGCGAGGGTCTCGCTGAGGCGCTCCGTGGGCACGAGCATGGTCATGGCGTAGGTCGACTCGCTCTGGATGTACCCCTCCAACCTCGTCGCGATAGCGCGCGCGCGCTCAAGCGTGGGCTGAAAGTCCTCCTCATCAGACACCTCCAAGGTCAGCGACGCCGTACGCACGAACTTGCGCTCATCCGGCGATCGCTTCGCGGGCGGCGCGGCTGACGCGGGCGGCGCAGGCGGTGCAGACGCTGAAGCGCCGCCCGACGAGAGCACGCTGCCGCCCGCGCTGTCTGCTGACGCCACAGCATGACGCCCGCTCACTGCCTCGTCGTCAAACGCATAGCGCGACTCAGCGCGCTGGATCAACGCCTGATTATACTGTGGGGGCGGTCCATGAACGTAGGGCGCGGCTTTGGCCTGATACGAGCCATTGCCCGCACAACCGATCAACATCATCAGCGTCAAGCTCAGCACCTGAGCTCGCCACATCGCACGCATGAATCACCTCATCACGCGCGCAAGCGGCGCGCATTCTCACGATCAATCCCTCGCCACGAACACCCGACGCGGCTTGAGCACGCCCTGCCCCGTCGACTCGCCGAGCGCCACGAGCGACCCTTGACGATCGACGATCCCGACCACCGTAGCAGGCGGTCCCTCATAAGGTAGTGACTTACCATACCCTAGCGCCTCGACCTGCGCATCATCGGCGACATGCACTGGCGCGCCGCGCAGCATCGCCGCCGGAGGCAGCAGCCGCTCATGCAGCCGGTCGGGGCCTGCCTCCAAGAGGTCATCAAGCGCCATCGCCTCCTCCAACATGAACGGCCCCACCTGCGTGCGCCGGATGCTCACGGTGTGCGCGCGCGTCTGCAACGCGAGGCCCAGATCCCGAACCAAGGAGCGCACATAGGTGCCCGAGCCGCAGCGCATGTGCAGCGACGCATCCGGCAGCGCCATCGACCTGAGCGTCAGCTCATGCACCGTCACCGGGCGCGCCTCCAGCTCGAAGTCCTCCCCCTCTCGCGCCATCGCATAGGCGCGCTTGCCGTCGATCCGGATCGCGCTGTAGCGCGGCGGCTGCTGCATCAGCTCGCCGCGAAAACCTGCCAGCGCCTCGCGCAGCGCCTCGGGCGTCACGTGCGACCAAGGCGCCTGCGCGATGACTGAGCCGCTGGCGTCATCTGTCTGCGTCTGCTCACCCAGGCGCATGGTAAAATCATAACCCTTCTCATCCAACAACAAGAAGGGCACCAGCCGGGTGCAGATGCCGATCGCCACGGGCAGCAAGCCGGTGGCGTCGGGATCGAGCGTGCCGGTGTGGCCGACCTGACGTGTGCGGGCGAGCCTGCGCACACGCGACACCACGTCATGACTGGTCATCCCTGCGGGCTTGTCCACCAGCAGCAGGCCGCTGACGCCCTCGCCATGCCTCGCCCTGCTCACGCGCCACCCGCATCAAGCAGCGCCACGAGCGCCGCGCTCAAGCGCGCCTCGACCTCGTCGGGCGCGCCCTCCATCACGCACGCGGCGGCGTTATGGTGACCACCGCCGCCGAAGCGCTCAGCGAGCGCGGAGGCGTCCACGACGCCGCGCGAGCGAAACGACACGCGCCAGCGGTTGGGGCCATCCTCGCGCAGCTGCGTCGCCAGCTCCACGCCGCGCACACCCCGCGCGTAGTTGATGAACCCTTCAGCCAGCTCCAGCGGCGCGCCGACGCTGGCGAGGGTGGCGTCATCAATGCGCAGAAACGCTAAGCGCCCGCACGGCGACAAGGTCAACGTCTGCAACACGCGCGACAGCAGCTGCAGCCGCGCCACAGGCTGATCCTCATAGATGCGGCTCGTCATCGGCCACGGCTCCACCCCAGCCTCCAGCAGCGCGGCGGCGATTCGCATCGCCTCAGGCGTCGTGCTCGCGTAGCGAAACCCGCCCGTGTCGGTCATCACGCAACAGTACAGACACTGCGCCAGCGCGAGTGACATCGACACCTGCGCGCGCGTGGCGATCCGGTACAGCACCGCGCCGGTGGCACAGGCGGCCGCGTCGCGCACGTACAGGTGTGCGAGGGTCGGGTCATAGCTCTTGTGATGATCGATCACCACGACATGCTCACAGGCCCACGCGCGCGGCGCCAAGCGCGCGCCCGCGCGGTGGCGCTCGGCGCAGTCGAGCAGGATCAGCAGCTGATGATCCAGGGTCGCCTCGTCGAGCGAGGTCTGCCACTGATCGGCGCCGGGCAAGAAGGTGAAGTTGTAGGGGATGGCGTCCTCGTTATAGACGCGCACCTGCTTGCCCATCGCGCTCAGCAGGTGATAGGCGGCCAGCGCGGAGCCCACCGCGTCGCCATCGGGGCGCTCATGAGCCACCACCAGCACGCGCTCCACGCCAGCCAGTAGCGCCAGCAGCGCGTCCACTGACGCATCAAAGCTCATGACACGCGCTCCTTGGTCCACATCGCGCACGGGCAGCTCAACGCTCATCGCTCACGCCTCCTCATCGCTCGCGCCAGCCGCCCCTTGGGCGCCCGCGCGCTCCTCGTCATCTTGCGCGACCTTGGCATCTGACGCGCGCATCCCTGAGAGCACATGCTCCATGCGGCGCCCATGCTCGATCGAGGTATCATAGACGAAGCGCAGTGAGGGCACATGACGCATCTGCGTGTGCTGCGCGAGCTGCCCGCGCATAAACCCCGCCAGCCGCTCCAGCGCTTGTTGGAGCGCCTCATCGGCCTCACGCGCGCCCATCGACACATAGAACACGCGCGCGAAGCTCAGATCGGGCGCGCACTGCACGGCCGTGACCTGCGCCTCGCGCACACGCTCGTCGCGCACCTCGGTCATGAGGATGCGTGAGATCGCCTGCAACAGCTCTTGATTGACGCGCTCCGCGCGCTGAAACCCACGTCGCTTACCTGGCATACGCTTATGACCTCTTATGGGCGCCCACGCGTTGTAGGCGTGAGCGCCCTGCAAAGAACCGCGCCGCGCGCGCTTCGCGCGCGCGGCGCATCAAGGGGGGGCGTGCTCACTCGCCCCAGACAGCGCGCGGCCCGCGCCCACCCCGTGGGGGAGAGCGCGGGCCGCGCGCCGCGTGAGCGGGGCTGGCTTACGCCAGGGTCGCCGCGAACTCTTCGATCTCGTACGCCTCGATGATATCGCCGAGCTTGATATCATTGAAGTTGTGCAGCGAGGTGCCACACTCGAACCCACGCTTAACCTCGCTGACGTCGTCCTTGAAGCGACGCAAGCTGGCGAGCGTCGTGTCGTAGACGACCTTACCATCACGCACCAGCCGGGCGCGCGCGTTGCGGCGCAAGAGCCCGTCGGTCACATAGCAGCCAGCCACGGTGCCCGCGCGCGGTACTTGGAAGATGTCGCGCACCTCGGCGTGACCCAGCACCTTCTCGCGCTTGAGCGGCGAGAGCATGCCCTCAAGCAGCTGCTTGAGCTGGTCGATCGCGTCGTAGATGATGTTAAACGACATGATCTCAACGTGATACTTCTCCGCGACCTCGGCCGCCCGCAGGTCAGGCCGCACGTTGAAGCCCACGATGACGACCGCCGAGTCTGACGACGACGCCGCCAGGTTGACATCGTTCTCCGTGATCGCGCCGACGGCCGAGTGGATGACCTCGATCCCGACCTCGTCGTTGCCGACCTTGGTGAACGACTGGCGCAGCGCCTCCACGGAGCCCTGGACATCACCCTTGAGGATGACCTTCAGGAACTTCTTGTTGGCCGCGTCGCCCTTCTTGCCGAGCATGTCCTGCAAGCGGTTGATGTTCGAGCGCGCCATGGTCGCCATGTGCTCCTTGCGGTGCTGATTGGCGACGTGCTCGGTGATCCGCTTGGCGTCCTTCTCATCGGTGACGACGAAGAACGGCGATCCGGCGTCGGGGACACCGGTCAGGCCGGTGATCTCGGCCGGGATGCTGGGGCTCGCGAGCGCCAGCTCCTTGCCGAGGTAGTCCATCATGGTGCGCACGCGCCCATAATGCTCGCCAGTGACGACGATGTCGCCGACCTTGAGCGTGCCGCGCTGCACGAGCACGGTCGCCAGCGGGCCACGACCGCGATCCAGGCGCGACTCGATGACCAGACCCTGCGCGTCGCGATCGGCGTGAGCGCTCAGCTCCTCCACGTCCGCTTGCAAGAGCACCGACTCGACCAGCTTGTCGATGTTGGTCATCGCCTTCGCGCTGACCTCCACGAACAAGGTCTGACCGCCCCAGTCCTCGGGCAACAGCTCATACTCGGTGAGCGCTTGCTTGATGCGCTCGGGGTTTGAGCCGGGCTTGTCGATCTTGTTGATCGCCACCACGATGGGCACGCCCGCCGCCTTAGCATGGCTGATGGCCTCGACCGTCTGAGGCATGACGCCGTCATCAGCCGCGACCACGAGCACCACGATGTCGGTGGCCTGAGCGCCGCGCGCGCGCATCGCCGTGAACGCCTCGTGACCGGGGGTGTCGAGGAAGGTGATCGCGCGGCCATCGGACGACTTCACGGTGTAAGCGCCGATGTGCTGCGTGATGCCGCCCGCCTCGCCAGTGGTCACGGACGCGGAGCGGATCGCATCCAGCAGCGAGGTCTTGCCGTGGTCGACGTGACCCATCACCGTCACCACGGGGGGACGAGGCTGCTGCGTCTCCTCGGCGTCGGGCGTGGTGTCATAGAAGCGGGTGATGTCGAACGCGACGTTCTCCACCGTGTAGCCGAACTCCTCAGCCACCAAGGTCGCCGTGTCAAAGTCCACGGTCGTGTTGATGGTGGCGGGGATGCCAAGCTCCAACAGCTTGAGCGCGAGGTGACCGGCCTTGACGCCCATCTGGCGGCCAAGATCGCCCACCGTGATCACATCCTCGATGCGGACCACGCGCTTGTGCTCGGCGGCCTGCGTCTGCTCGGTCTGACGCGCGCGGGCCTTCTTATCGCCCTTGCGACGACGGCCCTTGCCGCGACCGCCATCATACAGATCATCGCCTGAGCGCCAGTAACGATCGCGATCGTTGTTGCCGCCCGCGCCACGCGCGGGGGGACGACCGGTCGACGGCGGCGGGCCGCCGCCAGGGGCGCCCGCGTTGCGGCGCCGACGGCGCTCATCCTCGCTCAAGGCGCTCGGGGCAGTGTTGCTTGCAGGGCCCATCTCTTGCGTGCGCGTGGGCCGCTGAGGCGCACCGGCAGGGCCAGTCGCGCCCGCCGCCGGGCGGCTCGCAGGGCGCGTGTTCGGACCGCCGGTGTTGCCACCGCCGCCTGAGTTACCGCCACCACCGCCATCAAAGCGCTCATTGCGCATGCGGCGGTTGATGGTCTCAAGATCGATCACGCCGAGCACCTTGGCGCCGCCGGGACGCGCAGGCGCGGACGCGCCGCGCCCTGTCTCGACGGTGCGCGCGCGCACGCCACGAGGCGCCTCAGCGGCAGCGCTCGCGGGCTCAGCGGGCGTGGGCACCTCCGCAGGCGGCGCGACGGGCGCTTGGGCCGCCTCCTCGGGCGTTGCCTCAGGCGCGGCTGCGGCAGCGGGCGCTTGGGGTGGCTCCTCAGGCGCGGCTGCGACAGCGGGCACGACCTGAGGCTCAGCGGCGACCACCTCGCGCTCAGGCACGACGACCGCCGGCAGCGGCGGCGCAGGTGCGGCCTCCACAGCCTGCTGAGGGGCGACCTCAGGCTTCGCCTCGACCACCACCTCGGGATCGCGCTTGCGCACTTGCACCTCAGGCATGACGATCGGCGCGGGCTCCTCGACCGGCTCCGCAGCGCGCTTGGTGCCGCGACGGATGATCGGGGAGACCTCCTCCTGCATGACAGCCGCCTCAGCGACCTCTGCGGCGGTGGGCTTCTTCTTACCGGACGACTTGCGCACCGTGGGCGATGCTGCCGTGGACGCGCCCTTGCCGCTGTCCTGCTTCAGCGCACGCCTGACCTTCAGGACCTCGTCCTCGGTCAGCCGTGACATCGGGTTCACCGAGAGCTTGAAGAGGCCAAGCGCGTTGATCTTAGAAACCATTTCCTGCTGGTCATAACCCAGCTCATTGGCCAGCTCTCGAACTCGTTTATCCGGCATTGATTCTCCACTTTGCCCGCATGAAAGACGCGGTGCATCGGGTGCTGATGAGGCATGCTCACGCCTGTGGGCTGCCTCAACGTCACCCCCGACAGCGCGCGCAAAGCGCCGCCGCCTCGTCATCCGCGTCAGGCTATTACACGGCGAGCCTACATCCTGCAAGTTGAGGATACACGCTCACCCCAGCCTCTACGATCTCTTCACTTAAGCGCCCAGGCGCAGCCGCCACAGTGCATAGCGCGCTTGCGCCCAGCGTTCAACCCTGAAAAGCACCAAAACCCTCTAAACTCGCGATATCTCGGCACACCTGCTCGCACAATGACGCGCCGCTGAGCCCCATCACGGACACAAACTCACGACCGCTCACCTGACCCAGCCACGCGCCATCCAGCGCCGTGGAGATGAGCAAACCCTTGCGGTTCGCGTTCATCGCGAACTTCTTCTGCGCCGACTCCCCCGCGTCGTTGGCGATCAGCACCATGCCCGCCTTGCCCAAGCGCAGCAGCTCCGAGGTGGCCTCCGCGCCGACGCTGATGCGCCTGGCGCGCAGCGATGAGGCCAGCGTCTCGCGCAGCCTGCGCATCACGCCCTCACGCACCAGCGCCACAAGCTCCGGCGCGGGCGGCGTCTTGACCGCCTGCTTGAAGCTGCGCGCGAACGCGCCCCGCTTGAGCGCCGCCTCCAGACACGCGGCGCTCGCATGCACGCTCGCCCCTCGCCCAGGCGCCTTGCGGCGCATGTCATACACCAGCTCGCCGCCCATCAGCACGAACCGCTCCAGCGCCTCCGGGGCCGCCTGCTCGCGACACCCCACGCAGGTCCGCGCGGAGCCCTCGATCTCTACCTCTGCTCGCTTCATCTCACCTCATGCGCGCTGCGCGCCATGTGCGGCCCTGGCGCCA
>CAYXWB010000081.1:0-17461 GCA_964468515.1 uncultured Bradymonadales bacterium | reverse complement strand
CCCAAGGCCTCGACGCCACAGGCGACGCTGAGACGCTCGGCTGCCAAGCCGCAGGTGGCGCCGCTCCCTCGCTCGCGCCCCTGCTGCTCGGCGCCTTGGGCGCCCTCGTCGGGCGGCGCCGTCGCCGCCGCGCCCGCACCCTCCCCCCGAGACATCATTGATGTTGCAGCGCGTTAAGGTCTGCTGATGGTGACAAAGACGCACATCGCGCGCGCCACGGGCGCGCTCTTGCTCGCGCTCAGCACAGGATGTTCGGACGGCACCTTGCGCGCCTCAGCGCCAGCGTCCTCGCCAGTGCAGCCCTCGCCTCCCACCCCTGGCCAGCCCTCGCCCCCTGGGGTCGAGCCCGAAGCTCCAGGCGAGCCTGAGGGCCCCGTTGAGCCTGCTGTGCTGCGCGGTAACAAGCTGCCTCAAGGCCCCCTGTTCATGTGCGACGGCGGTGAGGTCGCACCCCCCGGTCGATTGCGCCGCCTCGGGCGCGACGCCTGGACCCGCAACGCCGTCGGCTCCGATAAGAACCCCTTTGATCCGCTGCCCACACAGCCCTTCGCGACCTTTGCCCAAGGTGAGACGCTCAATGACACCACCCTCGACATCTACCTGTCTGTGGTGGGCAGCGCGGGCCGCATGTGGCAAGGCGCCTGGGGCAGCGGCGCGCGCAGTCGCACCGTCATTGATGAGCGCTCGCTACACTGCTTCTTCAATGATGATGCCCCCAATGACGCCTGCGTTGAAAACTTCGTCACCTACCTCCTGACGCGCGGCGTGCTGTTTCGCCCCGCCACCGCCGAAGAGATCGCCCCGCTCAAGGCCTTCGCCCTTCGCGAGCTGGCCAGTGAGGCGATCGATGGCCTCACACGCCATGACACCATTGAGCAGATCGTCTCCGCCGCTTGGATGATGAGCGAGGCGCTGTTTCGCCCCGAGCTGGGTCAAGGCGAGCCCGACGCGCGCGGCTGGCGTAAGCTCGGCCCCTGGGAGCTGGCGCACGCGATCAGCTATGCCCTCGGCGATCACGCCCCTGGCGCGCCCTGGATGGTCGACAAGGGCGGGCGTCTGAGCGCCATCACCGCTGCCGCTGAGGCCGGCACCATCGACCGGCCCGAGGTCATCGCCCAGCTCGTGCGCGACGCCTTCGGTGGCCTCGACCCCGAGCGAGCGGACCTCACCACCAGCGGCGCTGACAGTCGCCGCGTCGAGCGGCGCGGTGAGTTCTGGGTCGCCAACGGCGTGCGCGACTTCTTTCGTCAGTGGCTCGGCTACATGGCTGTGGGCACCGCCTTCAAAGACAACGCCCCCGAGACCTCCGCGTTCCCTGACTCGCGCGCCTATGGCAACCTCATCAGCGGCTATTATGGCCATGAGCCAAGGCTCATCGACCAGCTCGATGACATGATCGCGCGCATCGTCGCCGATGACCGCGACGTGCTCGCCCAGCTGCTCACCTCGCGCCGCTTCTACACCGCCGCCCCCCACCAGTACGCGCTCACCCCGCATCACATCTACAACCTCGCTGATGGCGTTGAGCCCACCCGCGAGGGCCGCTGGGTCGAGCTGCCCGCGAACGAGCGCGCGGGCGTCCTCACCCACCCAGCGTGGCTGGCCGCCCACGCGCTCGCCTTTGAGAACGATCCTAACGTCGTGCATCGCGGCAAGTGGGTGCGTGAGCAGCTGTTGTGCGGTGAGGTGCCGCCGCTGCCCATCACCGTCGAGGCCGCCTTTGATCCTGAGACGCGCCATCAGTCCGCGCGCCAGCGCATGAGCGAGCAGGTCGACTCGCGCGCCGAGTGTGGCGGCTGTCATCAGCTCATGAACCCGCTCGGCTACCCGTTCGAGATCTACAACCACGCGGGCTTTCTGCGCGTGGATGATCATGGCAGCCCCCCTGATGGCTCCGCTGTGCTTATGCACATGCCCGAGCCCGCGCTCAATGGCCCCGTGCGCGATGCCGTCGAGCTGAGCGAGAAGCTCGCCGCTTCGCCACACGTCAAGCGCTGCTTCATCCGACAGACGTTTCGCTACTTCAACGGGCGCGAGGAGACGCAGGCCGACGCCTGCACGCTGGTCGCCATGGAGCGCGCTTATGATGACAGCGGTGGCTCGCTCTCCGAGCTGCTCATCGCGCTGATGAGCTCCGAGAGCTTCCAATATCGATCTGAAGCACCTGAGCGCTGAGGCTACACGATGTGGACGCGACGACGATTCTTGCAGACGATGGGCTTGGGCGCCGGGGCCACCCTGTTCACGCCGCTGCTCCATCAGATGTTCGCCCAAGGCGCCACCTTGATGCCGCGCCGCTTCGTGATCTTCGTGGAGGGCAACGGCATCGAGCCGCGCTCCTTCTTATCAGCGCCAACCCAAGCCGCCATTGAGGCCGCCGCCAGCAAGTCCATCCAGAGCACGCGCTACTTTTATCGTGACTACAAGCACGACGCGCCGCTCATCACAGCCCAAGCTCAAGCCTCCAGCGCCCGCGCGCTCAGGCCGCTCGCTGCGAGCCCAGGGCAGGTTGAGCTCAATGATCGCGCCGCCGTGGTGTTCGGCCTCTCCCACAAGATCTCGGGCGGCGGTC
Organism: uncultured Bradymonadales bacterium; assembly: GCA_964468515.1. Taxonomy (GTDB): domain Bacteria; phylum Myxococcota_A; class Bradymonadia; order Bradymonadales; family Bradymonadaceae; genus CAYXWB01. The sequence goes on along the minus strand of CAYXWB010000081.1, from coordinate 14,889 downwards.
ACTCCACCGAGTGTGGCGCGCTCAGCTGCACCCGCTCCCAGATCGGCGTGCCTGCAGGCCAGACCATCGACGACTACCTCGCCAACCTCAGCGCCGTGCGCCAAGGCGCGCCGTTTGACGCGGTGCGCTTGGGCGTCTCCAGCGGCGCTGGCCTCAACTATTCGACCTGCGCTTATGGGCCGCGCCGACCCGCCGCGATCACCACCTCGCCATCAAACGCGTTCAGCATGTTGTTCGGCTCCGTGGCGCAAGGCGCGGGGCGACGCAACTTCCAAAAGCGCAATGATCTGCTCGACTTCGCCGCCACCGACGCGCGCCGCGTGTTGGCCTCGTTTAGCGGCAGCTCCATCGAGCGCCAGAAGCTTGAGGCCTACCTCACCTCGCTGGAGAACCTCACGACGCGTCAGTCGATCCTCGCTGATATGGAGGAGGCGCTCAACGCTGTGAAGCCCCCGGAGCCTGACACGAGCCCGCTCTACAGCGCCACCGATCCGCTCGATCGCCTCATCGCGCAGGTGGATCTGGCCACCGCCGCGCTCATCGGTGGCCTCACCCACGTCATCGTCATCGCCGTGGGCACGGGCACCGCGAACTTCTCGCTCGACTACACCAGCCTGCTCGATCTGTACCCCGAGCGCGAGCTTATGGGCGGCCATGACGTGCGCCACGGCGCCGAGAAGGGCAACGCGCAGCTGTTAGAGCTGCTCTACACCGTCACCACACGTCAGGTCGAGCAGATGGCCCGCATGGCGCGCGCGCTGGCCGCTACCCCGGAGGTCGGCCACGACGGCTCCATGCTCGATCACACCCTGCTCATGTACATGTCCGACAATGGCGAGAAGCATCACTCCAACGCCGATGAGTGGCCCATGCTCTTGCTCGGTGGTGATAAGCTCGGGTTTAAGACCGATGGCCGCAGCGTCGTCTTCCCGAAGGTGGGCCACAGCAACAATCGCCAAGTCTCCAACCTCATGAACACCTTGGGCCACGCCGCAGGGCAAGACCTCAACACGTTCGGCGCCGAGGGCGAGCAGCGCATCGCGCAGGGGCCGCTGTCTGAGCTCTGGGGGTGAGGGCGGCGAGGTTCGCGCTCGACAGCGCGCGCGTTTGCGGTCAAAACCAGAGGCCGCCTGCGCGCGCATCGCGCCACAGGCCTCATGACCTGCCCTCTCGCACAGGAACCTCCTCATGGAATATCGCGGCCTGCCGCTCGATCGTTTTCAACGCGACGCTGTCGAGGCGATCGCGCGTGGGCAGAGCGTCATCGTCTCCGCGCCTACCGGCACCGGTAAGACCCTCATCGCTGACTTCCTCATCGAGCAGATCCTGCGCGATGGCGGTGAGGTCATCTACACGTCGCCTATCAAGGCGCTCTCGAACCAAAAGTATCGCCAGTATGGTGCGCTCTTTGGCCAGGAGAACGTGGGCCTGGTGACGGGCGATCTCGTCATCAACCGTGACGCCCCTGTGCGCATCATGACCACTGAGATCCTGCGCAACATCCTGCTTGAGGGCCGCCAGCCGCTTGATGATGAGGCCGCCCCCGGCGCCGATGCAGCTGGCGAGGAGGCTGAAGACGGCGCGCTCGTCACCTCGTCCAGCGTGCGCTTGGGCGAGCTGCACAACCTGCGCGCGGTCATCGTCGATGAGATCCACTTCCTGGCCGATCGCGATCGCGGCACCGTCTGGGAGGAGCTGATGATCTACCTGCCCACCGGCATTCAGATCCTCGGCTTGTCCGCGACGCTCTCCAACCTCGACGAGTTCGCGGGCTGGCTCTCCGCCGTGCGCGCGACGCCGCTTGAGGTCATCTACGAGCCGCGCCGCGCCGTGCCGCTGAGCTTCTCCATGGTCAACGCCGACTCCGGCATGGTCGCGGTCGACGTCTTCAACCGCCAGTACGCGCGCTGGCGACAGGCCAACGGCAAGTCGCGCCGCGATCGGGGCGGCCAAGGCGGCCGCGCGCGCACCGGTGAGACGGGCCGCACGCGCCACATGGACGTCGTGGGCATGTTGCCCAAGCCCGCCTTCCCCGCGCTCTACTTCATCTTCAGCCGCGCGCTGGTGGAGCGACTGGCCCACGAGCTTGGCGGCTCTAAGCTCGCGCTGCGCCTGGGCGATGATGGCCTGCGCCGCCAGATCTCACCGCGCCTGGACGCCTTCCAGCGCGCCAACCCTGGCGTGCTCACCCCCAGGCTGCGCAAGATGTATGAGCACGGCGTCGCGTTCCACCACGCGGGCCTGCACGTCAGCCTCAAGGGCTTGGTCGAGGAGCTGTACGAGGCGGGCATGGTCCGCATCTTGTACTGCACCTCCACCTTCGCGCTTGGCATCAACATGCCCGCGCGCACCGTCATCTTTGACGCGCTCACCAAGTTTGATGGTGAGGCGATCAACCCGCTGACAGTGCGCGAGTTTATGCAGATGGCCGGGCGCGCGGGGCGTCGCGGCATCGACACTGAGGGCGACATCATCATCCGCCAAGACTTCACCGAGTATGGTGAGGCGCAGGGCCTCTTGCGTCAGCTCTTGGAGGGCCACAGCGAGCCCGTGCTCTCCGCGTTTAACCTCTCGTTCCACGCCATCGTCAACCTGCTCGATCGCTTCGACAACGATCGCATCCAGGCGCTGCTCCAGCGCAGCTTCAAGGCATGGCAGAGCCAGCGCTACGCCGAGACGCTGCGCGCCGAGATCGCCACCCGCGCCGAGGCCCTGGCGTCGCCGACCCCCGTCCAACACCTCAACCCCAAGCAGCGCGAGCGGCTGCGCCGCCACCGCATCCAGCTCGCCAGCCAGCGCCGTCAGCTCCTAGAAGAGGAGCGCCCCAGGCTCTGGGAGGAGTTCCAGCGCAAGGTCGAGTTCTTGCGCGTGCATGGCTACCTCGACGCGCGTGATCAGCTGCTCGGCCCCGCGCGCATCATGCGTCAGCTCAAGATCGAGGAGATCCTCATGACGGAGCTCGTGCTCAACGGCCTGCACGAGCGCGTGCAGCCTGAGGAGCTCTACGGCATCATGTGCGCCTTCGTGAACTCGCTGCCGCGCACCGCCCGCGTCAAGGGGCCGACCCCGCGCTGGCGCGAGCTGGCCGATGAGGTCTTCGCCCTGACCGAGAGCGATCCTGTGCGACAAGGCGCGGCGCTGATGGAGACCGAGATCACCTTCACCCCGGAGCTGATGCCGCTCGGGGAGCGCTGGGCGCGCGGTGAGTCGCTGGCGGGGATCATGCGCGACGTGAACAACCCCACAGATCTGTCCGGCGACATGGTCGGCGCCTTTCGCCGCGCCAAGGATCTCATCGGCCAGCTGCGCACCGTCTTCAGCGAGGACGCCCCCACCCGCAAGGCGCTCGGCAAGCTGCTTCGCCAGGTCACCCGCGATGAGGTGTCAGCGGTCGATTGATACCTTAGCGCCACGCCAGCGCGCATGACCTTCGCAGGTCATACGCGCTGGCCCGCCACACGGGCGCCTCATCCAAGCGCCTCTCTCCGCGACGCGCACGCCAGGAGGCCGCGCCCATGACCACGCCACAGCACGCCCCCCAAGCCCTCACGCTCGATCCGCAAGCGCTCGACGCCTGCCGCCCCGCGCTGCTGCGCCTGTGCTACCGGATGCTCGGCTCCATGAGCGACGCCGAGGACGCCGTGCAAGAGACGCTCTTGCGCGGCTGGCGCGCGGCTGAGCGCTACGAGGGTCGCGCCTCGCTGCGCACCTGGCTGTGTCGCATCGCCACGCGCGTCTGCCTTGACCAGTACGCCAAACGCAGCCGCACCTTGCCGCCGCTGCTCGGTGAGGCTGGCACCATCGACGATCCCATGGACCCGCGTGATCACGCGGTCTGGATCGAGCCCATCGCCCAGGGCTGGGCCAGCGCCCCGAGCGCCGATCCCGAGGACGCGCTCCTGGCGCGTGAGTCCGTGTCGCTGGCTTGGGTCAGCGCCATGCAGCAGCTCACCGCCAGCCAGCGCGCCTGCTTCGTGCTCATGGAGCTCGTGGGGTTGTCGGCCGATGAGGCCGCCCAGACGCTTGAGCTGACGGTGGCGAGCGTCAACAGCGCCCTACAGCGCGCGCGACGCGCGCTTGAAGCCGCCCGCGCGCGCGACGCGCGCGCTGATCCCGCCCTCGACGCCAACCGCGAGGCGGTCGCCCGCTTCACCGACGCCTTCGCTCGCTATGACCTCGACGCGCTCGCCAGCTTGCTGCGCGAGGACACCACCATGTGCATGCCCCCGCTGGCCCTGTGGCTTCGCGGCGCCGACGCGATCGTCGCCTGGATGGGCGGACGCGGCGCGGGCTGTCGCGGCTCGCGCGTCTTCAGCACCCACGCCAACGGCAAGCCCGCCCTCGCCCAATATCGCCCTGATCCAAGCGGCGCTCACACCGCGTGGGCGATCGTCTGCCCCCTCGCCCATGACGGCGTCGTCGATGAGCTGCACTTCTTCCTCGACACCCAGTCCCTGTTCCCACGCTTTGGCCTGCCCCTGAGCTTGGCCCCCGGCGCGCCCGATCCCACCCTGTAGGGCGTGCATCGCGCGCGGTCGCTGATGCGCAGTCAGGCCTCCAAGCGCGCTCGTGCCAAGTCTAATTTAAGCGAGGCGGCGGCCTGGCGGTGAGGTGCGCTCCATCACAACCTCCCGCGCGGTGCGTCGCGGCGCCTTATTTTATGCGGGGATCGTCCAAGCGAGCGGGTCACTTGCAGGCGCGCTAGCCTGACTTACGCGGTCGCGCGCGCTTCGCTGCATGGCAGCCTGGCGAGAGGGTCGCTCGGGCCAAAGCCTCACTTGAGCGATGCTGCGCGCTTAGCGGGGTACTGTAAAAATGATCATCTTTTTTGCGCCCGCGCGATGAGTTCGCGCCGCGCGCTCGGTCTACTGTGTGAGGGCGCTGATCAAGTGAGCAGCGCTGACGCACATCCCTTGACCGAGGAGCACCCCATGACTCAGCCCACACGCCAGATCTACGTCAACCTCCCCGTCGCCGAGCTTGAGCGCACGCGCGCCTTCTTCACCGCGCTCGGCTTCTCGTTTAACGACCAGCTCAGCGATGGCAGCACCGCGCTCTGCATGATCGTCAATGAGCACGCGGGCTACATGATGCTGACGCACGAGAAGTTCGCGAGCTTCACGCGCCAGCCCGTCATCAAGGCGGAGCAGGGCACGGGCGCGCTCCACGCCTTCACGGTGGGCTCGCGTCAGGAGGTTGACGCGACGTTCGCGCGCGCCCTTGAGGCGGGCGGTCGCGACGCGCAGCACATTGAGGATCACGGCTTCATGTACAGCCGCTCCTTCCATGATCCCGACGGCCACACCTGGGAGGCGTTCTGGATGGATCCTAACGCCATGAACGGCTGAGCCTCTCCCACTCGCATCATAAACCTCTTAAGGAGCAGACGACCCATGAGCCAGCAGATGCACCCCCAAGACACACGCCAAACGCTCGCCCCGCTGCGCGGCGTGATCCCCTATGTGAACCTGCGCGGCAAGGCCGCTGAGGCCGCTGAGTTCTATGCGCGCGCGTTCGGCGCGCAGGAGCACAGCCGCGTGCTAAGCCCCCACAACCCCAGCTACTTGATGCACGTGCGGCTCGACATCCACGGCGGCGCGCTGATGATGTCCGACCACATTGATGAGGATGGCGAGGCGGCCTCGGGCGTGACCAACGCGCACATGCAGCTCGTCACGGATGATGGCGCGCGCTGGTGGGCGAGGGCGTGTGAGGCGGGCTGTCGCGAGGTGGTGCCCTTTGGGGCGCAGCCTTGGGGCGACAAGTGGGGGATGGTGGAGGACCCGTTCGGCATCCAGTGGGCGATCTTGGAGCTTGGCGACAGCCCTGTGTGTGAGCTGGCACATTAGCGCCACGCCAGGGCGCGTGACCTTCACAGGTCACGGGCGCTGGCCCGACCCATCGCTCACTTGGCGCGCTCACGCGGCGACTTAGCGCGCTCACGCGGCGACTTGGCGCGCTCATGCGGCGACTTGGCGCCTGCGCTCGGTGGCTTGGCGCCCTCACTCGGCGCGCTGCCGACGCGCGTGATCCGCGCCTTGGACGGCGGCTTGATCTCATCGCGCGCCTCCACATAGGCCACCAGCGCGTCGAGATCGACCTGCCCGCCGACAAGCTCCTTGCCCTCGGTGAAGGTGGCGAAGCCATCGCCGCCGGTGGACAAGAAGCTGTTCACGGTGACGCGGTACGAGGTCTCAGGCTGGATGGTCTGCCCGTTGAGCTTCAACGTGTCAGCCTTGACACGCTCGCCAATCGGCGCGCCCGCGTCCCAGGTGTAAGTGAAGCCCTCCGAGGGGATCAGGATCCGAGGCTTATCACCCTCGCGCCACTGCTGCTCCAGCAGCGCCTTGAGCTGCGCGCCCGTGAGGCTCATGGTGACGAGGGTGTTACCAAACGGCTGCGCCTGATGCAGCGCGGCGTAGGTGACCACACCCTTAGCATCGCCGCCTTGAGCCTCAAAGCTGAGGCCGCTGCGCACGCCGCCTGGGTTCATCAGCGCGAGCTGCGCGCCGCCGCGTGCCTCGTCTTTGGTGGCGGCGAGCTGCGCGTCGGCCACGAGCATGCCCATGGGGGACTGACCCGCGTCGTCGGCCTCGCGAGGGATGTCTGCGGTGATCTTGCCGATGACACGCACCGCCAGCGGGTTCACCAGCGCACGGTAGGTGTTGATGAGCTTGACCATGCCCTCGTCGAGCTTGATGTCGCGCGTCACCGGGCGGTTGATCGCGGCCTTGTGCAAGACCTGCCCTGAGCTGCGATCGATGGTCAGATCCACCGTGGTCACCACCCGCCCGAACGACTTGGCGCTGGTCACGGTCTTGCCCTTGATGACGCAGTTGAAGGCCTGATGCGTGTGCCCGGCGACGATCGCGTCCACCTCACCGTCCACGCGCTCAGCGATCTCGCGGATCGGGCCGCTGAGGCCACCGCAGCCATCAATGCCATTCTCCTCTGCCTGGAAGCCGCCCTCATGGATCACCACCACGATGGCCTTCACGCCTTGGCCTTGCAGCTCCTTGACCGCCTTGTTGATCGTCTCCACCTCGTTGAGGAACTTGACTGAGGTGATCATGTCAGGGCTGACGGCGCTGGGCGTGTCCTCAAAGGTCAGGCCGATGAAGCCGACCTTGACGCCATCATAGGTCTTGACCGTGTAGGCGGGGAACAGCAGCGCGTCATCATCGCGCTTGACGACGTTAGCGGCCAAGAAGTCAAACTTGGCGCCCTCGAAGCTCTCCTTGCCTTGGCACCCATCGGTGGGATGGCAGCCGCCCTCTTTGAGCCGCAGCAGCTCCTCGACGCCCTCATCAAACTCGTGGTTGCCGATCCCGAGCACATCAAGGCCGATGATGTTCATGGCCTCAATGGTGGGCTCATCGTGAAACAGCCCTGAGATGAGGGGGCTCGCGCCCACGAGGTCGCCCGCGCAGACCAAGGCGTTGTGCTCAAAGCCCTCGCGCAGCGCCTCAATGTGTGTGGCGAGCGCGTCGATGCCGCCCGCCTCCACCTTGGTCAGCTTGAGCTGCTCCACCTCCTCCTCGCCGCGCTTCACCCGCACCAGCTCGCCGATCTCGACGATGCCCGATGGCCCCTCCAGGTTGCCGTGCAGATCGTTGAGCGCGATCACCCGCACGGTGACCGCGTCCTTGGGCAGAGGTTTGATGTCAGGCTGCTTGTCTTTGTTGCCGCAGCTCATCAACAGGAGCGAAGCAGCGAGCAGCGGCGCGAGGCCGCGCGAGGATCGGCGCATCATGTGAGGCCTCAGTGGCTAGGTGGAGCTTGAGCTGAGCAAGGTGTCCCAGGGCACCTCGTCATGATAGGGCAGGCCAGGCGTGGCGCCCAGGATCGTGCACACATGTGAGCCCACATGGCAGCCCGCGCCCAGCACGCGCGCCCACTGGCGCGCGTCCCAGCTTCGCATGGTCTGCGCAAGCGTCGCGCGCTCGCGCGCACCCTCGGTCAGCTTGCACACCGCTGTCAAAAGCCCCGCCACAAACCCATCGCCCGCGCCCGTGGTGTCCACCACGGTCACATCTGGTGCGCTGACCTCGGCGTGGACCGTCCCACAGAAGACCTCCGCGCCTCCAGAAGCGCGCGTCAACCACAGCGCTGTCACGCCCATGGGCGCGAGCTGCTCGCGGTAGAGCTCGGCGCCGGTGCGATCCTCGGCCAACAGCACCAGCTCCTCCTCGTTGAGCTTGATCGCGTCGGCCAGTGACAGCAGCTCCCACACGCAAGGCATCGCCTCATCGCGGTTGGGCCACAGGTGCAGCCGGATGTTCGGATCAATCACGATGAAGCAGCCCTGCTCACGCGCGAGCCTGAGCGCGCGCAAGGTCGCAGCCCTCGGATGAGGCAGCACCAGCGCGTTGCTATCCAGCACCACGATCGGCGCGCCCACAAAAGCGTCGGCGTGGATCTCCTCGGGGCGCAGCGTCATGTGCGCGGTCACGCCGCGAAACGACATGAACGTGCGCTCGCCATCATGATCGAGGCTGATAAACGTGACCGAGGTGTGCGCCTCATGCGTGCGCGTCAGGCGCTTCACGCAGACGCCCTCTCTGGCGAGCGCGTCGCGCAGGTAGTGACCAAAGTCATCCTCACCGACCTTGCCCATCATCGCCGCGCGGCGCCCCAGCCGGGCCAACCCCACGGCCACGTTCGCAGGCGCGCCGCCTACCGCTTTATGAAAGGTCGACACATCGCGCAGCGTGCCGCGCGTGTCCGGGAGGAAGTCGATCAGCGTCTCGCCGAAGCAGAGCACTTCTGGCGGCGTGGCGTCGTCCATGTCGGGGGGCTCCGCAGGTGGTCGCGAGAGGGTTTAGCTCGCCCGGGCCGGGTGCGCCCGCTCTTAGCACATTCATCCCCCACAGAAAACCCCCAGTCCCATCATGTCGCCCCGCCAGCGCGCATCAGGCCCCAGCGCAGCTTCACAGATGCTCAAACACCACGCGCCAGCGACCGAATGGACTAACGATTAGACTATTAATAATCTAATTTGGCCCTCAAATTAGACTATTAGCACGCCTGCGAGGGTGCCCGCGCGTCATGCGCAGCGGGCAGCTCGCGCCAGAGCTGGTCCACGAGCGGCTGGCTCTTGAGGTCTTTCTGCAAGATCTCGCTGAAGCTCGCCATCAGCACGCGCCGCGCTTGGCGGCGCGTGTCGGGAGCGTCGAGCTGGGGCGGTGACTGTGCGGGCAGCGCCTGATAGTGATGGAGCAGCGCCAACGTGTCCGCGTTGAGCGAGCCCACCGCCTCACCCGGCTGGCGACAGCCCACGCACAGCAGCCCCTCGCCCGTGCGCGAGCATTGCAGCCGCTCAAACTCCGCATAATGCAAGCCGCAGCGGTGGCACGCGTCGAGCGACGGTGTGGCGCCAAACGCCTCTAACAACCGCAGCTCAAAGTGGCGCAAGATCGCCTCAAGCTGCGCGCTGTGATCGGGCGCGCAGTCCAGATCCAGATAGAGCGCGTCGAGCAGGTTGAACAGGGCCAACCCCTCCACCCCCTCACGACACATCTCGCGCACGAGCTCGGTGGCGTAGGAGCCGATCGTGATCTTGTCGTAGCTGCGCTCCAGCGCCGGATACGACATCAGCACCTGCATCTCCAAGAACAGCGACAGCTCCTTGCTGGGCAGCTCGGAGAGCATGGCGTCGACGCGGCGAAACGGCTGAATGCCGCCTGAGAAGCGCTTGCTAGAGCGCGCGTTCTTTGCGAGCGCGGTCATGCGACCATGCTCTCGGGTGAGCAGCGTGACCATGACATCGCGCTCGCCATAGTTGATCGCGCGCAGGATAAACGCCTCAGCTTGATGCTTCTGACTCATGACCTACTCCTGTAACGCGCGCCGCTCACCCTCGCGCAGCTTAAGCGGCCTCGCGCGGCACGTAGCGCTCGATCAGCGCGCCCACACCGGGCAGCGCCTCTGCCACATGTTTCTCAGCCTGACCGCGCAGCTTCTGATAGGTCGACGCGATGATCTTCTGCTCCGCGCGCGCTGCGCGCGCGTCGGTGATCGTGAGCAAGGCGTCGCTGGCCTCGCGCTCATGCGCGCTCAAGAACTGACCGAAGCTCTTGCCCTGGCCCTCCTCGCCGCGATAGCGCTCATGCAGCGGATCGAGCGCGCCGGTGAACTCATCGAGCAGGTGATCCACCGCCTTCTCGATCATGCGCCCGCTCTGCAACGCCTTGACGACCTTGTAGCCGCCCTTGAGCGCCATGCCCGAGATGCCGCCCTTGCGCGCGACCTCGGCGTCGATCAGGCGCACCGTGTCCTCGATCACCGCTTGGCGGTTCACCTGCGCCAGCTTCTCCTTCAAATAACCCATCACGTTGGCCTCTTGGATGCAGAGCACGAGCGCTCAAGCGCCGAACCCTACCTCGCGCCTGTCGCAAAGTAAACGTCACGGGGGCGCCACATGCATCCCTTGTTTTGATCGTGATAGGCATAAAAACGCCCCAATCGCGCACGATCGGGGCATTTTGATAGCGCGCGCTGTGAGACGTCTCAGAAGCGCCAGAACACCTGAGCACCCGCGCCCTCAGGCCCAACGCTGGGCACAAGCCGCACCGCCTGATCATCGCCATCATCGCTCAGCAGCAGCCACACGCCGACGCCTGTGAGCGCGGCGCCTACGACGAGGCCGCCGATCCCGATGGCCGCTTGACCTGCGCGCGCTTCGTCGCGCTCCTTGAAGCGCGCGTTGTAGTCACTGTTTGGGTCATTGATGCACGCGTTGTCGCTTGTGTCACAGGGCAGCTCCGGCAGCATGGCGCCTGTGATATAGAGCGTGCCCACCCCGAGCGCCACCGCGCCCACGCCGATCAGGCTCCACGCCAAGATGTCGCTGCCCCCCTCATCGACCTGGGGAGGCGGCGGGGTGACGACAGGAGCTGGCGTGTTGGGGCCGGGCTTATCGGGCTTAGGATCGGGCTTGGCCACCTTGCGCTCGGCGATCGCCTCCTCCAGCGAGGTGCGGATGTCGGCGATGTCCTCAAAGCGCTTTTGAGGATCATCACGCATGAGCGGATAGAAGGTGTTGAGGGTGTCGAGCGCCAGCTCCAGCTTGCCAGCGGCTTGCAGGGCGAGCACGCGGTTGTACTGGTAGACGAGGTTCGGATCCTCCTGGTAGGCCTGAAACAGCAGCTCGGCGGCGCGATCATACTCGCCATTGCCGTAGGCGACCTGCGCGTCCTCATAGAACTTGATCGCCACCTTCGCGTCCCCCGCGAGCGCGAGCGTGGGCGCGAGGCTCAGCGAGATGGCGAGGAGCAGGGCGGTGACGCGCGGGGCGTGGATGGGGCTTGGCATGGTGCGGACCATCGGCTGATGAGAGCTTGACGTGTGATGAGGGACGCGCGCGCAGCGAGCTGCCGTGGTGTGACCTCAGCTCCCCACAGCGATGACGCGGCGCGCCACTGTCATTAAGACAGAGCGGTGGCTCACGTCAACTTCCTCGACACCTTCAAGGCGTCTTGAACTTGGCCGGTTGAAACTTGGCTGGCTCAGGCGGGTCATCAGGCGCTTTAGGCTTGAACTTGGCCGGCTGCTGAAACTTCACCGGCTCAGGCTTGGGCTCGGGCTTGGGCTTGGGCTCGGGCTTGGGCTTGCTCACGTTGCCCCCATCGCGCGGCGGCTTCTTGGCGACAGCCTTGGGCTCAGGCTCAGGCTCAGGCTCAGGCTCAGGCTCAGGCGTGGGGTCATCCTGCGCGGTGACCACCTCGGGCTTGACCTCCACCGGGGGCGTCGGCGTGGGCGCGCTGTCAGCGGCGGGCTTGACGTTGAGGGCTGCGGTGTCAGCTGGTGGCGGCGTGGCCTCAGCGTCAAGCCCGTCTTCGCTGGCGATAGCGAGCACGACGCCGATGCAGCTCAGGATGATGAGCAGGCCGAGCACGCCGAGGATCAGCGCGGGCTTGCGGTTGCGTGCGCCCGCGAGGTTCAGATCGGTCTGCTCCTGCGGTTGCGCCTGGGCTTGAGGCTTTGGGGCCGACGCCTGATGCCACAAGGCCTGAGGCGGCGGGCCCATGAGGGTGGGGTTGTTGGGCTGGGTCGGCGTCGGGCGATGCGCGCCAGGGGAGGGCGTGTGCATCAGCGCGCGTGGGCGAGCTAGCTCGCGCGAGATCTCACCGCTGACGCCGCCAAAGGCGCCTGTGGTGCTGGCGCCTCCGAACATGACCTCCTCAACCGCCAAGAGCATCTGCTGCGCGTCTGCGAAGCGATCCTCGGGCGCCTTCGCGCAGGCGCGCTGGATGAGCGCCTCCACGCCATGCAGCACCAAGAGCCCAGGGCGCGGCCTGATCGGCGGCAGCGGCTCATTGAGGTGACACATCAGGATCGGCAGCGGCGAGGGCGCGTCAAAGGGCAGGTCGCCGGTGACAAGCTCAAAGAGCATGATGCCGACGGCGTAGACGTCGGCTGGCGGCCCGATCTTGCGCGAGCCTTGCGCCTGCTCAGGCGACATATAATGAGGCGTGCCGAAGATCTCGCCGTCGCGCGTGAGCCCACGCGAGGCGGCCTCTGACATGATGCGCGCGATGCCGAAGTCGAGCAGCTTCACATAGTCTTGATCGCTGCCGGTCTGCGTGACGATCAGGTTCTCGGGCTTCAAGTCGCGGTGGACGATGCCCTGGCGGTGCGCCTCGGACAGGGCGGAGAGCAGCTGGCGGATGACATGCAGGATGCGCTCAATGGTGAGGCCGGGCTGCATCATCCAGGTGGCCATGCTCTTGCCCGGCGCGTACTCCATCACCATGTAGGGGTGGCCTGAGCGCTCAAAGCCGAAGTCGTGGAGCACGATGATGTTGGGGTGCGTCAGGCGCGAGATGGCGCGCGCCTCCTGGATGAAGCGATCGCGACCCTGATCGGAGTCCTCTAGCTCGGTGCGCAGCACCTTGAAGGCGATCTCGCGCTCCACAGGCAGCTGAATGGCCCGATAGACCGCGCCCATGCCGCCCTTGCTGATGCGCGAGGTGATGACATACTTGTCAGCGGCCAGCGTGCCGATGCGATCATCCGTGGCCGCCTGCGCGGCGGCAAACTCATGGATGTAGTAGGCGTCGTCGCGCGGACACTTCCCACCAAGCTGCGGGTTGACATCACCACATTTGGGACAGACGGGCATGAGGCAGACTCGATGAGAGGAGCACGCGCGCCAACACAGGGGGCGTCTGGGAGGGAGGCGCCGCCTCCCTGTGCAAACAGCCTAGTGAGCAGCTAGCCTACTTTATCAGAGGGCGCGCCGCAAAGCACGCGGCTTTGCGCATTGACAAGGGTCGCGACTTGGTGGTGTCAATGCGCGCTTGACGCGCGATGCCTACGTGTCCAACCTCCTGGCGCGTCGCACAGCGCGGCGCAGCTCCCTGGTCGTGAGGTCGCTATGTCCCAGAATCACCCAAAGAATGCCACCGAAGATGCGCCTGAGCAGGGCGTGCCGCCAGACTCCATCTTCGCGCGCAAGCTCACCGAGGATCGCTGGGAGGCGTGGACCTACACCGCCGTGGGCCTGCTCGGCTGCGTCATCCCGCTGTGGATCGTCGCCCTGCTCAAGCTCGGCTACATGAGCATCTACGCCTTCTCCGTGGGCATCCCGCTCACCGGCTATATGGCCTTGCTGGTGGTGACCTGGGGCTTGGTGCGCAGCCTGCTCAACCCGCCCACCTTTCGCCGCTCACGCACCATCGGCTTTGGCGCGCTCTTGCTGGTCGGCTTGAGCGCCAACATGCGCCTGCTGCCCGCGCCCGTCTCCACATCGGCGTGGACCTCCAAGCACGACTATCGCCTGCCCTTTGATGGCGCGTGGACCACCCTCACCGGCGGCGGTGAGCTGAAGACCAGCTACCTCGCCAGCGCCCCCGCCACCCGCTACGGCTACGCGTTCACCGTCGTCAAAGACGGCAAGCGCCACCAAGGCAGCGGCGATCGTGTCGAGGACTATCACTGCTTGGGTCAGCCGATCCTCGCGCCCGCCGATGGCGTCGTGCAAGCCGCGCTCAACACCATCAAGGACAACGCCCCCGGCAAGACCAATGACACCATCTACAGCGGCAACTACGTGGCGCTGAAGATCGACGAGGGTGAGGTCTTCTTCGCGTTCTTCTTACAAGAAGGGTCCGTGCCCGTGAAGGTCGGTGACAAGCTCAAGCGCGGCGATGTGATCGGCGCCTGTGGCAGCTCCGGCGCCGCCACGCTGCCGCACGTGCAGGTGCACCTGCAGAACAGCGCGAAGTACCCGATGGCCGAGGGGCTGCCGCTGCGCTTTGACTATCTGCGCGGCGCCTCGGGCCAAGAACTCGTGGAGGGTGGGATGCCGCGCGGCGTGAGCGAGGTGGATGATCTGAGCGGTGAGGTCGTTCGCCCCTACCTGCCCACGCGCTAGGGCAGCTCAAAGGGCACGACATCCGCGTGTTCGGTGCTGCCGCCCCAGTGGCCAGCGCCGATCACCGCGAGGCTCGCGACACACCACATGGCCACGGCGAACATGCGCCAGTCGCGCTCATCTTGTCGCATGCCGATCTCATAAGCCCCCGCAGCGAGCGCGATCACGGCCCAGGCGGTGATGCCAAGATCGCGATGATCGCGCAGCGCCGTGGCGCCATCGCCGCCCAACCAGCCCGGCGCAGCGATGATGCCGCTTATGGCTGCGCCGCTGGTCAGCGCGAGCGTGGTCCAGCCCGCGCCGCGCAAGAACCTTCGCACGATCGGGGCCTCATCGTGGCGCGTCCAGACGCCGAGCGCCGCCAGCGCCATGCTCATCACGATGGGGAAGTGTAACAGGACGTGGTGCAAATACTCAGGCCACATGCAGTCTCCAGCGACGTGGCCCCAGGTGAGGCCCCCCCCCGGATGGCGGGGGCCCCAACCATGGGCCTGCACGGTGGGGGGCGCTCA
>CAYXWB010000080.1:0-17515 GCA_964468515.1 uncultured Bradymonadales bacterium | reverse complement strand
TCTGGCGCTGCTATGCACGCCAGCCGCCCGTCGTTTGATCGTGAACTGAGGTCTTCACAAGATGAGCAAGCACTCCGATTATCGCCCCCACCCCTGGCACGGCTTGAGCGTTGGCCCCGAGGCCCCCGACCGCGTCCACGCCTACATTGAGATGACCCCCTCCGATCGCGTCAAGTACGAGATCGACAAGGAGACGGGCTACCTCATCATCGATCGGCCGCAGAAGTACTCCTCGCAGCTGCCCATGCTCTACGGGTTCATCCCGCGCACTTATTGTGGTGAGCAGATCAGCGCGCTGAGCCCCAACGCCGAGCATGGCGACGGCGACCCGCTCGACATCTGCGTGCTGGCTGACGCCCACATCGACCGCGCGGGCATCTTGGTGCGCGCGCGCGTCATCGGTGGCATCCAGATGATCGACGGCGGCGAGGCCGACGACAAGATCGTCAGCGTCCTGATCGGCGACTCCACCTTCGGTCACATCACCGACCTCAGCGAGCTGCCTCGCCCCCTCGTCGACAAGCTGTGCCACTACTTCCTCACCTACAAGATGGCGCCCGGCATGACCTCCCCCCCGGTCAACGTCGACGTCGTCTACGGGCGCGAGCACGCCCACCAAGTGGTCCTCGCCTCCATGGCCGACTACGAGGCGCTCATCCAAGCCACACGCTGAGGGCAAGAGCCGCCGCGCGCAAGCGCGTGGCGAGGTGCCGCGTGAGGCTTGCGGACAGGCGCGATTGCCCGCAATCTACCCTGACCCCTCACCGGGTCCCTCACCGCCCTCGCCACGCTCGGAGCATCCTCATGCGCCCTCTGCTCGGTCATCGCGCCGCCCTGCTGAGCGCCCTCCTGCTGATCAGCGGCTGCATGCTCGATAACGCGCCGCCCTCCTCCTTGCGCCAAGCGCAACCCTCAGGTGGCCCGCGCATCGTGTTTGAGCTCGATGAGCGCCCCTTCCCTGAGATCCCCTTCCCCAACGATCTGGCCACCACCCCCGACGCCTCAAGCCCCACGGGCCTGCGCTTGAACCTCTCGGTGCGCGGCGCCAGCCGCGAAGAGGAGCGCGTGCGTCATGCCCTCAACACGCAGACCGGTTTTGGGCTGTTCTCCCCCATCACCGTGCGCTTTGATCGGCCCATCGATCTTGTCGACCTCGCCAGACGTCACCAAGAACCGACCCCCGACCTGCGCGATGATGCGATCTATCTGATCAACGTCGATCCCAAGAGCCCCGAGTACGGCAAGCTGGAGCTGCTCGATGTGGGGCGAGGCAACTTCCCCGCGCTCATCAAGGGCAACGATCGCTACTTCACCAACGATCCTCGCTCAGCGGGCACCAACCTGCTGTTTGAGAGCGTCGAGGAGGTCGATCACAATGGTAATGGTGTGCTCGATCCGATCGAGGACACCGACGATGATGGGGTCTGGGACAAGCCCAACATCCTCACCCCCGGGGCCGATCCGCTGGCCGAAGGCCAGACGCTCGACCACTACGAGCGCGAGACCAACACCCTCATCCTGCGCCCGGTCGAGCCGCTCGCCCCCGCCACCCGCTACGCCGTGGTGCTGACCGGCGCGCTGCGCGGTGAGGATGGCCTGCCGATCGACAGCCCCTTTAAGTCCATCCATCATTTGCGCCAGTTCGAGGCGTTGCAGCCGCTGCGTGAGCTGCTGCCGCGCGCCTTCCCTGAGCGCTTTGATCGCAAGCTAGAGGCCGTGCGCTTCGCGTGGAGCTTCACCACCGGCACCCCCACCGCTGAGCTGGAGGCGATCCGCGCGGGCCTCTATGGCCACGGCCCCTTGCGCTGGCTTGAGGCCCAGTTTGCGCCTGATCTGCACCTGATCCACGCCGCGCGCGAGCCAGGGCTGCCTGAGCCGATGCTGTTTCGCATCAACCGGCTCATCGGCGCCTTAGCGCCCGTGGTCGCGCAAGAGGCTGGCGCTGAGGGCGGCCAAGAAGTCTCGCAATCTTATGAGCACGTCGATTATGTCGTCTCAGGCGCGTTCCTCTCGCCTTACTTCCTGGCGGATAAGGACGAGCTGGCGGATCCGTTGCCCGGCGAGGAGACGCCTGACGCCGAGGTCGGCGCGCGCATGCGCGCGCGCAACCCGCACGATGAGGATGAGGCGTTTGAGCTCGACCTGAGCACGGGGCGCGCGCACGCGCGCGCCGGCGAGGTGACCTTCGCGTGCGTCGTGCCTAAGCCCACGGCCACGCAGCAGGCGCCGTTTCCCACCATCATCTACAGCCACGCGATCGGCACCACGCGCTTTGAGATGCTGGTGTTCGCGGGCGCCATGGCGAAGTTTGGCATGGCCACCTGCGCCATTGATAACGCCGGCCACGGGCTCGCCATCCCGCCCGAATATGAGAGCTTGGTGGCCACGCTCACCCGCGCGGTGCGCCTGCCTCACCTCGGCGAGATCTTGCAACATCACCGCGCCCGCGATGTGAACAATGATGGGCTTCGTGATGGCGCCGCTGACTACTTCACCGCGGACCTGCTCCACGCGCGCGACATGGTGCGCCAGACCACCGTGGATCAGCTCCAGCTCATCCGCATCCTGCGCAGCTTCGATGGCACGCGCCGCTTCCCCACACGGCCTGACCCCAGCTCCCCCTATGTGCGCGCGCTCGGGGAGGCCGTCGCGCCGTTTGATCATGACGGCGACGGTGAGCCGGAGCTCGCGGGCGACTTCAACGGCGATGGGCGCGTGGACCTCGGCGGCCCCACGACCTACATGGCCTGGGGCACCTCGCTAGGTGGCATCCAGGCGACCACGCTCGCGGGCGTTGAGCCCACCATCCGCGCTGTCGCCAGCAACGCGGGCGGCGGCGGCTTAGGCGACATCGCCACGCGCACGGACATCGGCAACGTGCGCGTCGGCGTGCTGCTCAAGATGATGGGGCCGCTGCTCATCGGCGAACCTGCAGGTGAGGGCCGCACGCAGCTGTCTTGGCTGTTGCCCGACGCGCTGGATGACCGCCAAGTGCCATTCGCTCAGGTCGAGGGGCTGGAAGATGGCGATCTGATCGTGCTGCGCAACCTCGCCCGCGAGCGTGAGCCGCTGGCCACCTTGGAGGATCGACGCGCCCACGCGCGCGTGCGACAAGGTCGCTTCCGCTTAGGCGTGGGCGCCGACGCGCTCGGCGGCCAAGCGCGGCGCGCGGCGCTCGGTCTTGACGTCACGCTGAGCGTCGAGGCCGCGCTGGGATGCGCCGCGCAGCCCCAGTGCGAGGCGCAGCCTGAGTGCCCCGCGCGCCACAGCTGCGACGAAGCGGGCTTGTGCGTCCCCATCACACAGTGCGTCGCGGGCGCAGACGACTCAAGCCTGAGCGAGGACGCTGCTCGTCACGTCGCCACCGATCCGCTGGCGCTTGGCGACGGGCTCGTCATCGAGCTCTATGGCGCCAATGGTGCGCTCAAGCAGCGCCTAGAGCGCACCACCCAGCACGCCGTGTTCCAGAACATCCTCTACCCCGCTGACTCCCCCCTGGCCGCGCTCGCCTCAGGCTGGGGCGTGCCTCGCCAGACCCCGCGCATGCGGCGCCTCTTGGGCATCGGGCAGCTCATCTTGGAGCCCGCAGATCCCGCCATCTGGGCGTCACACTACCATCGCAGGCCGCTGCGCTTTGACTACGAGGCGCCCGAGTATCGTGTCGGCCTCAAGAACAGCCTCATCGTCGTCACACAGGGCGATCAGACCGTCCCGATGAGCTCAGGGCTCGCGCTCGCGCGGGCGGCGGGGGCCATCGACGTGTGGGGCGAGGACGCGCGCTATGGGATGACCCCCAATCAGTTCTTGGCCATCAACCATGTGTATGAGGGCATCGCGCGCTTTGATCGCTACCCCGATCATCCCGGCACCTTGTTTGATCCCGATGATCTGGATCGCGGCCGATTTCGCGTGCCTGGACGCGAGGAGGGGCCCACCCCCAACGTCGACGCGGATGTGCCGCTGCGCGCGATGACGCAGACCCGCGCTTGGGGCGGCGTCACCGCGCTGCGGCTGCCGTACATCAGGATCGGCGGCGAGCACACGTTTAACGTGCCCAACCCCTCGCTGGCCTTTGACATTCACACCTTTATGCTCAATCAAGTGGCGTGGTATCTGGCCACCGCTGGCCGCGCGCTCTCGGATGATCCTTGCATGGAGCGCGGCTTGAGCATGGCAGACTGCGCCTTCTATGATCCTGAGACGTTCGCGATAGACTGGCCCCTGGGACCAGCCCCGCTGTGAGCCCCACGCCCTCAGAGCACCTCACCGCGCGCGCAGCGCGCGCTACCTGTCAGCCAGGGAGTTCGACCGTGACCGAGATGACCCCTCCCGATCGCACGCGCGACATCTTCTGCAATCGAACGCTCAACCTGCGCTCGATCAAGGTGATCGGCTATGACATGGACTACACCCTGGTCCACTACCATGTGGACGCGTGGGAGGGGCGCGCTTATGAGCACCTGCGCCAGAAGCTCCAAGAGCGCGGCTGGCCCGTGGAGGATCTGACCTTCGATCCTCAGCTCGCCGTGCGCGGCCTCGTGCTCGATCTGGAGCTTGGCAACGTGCTCAAGATCAACCGCTTCGGCTACATCAAGCGCGCCACCCATGGCACGCAGCTCATGGACTACCGCGCCATGCGCCGCGCCTACTCGCGCATCACCGTCGAGCTGTCCAGCCCGCGCTATGTGTTCCTCAACACCTTCTTCTCGATCTCTGAGGCGTGCATGTACTGCCAGCTCGTCGACAAGCTCGACGCTGGCGCCTTGCCCGACCCGCTCACCTACGCCGCGCTCTACCACGCCGTGCGCATGGCCCTTGACGCCGCCCACGTCGAGGGGCTGCTCAAGGCCGAGATCATGGGCAACCCTGAGCGCTATGTGGACCTCGATCCGCAGACCCCGCTGGCGCTGCTTGATCAGCGCGAGGCTGGCAAGCGCCTCGTGCTCATCACCAACTCCGAGTGGGAGTACACCGAGTTCATGATGCGCTACGCCTTCGATCCCTTCCTGCCTGAGGAGATGCGCTGGCGTGACCTGTTCGAGCTGGTCGTGGTCGCCGCGCGCAAGCCCGTGTTCTTCTCCGAGAGCAACCCCATGCTGGAGGTGCTCCCCGACACTGGCCTGCTGCGCGCGTTCGTCGGGCCGCTGCGCGAGGGGTGCGTCTACTTTGGCGGCAACGCCCAGCAGATCGAGCGCTCCATGGGCGTCTCCGGCGATCACATCCTCTACGTGGGCGATCACATCTTCACCGATGTGAACATCTCCAAGAACCTGCTGCGCTGGCGCACCGCGCTGGTGCTGCGCGAGCTGGAGGACGAGCTGGAGGCCATCGCGCGCACCCACACCCTGCACGAGCAGATCCGCGAGCGCATGCACGCCAAGGAGCAGATGGAGGCCGAATACTCGCGCCTGCGCCTGGAACAGCAGCGCATCGTGCGCGGCTATGGCCCGCGCTCCGATGAGGACCCCGAGCTGCTGCGCGAGCAGATGACCGAGCTGCGCGAGGAGCTGATCGCCCTCGACAATGAGATCGCACCCCTGGTGATCGAAGACAGCAAGATGTTCAACCCCATGTGGGGCTACCTCTTGCGCACGGGCAATGACAAGAGCCACCTCACCCGTCAGCTCGAGCGCTACGCCGACATCTACATGTCGCGCGTCTCCAACATGCTCGCCTACACCCCCTTCATGTACTTTCGCGCACCGCGTGGCACCCTCCCCCACGACTGCTAACCGACGCGCCGTCGCGCTTCGCGTGCATGGGCGATGGGGCTGTGATACAAACCCTTAATCACAGCCCCATGCGCCTTAATCATGCGTCTCACCTACGAGCTGAGTGATGAGCACCTCTTTCCTCGCCCCCCTGCACCTCACCCTCATCGCGCTCGCCATGCTCGCGCTCGCCGGTTGCCCCTCCGAGAGCGTGAGCCCGTCGCCGCTTGAAGACTGCCACAATGGCGTCGATGATGACGGCGATGGCTTGACTGATTGCGATGATCCGCTGTGTAACGCGTGGCCGCAGTGCCGCACCCCGCAGCGCGAGGTGTGCAACAACGGCGTCGATGATGATGGCGACAAGCAGCTCGACTGCGTGGACTCAGACTGCGCCGACACGTTCTGGTGTGCGGTCGCGGGCGAGGACTGCGCCAACGGCCTCGACGATGATGGCGACGGCCTCATCGACTGCGACGACTCCTCCTGCGCCGAGACGGCGACCTGCAAGATCGGCGGCGAAGTCTGCGCCAATGGCGAAGATGATGACGGCGACGGCCTCGTGGACTGCGACGATCCCGCCTGCCAAGAGGTCTTCATCTGCTTGGCGCGCTTGGAGGCCTGCGACAGCGGCCAAGACGACGACGGCGATGGCCTCACCGATTGTGATGATCCCGACTGCGCCAACACCGCCACGTGCGAGGCGGGCGGTGAGGATTGCACCAACGGGAGCGATGACGACGGCGATGGCTTGATTGATTGCGCCGACGCCGACTGCGCCTTCACGCGCCAGTGCTTGATCCTCGCTGAAGACTGCCAAAACGGCGTCGATGACAATGGCGATAGCCTGACCGACTGCGCGGATCCTCAATGCGCTGGCCGCAGCGTGTGTCAGCTGTCCAGCGCGCGCTGCATGGCGAACAGCTCGGGGC
This sequence comes from uncultured Bradymonadales bacterium, assembly GCA_964468515.1. Classification (GTDB taxonomy): domain Bacteria; phylum Myxococcota_A; class Bradymonadia; order Bradymonadales; family Bradymonadaceae; genus CAYXWB01. Next base: position 10,872 of record CAYXWB010000080.1, on the reverse strand, counting down.
GCGTCGATTGTAGCGAGCCTGCCTGCGCCAACATCTTTGTCTGCTTGGAGATCTGCGACAACGAGGGCGACGATAACGGCGACGGCAAAGCCGACTGCGATGATCCTCAATGCGAAGCTTTGAGCATCTGTCAGGTTGGCCCCTTCTGCGGCGATGGCATCGCGCAAGAAGAGCTCGACGAGGCCTGCGACGCGGGTGCTGAGAATGGCCTCTACAACAGCGACTGTGACGCCATGTGCTCAGGCCCTGGCCCGCGCTGTGGCGATGGCATCACCCAAGCCGATGATGGCGAGGTCTGCGACGCGGGCGATGAGAATGGCACCTACAACAGCGGCTGTGACGCCACCTGCAGGGGCTTTGGCGAGCGCTGCGGTGATGGCATCGTGCACATGGTAGAGGGAGAAGCCTGCGATGATGGCGATGAGAACGGCGCGTATGGCCGCTGCAACGCCCTGTGCACAGGCCCTGGCCCGCGCTGCGGCGATGGCATCCAAGACCCTCAAGAAGTGTGCGATGCGGGCGCCGATAATGGCACCTATGGCAGCGGTTGCAGCGCAGACTGCACAGACACGGGCGCGCGCTGCGGTGATGGCATCATCCAGCTCGACGATGGCGAGGTCTGTGATGGCGCCACCTTGCTGCCAAGCGCGCGCTGCCTGGATGGTCAGACTGGCACCGTCAGCTGCGACGCCTCATGTCAGCTCAACCTCCAAGCCTGCACTCGCGTGCTAGCCGACCAGGTGGCGGTCGGCGAAGACTTCAGCTGCTCACATAACCAAGCTGGTGTGATCTCGTGCTGGGGGGGCAACGGCTACAGACAGCTCGCCAATACGAACACAGCCAACGCCAGCCTGCCGCGCACCATCGCTAACACCGACGTGAGCTTGAGCATCGCTGCAGGGGGCTATCACATCTGCTCGCTCATCTCCCCGGGCTCGCTGCAGTGTTGGGGGCGCAACATCTTCGGTCAGCTCGGGCGCGCCACCTCAGGTGAATCGACCAACACCCCGACGATCGAGCCCCCCATGAGCTTAGGGGGCGTCGTGGTCAGCGTCGTGGCGGGCTTGCATCACACCTGCGCGCTGCTCACCTCGGGCAAGGTCCGCTGCTGGGGGCAAAACAACAACGGCCAGCTCGGCGATGGCACCACCATCTCGCGCTCCTTGCCCCGGAACGTCCAAGGCTTGAGCGAGGTCCACGCCATCTTCGCCGCGCGTGACCACACCTGCGCCATCGCGGGGGCGAACCGACAGCTCTCCTGCTGGGGGAGAAATAGTACGGGCCAGCTCGGCGACGCCACCACCACCAACCGCCTCACCCCCGTGTCGGTCCCAGGGATGACAAACATCGTGAGCGTGGCAGGCGGCGAGCTGCACACCTGCGCGCTCAACGCCTCAGCTCAGCTCTATTGTTGGGGAAGCAACAGCCGAGGGCAGCTCGGCCATAGCTCCGCCTCCTCCACCTCGCCCACCCTGATCATGAGCTCCGTCCTTGACGTCACCGCAGGCAAAATTCACACCTGCGCCGTGCAAGCGAGCGGTCAGGCCTTGTGCTGGGGTGACAACGAGGATGGGCAGCTCGGCATCGGCTCTACAATGGCCTCCAGCTCAACACCAACGCCCTTGAACAGCACCATGCTCAGCACCATCAAGAGCATCAGCGCAGGGCGCGCGCACACCTGCTTGATCACTGAGACCTCAAACCGGTGGTGTTTTGGGGAGGCTGGCTTTGGGCAGCTGGGCAACGGGAGCACAGGTCCTGATCAATCCTCACCTGTGCCCGTGGCCTCCCCCTGAGCGACCAGACGCTCGCCAGGCGCCAGGCAGGCTCGCGCTGGAACACGCCAGCGCGAGCGCGCCTCCTCCCGTCCGCGCTATGACGCCCGCCGCTGGAGAAGAAGCTCATGCAAGACAAGCCTCCTCAGCGGCTCCTCATCCTCCTCGTGACCATGCTCACCGCAGGCTGCCTCGCGGACCTCTCCCCGCCGTATGTGGTTGAAGACTGCCTCAACCACATCGATGATGATGGCAACGGCCTCATCGACTGTGATGATCCGCTGTGCAGCGCGTGGCCGCTTTGCAGGTTGGGCCAGCGCGAGGTGTGCCATAACGGCGTCGATGATGATGGCGACAAACGCATTGACTGCCAGGATCCCGAATGCGCCGACACGTTCTGGTGCGCTGTCGCGGGTGAGGACTGCGCCAACGGCCTCGATGATGATGGCGACGGCCGCATCGATTGCGACGATCCTTGCTGCGCGGACACAGCGACCTGCAAGATCGGCGGCGAGGACTGCGCCAACGGGCTGGATGACGACGGCGATGGCTTGATTGATTGCGATGACCCGGCCTGCCAAGAGGTCTTCCTCTGCCTCGCGCGCCTTGAGATCTGCACCAACGCACAAGACGATGACGGCGACGGCTTGGTGGACTGCGCCGATCCTGACTGCGCCAACAGCGCCGCTTGTCAGCCAGGCGGCGAGGATTGCACCAACGGCGTCGATGACGAGGGCGACGGTCTGCTCGACTGCGCCGACGCGGACTGCGCCTTCACACGCGACTGCTTGCTCCTCGCCGAAGACTGCCAAAACGGCGTCGATGACAACGGCGACGGCCTCGCTGACTGCCAAGATACTCAGTGCGTGGGGCGCGGCGTATGTCAGCTGTCCAGCACGCGCTGCTTGGCAGACGCGTCAGGCCGCTTGGATTGCCGCGAGCCTGCCTGCGCCACCATCTTCGCCTGCTTGGAGAGCTGCGACAACGGCGTCGATGACAACGGCGACGGCCTCATCGACTGCGATGATCCTCAATGCGCTGAGCTGAGCCGCTGTCAGGTTGGCACCTTCTGAGGCGATGGCATCAACCAGCTGAGGCGATGGCGAGCGCTGGGATGGCGCCACCTCGCTGCCAAGCGAGCGCGCGGCATGGACAACCCCAGGGGCACCGTCAGCTGCGACGCGCTGAAGCGAGCGCAGCGCTGACGCGCTGGGGCGCCTGTCGGCGCCCTCACCATGCGCCAGTCAGGCAGGGTGCAACCCACCCGCTCGCTTGGACGATCCCCGCTTAGAATCAGCCTCAGCGACGCACCGCGCGGGAGGTTGTGTGGGAGCGAGGCCGCTTGGAAGATGCGCAGCATCGCTTGAATTAGACCTCCCCAAGCGACCATTTATCCTGACTGTCGCGCATCGAAGCGTCGCCGTGGAAGCGCGCTGGGCGCGACACGCTTCGCGTGTCGCGCCCAGCGCGCTTCCACGGCCAGGATGCTGGCGAACGAGGCGACACGCTTCGCGTGTCGCCTCGCTCGCCGTCAGCTCGCGTCTTCGCTGGTTGCGGGAGGATCAAGCAAGCGCAAGAACTCCTGCTCACCGATCACGCGCAGCGGCGCGCCTTGCTGGCTGAGCGCCTCAGCCTTCTTGAGCTTGGAGGAGCGCCAGCCGCCCTCATAGCGGGTCATGTCTTCGTCACCGATCACCAGATAATCCAGCGCCTTGGAGATGCTGGAGGGGCAGCTGCCGCCGACGGCCTCCACGCGCGTCTGCGCGTCCTTTCGCGACATCGCGACCAGCGAGCCGGTGAACAAGACGGCCTTGCCTGCCAGCGGGTGGTTCGAGTCAAAGGCGGCGGGCGCTTGCGGCTGCTCAAAGCGCACGGTGACGTGCTCCAGCACGGCCTCTAAGTCGGCGCGGCGCGCGGCCAAGCCCGCGACCACCTCGCGCGCGATGACCGCGCCGATGGTGTGGATCGCGGCCAAGTCCTCCTCGGTGAGCGCCCAGACCTCGTCCATGGACTGGCAGTGCGTGCCGAGGATCTTGGAGACGTGGCGGCCCAGCTCGTGGATGCCAAAGGCGCGCAAGAAGACCTCCGCCGTGACCTCGCGCTTGCCATCGATCGCCGCGATGAGGTTCTGCGCCGACTTCTTGCCCATCCGATCCAGCCCCTCCAGCTCGCCCACGGTCAGCGTGAACAGGTCTTGTGGGGTGGTGACGAGGTTCGCGTCGAAGACCTGCTCCAGCGCGCGCTGACCGAAGCCCTTCATGTCGAACACCTTGACGAAGTGCTCCAGCTGACGCACGCGCATGGTGCGACAGTCGGCCAAGTGGTCGGCCATCAGGAAGTCGCCCTTGCGGTAGGTCGGCGCGCCACACACGGGGCACTGCGTGGGGATGGTGACGGGGGTGTCACCAGGCTCCAAGACGGCCTCGAGGTTTGGGATCACGCCGCCGCGACGCATCATCATCACGCGCGAGCCGAGCGTCAGGCCGTGCTCACCGCCCAAGCCCTCCATGATGGCGAGGTTGTGCAGGCTCACGCGCGCGACCATCGCGCCCGACAGCTCGACGGGCTCGACCAGCCCGACGGGGTTGATAGAGCCTGTGCGCGAGACGCTCCACTCGATGTCCAGCAGCACGCTCTGGCCCGAGTCGCCTTGGAACTTGTAAGCGATGGCGAAGCGCGGGTGGTGCGCGTTGACGCCCAGGCGGCGCTGCTCATCAATGCGGTTGACCTTGAAGACGACGCCGTCCATCTCATAGTCAAACTCAGCGCGGCGCGCGGCGATGTCGTCGTAGACGTGCTGCATGTCCTCGCGCGCGACGTGCTGCGAGGGCGCGGGCGTGAAGCCGTTGCGCGTGAGGAACTCCGCCTTTTGATCCTCGGTGGCGAAGTCGCCGCCGATGACATCATAGGCGAAGAAGTGGATGGCGTAGTCAGCGGTGCGGGCGCCGTCTAGGCGCTTGAGGCCGCCTGCGGTGAGGTTACGCGGGCTCATATAGATCGCGGCGAAGCGATCGCGGAAGATGCCGAGCGGGATGTACGCCTCACCGCGCACCTCAATGGGCCCGCCCTCCAGCTGCTGCGGCACGCCGACCACATAGCGCGCGTTGTGGGTGATGTCCTCACCGATGACGCCGCTGCCACGCGTGGCGCCTTGCACGAGCGCGCCAGTGGCGTCATAGCGCAAGCACAGCGCCACGCCGTCGATCTTGGGGCTGGCGATGACGTCGCCCTCAAACTTATCAAACCACTTGAGCAGCGTGGGCTCATCGTAGCACTTGTCGAGCGAGAGCATGGGCGGATCATGGCGCACCTTCACCACCTCACCCTCAGCCGCGTCGTCGATGGTGTCGGCGCCCGCAGGGCCGATCGCCATGAGGACCGGCGACTCTGGGGAGGCGGCGCGCAGCGCCTCGACCAAGCGATCGTAGTCAGGATCGCTGATCTCGGGGGCGTCATCGTTCCAGTAGCGGCCGTTGTGATAGCGCACCGCCGCCTCAAGCTCAGCGACGCTCATGGCGCCCCAGTCTGTGCGGCCCGCGATGGTGGGGGGGGAGGTGTCAGTCGTCATACATCCTGCTCAAGGTGAGGTTCTGGCGAGTTTTAAGAGGTGGCGTTGAGCTCAATCAGCGGGCGAGAGCGTACCCCAAGGCGCCTGTGTGGCAAAGCGTCTGACTGATCGTGACGCGATGATCCTGCCCAGGCCTCAGCCGCCCCCACGCGCGCGCAAAGCGACGGGGGGCGCTGCAATGGCGTAGACCTCACGCGCGCGAGGTGCTAGGGTCAGCGCTTCCAGATTGATGGAATCTTCAGGCCGCGCGTCTTCATGCGCGTGAGCCCTCGCTTTCCCTCTGATGACCTCATCGGTGACGGACGCATGAGCGATCACGACGCCGCGCGACCCACCCTGCTCGTCGTTGACGACGAGCCGGACATCCTGGACGCGATCCAGCGGCTGTTTCGCAAACAATATCAGGTCTTGACCGCGCAGAGCGTGGATCAGGCGTGGGAGGTGCTGGCCGAGCACGCGCCGCAGGTGGTGCTGGCCGATCAGCGCCTGCCTCGCCAGACCGGGGTGGAGTTCTTCTGCGCGCTGCGCGAGAGCCACCCCGAGCTGGTGCGGGTGCTGTTCACCGGCTACACCAACATTGACAGCGTCATTGACGCCATCAATGAGGGCCACGTCTACCGCTACATCAGCAAGCCATGGAAGCCGGCCGAGCTGCGCTTGTTCATCGAGCAAGCCTTCGAGCACTATCACGCGCGCCGCGAGCGCGAGCGCTTGGCCGCCGAGCTCGCCCGCGCCAACGCCGAGCTTGAGGCGCGCAACGCCTCGCTGGAGCAGGCCAACGCCCAGCTGCGCACGCTCGATCGCGTGCGCTCCGTGTTCATGGAGGTCGTCAGCCACGAGCTCAACACCCCCATCGCCATCATCACCGGCTACACCTACCTGCTGCGTCGTGAGCTTGAGCCGCTGCTCAACCCCGTCGCCACCAAGTCGCTTGAGCGCATCGACGCCAGCGCCCTCAGGCTGCGCCGCATCTCCGATCGCATCTTCCAGATGATCTCCGAGGAGAGCCCCAACAACCGCCTGCACACCCAGGCCGTCAACCTGCGCGAGCTGGCCGTCTCACTCCATGAGCAGCTTGAGCCCTTCCTGGAGAAGCGCCGCCAGCGCCTGCTCTCCACCATCGATCAGAGCTTGGAGTCCATCGAGGCCGATCCCGACAAGCTTCAAGACATCCTCACCCACCTGCTCATGAACGCCATCAAGTTCTCGCGCGATGGTGAGACCATCCAGCTCAACGCCAAGCCCGATCCCGTCCACCACGACATGATCCTCTTGCAAGTGCGCGACAACGGCGTCGGCATCAGCGAGGACGACCGCGACCAAGTCTTCAGCGCCTTCTTCAGCACCTTCAAGACCGGCAATCACTCCTCCGGTGACTATGAGTTCAACAAGCGCGGCATCGGGCTTGGCCTGAGCGTCGCGCGCAAGTTCGTCGAGATGCACGGCGGCACCATCCAGGTCGAGAGCGAGGAGGGGCGCGGCGCCCTGTTCACCATCCGCCTGCCGCGACGCGGCCCCAACGCGCTGACGCGCTGACGCGCGTGGCGCGCTGACGCGCGTGGCGCGCTGACGCGCGTGGCGCGCGCGCCTTCATCTGCTACAGTCAGGGGGAACATGGCCACAGCATCCGCCAAGCCGCCTCACGGGAGACGTTATGAATCGATCTGTCACCGCGCGCCTCACGCGCGCGCTGTTGATGGGGATGCTCGCGCTCGGCGCGAGCGCCGCCTCGTCAAGCTCGGCCCACGCCGCCGTTGATCTCGTCGTGGACCTCGTCGACACCGCCGCCCTCACCTATGAGCCGCAGACGCTCAACCTCTCAGGCGCCATCCTCGTGCGCGTGCGCAATCAAGGCACCACGGCGGCGGTTGGCACCTACCGCATCGCGCTGTTCTTGGATCGCGATAACGACGGCCTCTACACCGCCGCCAACGACACGCTGCTCGGCACCGTCACGGTCAACGGCACCACCGCCGCTGGCGCGCAGGTCAGCGCGAACCTCACCGGCATCAACAACCTCGCGCAGTTTCGCGGCCAGCCCGTCTACGGCGTGGTCGACATGGACAACACCATCGCCGAGAGCGATGAGGGCAACAACGTCACCAGCAGCGCGCGCGCCTGCCCGGGCCAGCCTGATCTGACCGCGTCGCGGCTGCGCTACGACTTAAGCGCCTATCCCACCAGCGCCGCGCTCGGCGTGCGGATCGGCAACGCTGGCCTGGGCAGCGCCCCCGCTGGCGTCACGGTCCAGCTCTATGATGGCGATCCCACCACAGGCGGCGCCCTCATCGGCAGCGCCCAGACGCTCCAACCGCTCGCCACCAACCGCTTCGAGGACATCCCCCTCTTGTGGACGCCCCCTCGCCAGAACCTCGCCGCGATGGCTCAGGACCTCGTCGTCGTGGTCGATGGTGCGAACGCGGTGACAGAGTGCGCCCAGGCCAACAACCGCCACAACCTCACCTGGCCCGTGGGCGCCACGGTGACGCAGCCAAGCGGTGTGAGCGCGGACGCGATGCCCGTGCTCACAGGCACAAGCTCCGGCGCGCGCGTCAACCTGAGCCTGCGCGACAGCCTCAACAACCCGCGCCTCACCGTCACCAACCTCGCCGTCACGGCAGGCGCCTGGAGCTTCGCCACCACGCTGCCGCTCAATGACGGCGACTACACCCTCGCCGTCACCCCCGTCGACGCGATCGGCAACGTGGGGCTGTCCACACTACAGAGCTTCACCATCGACGCGCAGACCAGCGTGACGCTCGTCTCACCGCCCAACAACGCGCTGCTCGCCACGCCCGTGGTCAACGTCACGGGCGTCGGTGAGATCGGCGCGATGGTGTCGGTGCGCGTGGACGGCATGGAGGTGGCGACCGCAGTGATAGGCGCCAACGGCATGTGGAGCGCGCAGACGCCCGCGCTTAACGATGGCCCCCACACGGTGCAAGCGGTGGCCACCGACGCCGCAGGTAACACAGCCTCAAGCGCGACGCACAACATCCAGCTCGTGACACAGACCGCGCTCGCCATCACCGCCCCTGCCGATGGCGCGGTGAGCGCGGATAACACGCCCACGCTCACGGGCATCGCGAGCCCCGGCGCCACGGTCACGGTGCGCGTGGATGGCGCCGTGATCGCCACCCTCACGGCGCCCGCCTCCGGCATGTGGAGCGTCAGCGCGCCGCAGCTCAATGATGGCCCCCACACCATCAGCGCCAGCGCCATCGACACCTTGGGCAACACGGCCAACGCAGGGCCTGTGACGCTCACCATTGACACGCAGACCAGCGTCACCTTGCTCACGCCCGTGGATGGGACGAGCGTGAGCGATCCTGTGCTCGTGATAAGCGGGGCGGGTGAGCCGGGGGCGCAGGTGCAGGTGCGCTTGGGCGCCGCGACGCTCGGCGTCGTCACCGTCAACGGCGCGGGCCTCTGGACGCTCACCGCGCCATCACAACCCGATGGTCAATACAGCGCCTCCGTGACGCTCACTGACGCTGCCGGCAACGTGGCGAGCGCGGGGCCGCACACGGTGCGCATTGACACCATCGCGCCGCAGCTCACCCTGACCTCCCCCGCGCCAAACGCCATGTTCGATGTGCGTGATGTGACCATCTCAGGCACCTCGTCTGAGCCGGGCGCGATCGTCACCGTGATCGTGCGCGACGACGCGTCAGGTCAGGTCGTCTTCACGCAGACGCTGCCCGCTGACGCGAGCGGTGATTGGAGCTTCGCCGCGCAAGGCCTCGCCAATGGCGCTTATACGGTGGAGGTCAGCGCGCGCGACGCGGCCAACAACATGGCCACGCCGCTCACGGAGAGCTTCAACGTGGACGCGTCCACGCCGAACCTGACCGTGACGTCGCCGCAGCCGATGACGACGACCAACGATCCCAACCTCGCCATCGCGGGCAGCACCGATCCTGACGCGCTCATCACCATCACGGTGCGCGACGCGCAAGGCGCGGTCGTGACGACGCTGACGCCCACGGTGATGGCTGATGGCTCGTTCACCATCGACGTGACGCCCTCGCTTGGCGAGGGCGACTACGTCGCCACCATCGTCGCGGCGCGCTCCAACGGTCGGAGCACGACGCTCACGCGCGACTTCAGCGTGGACCTCACGGGGCCGCTCATCAGCCTCACCGCCCCGCTGCCAGTCACCTCCGATGCGACGCCCACCATCCGAGGCACCTCGCAGCCGGGCGCGACCATCACGATCACGATCGACGGCGCCATCGTGGGGACCACGACGGTCGCGCCAAGCGGCGAGTTCAGCTTCACCCCCACCACAGCGCTCACGGATGGTCCGCATGTCATCGTCGCCAGCGCGACCGACGCCGCGGGCAACAGCGCCACGGATGATCTGCACGTCACCCTTGACACCATCCCACCCGCGCTGACGCTGACCGCGCCGACGAGCGGCGCCACGCTCGATGACAGCACGCCCGTCATCATCGGCACCGCCGAGCCCGGCGTGGTCGTGGAGGTGCTGATCGATGGCGTGGTCATGGGCACCGTCATGGCCGACGCGCAGGGCGACTGGCGACTGCCCATCACCGCACCGCTGGCTGATGGCCCCCACACCCTCACCGCCATCGCCACCGATGACGCCGACAACGCCTCGGTCGTCACCGCGAGCTTCACGGTGGACACGGGCGCCAACCCGAGCGCGCCGGTCGTCATCACGAGCCCGATGCCCGGCCAGCAGGTTGACGGCGACATGATCGTCGTCACAGGCACCGCTGAGCCCGGCAGCGCGCTGACCGTGAGCGCAGGCGGTCAGTCGCAGACCATCACGGTGGGTGCGGATGGCTCATGGAGCGCGTCGCTGCCCTCCCCGCCCGCTGGCGAGGTCACGATCGTGGTCACCGATGGCGCGGGTGATGAGGTGAGCGTCACGATCACCGTGGGGGATGCGGTTGATCCGGTCGAGCCGGTCGATCCCACGGACCCTGTTGAACCTAGCGAGCCTGTAGACCCGACTGATCCGATCGATCCGACGGACCCGATCGATCCGACGACGGATGACTATGTGATGCAGGGCGCGGGCGGGCTGGCCTGTCAGAGCGTCCCGCTGGCGCCGAGCGCTGCGCCCTCTGGTATGCTGCTCTTGGCATGGGGCGCAGCCCTCGGCGCCATCCGCATATGGCTGGGCACCCTCTGGGCCATTGGCCTGCATCTACTATGGAACCTGGCAGCACCCCTGGTGGCAATGGTACTCTGAGCACATGGAGCGGGCCCAGGCCTCGAACCCCACAATGATTTACCGGGCAACCTCCCATTGTATACTGTGTAGCAGCAAGCTGTGTTGACTAGCCCAGCCCAGCTCAGCCCAGAGCGCAGCACTAAATTCAGGGGCAATATCCGCAAATAGACCAGCCGAGCTCGAAGGGCTGGGTACCGTTGCCCAGTAAGCCCGGCTGAAGCCGGCTAGTATTGAAGTAGCAAATCAATCGCCGCCGCTGAAGCGGCGCGCAAAGGGGGAGCAGGCTGAAGCCTGCTAATCTCCAACAATGGCAGAGGAACTTC
>CAYXWB010000079.1:4339-17822 GCA_964468515.1 uncultured Bradymonadales bacterium | reverse complement strand
CACCACGCCGCACTGGCCCTTGGCGAAGCCGTAGTGATTATCCAGCACGCTCAGGCTGTGATCGTAGTTCGCGGTCACGATCACCAGCGTGTCTTCGCGCTCACGCGCGAACGCGAGCGCGGCGGCGACCGCCTCATCAAACTCAGCGACCTCATCAAGCAGCGCCCCGCTGCGATCGAGCGCGCGCTGGCGCGCGTCGATCCCCGCGCCCTCCACCACCAAGAAGAAGCCCGCCTTGGCAGGCGCGAGCGCCCCTAGCGCGCGCGTCGTCATCGCGGCGAGCGTGGGGCCGCTGGCGCGACGCGCGGCGGCGGCGTCTAGGGCGTCGGGGGCGTACAGCCCCATCACGCGCTGATGGGGCACAAGCGGCGCGTCGGACCACGCCGTCTCAAGCGTCACTTCTTGGGCGACGAGCGCAGCGCGCGTGGTGTCATCCAAGCGCGCTGCGCCACCCGCCATCACCACGTCCACGCCGTCCGCGTTGGGCAGGCGAGTGGGCAAGGTGAGGAGCTGCGCCAGCAGCTGCGTCTCACGGGTCGCATCTGGCGCATGCGCATAAAATGCCGCCATCGTGGGGTGCGTGAGCGAGGTCGTGGAGACAAGCCCCGTGCGCAGCCCGCGCGCCTCGGCGTCCTCCAGCACAGTGCGCGCGGTGGCGAGCTGGCCATCCTCAGCGGGCGCCATGCCAAGCACGCCTGTGCGGGTGCGCTGCCCTGTGGACAGCGCCGTCGCGGCCGACGCCGCATCATTCACCAGCCGATCCAGCCCGTGCGTGCTCACCAAGCCGCGCACCGGCATGCTCAGCATCGCTGACGCGCCGCGCGCATAATACGACGCCGTCACAGGCGCCACGCCCATCCCATCACCGATCATGAGGATCACGTTGCGCGGCGGCTCGGCGCTTGGCGCGTCAACCACGGCTGGCACCACTTGCTTGGCGATGAGCTGACGCAGCGTGCGCCCCAGATCGGCGTTATCCGTCACCTGCGCGATCGCCTCGGCCCCTGGCCCCTGCGTGAACAGCGGCACCATCGCCGCCGTGTGCGTGGCCAAGAACCCGCGCTGCTGCCACAGCGGGCGGCTGGCCAAGGACAGATAGCCAAACGTGAGCGTCATCGCGCGATCGACCGCCTCAGCGGGGACAAGCTCCCCCTCACCCAGCGCCACCGTGGAGATGGCCGCTGGCGAGGGCGCCTCGCCAGGCGCGCCGACGCGCGCGTTGGCAGCGTCGACGCCGCCCAGCGCCTTCACCGAAGCGGCGATCGCGCCCTCATCGAACACGCTCAGGCCGCCCGTCTCATGATCAGCGGTGACGATCACCAGCGTGTCATCGCGCCCCGCCGCGTAGCGGCGCGCCTCACCCACCGCCTCATCAAAGTCGAGCGTCTCGGCGACGGTCCATGGGCCATCAAGCGCATGCTCGGCCCAGTCGATCTGGCTGCCCTCCACCATCAGGAAGAAGCCCTCAGGCTGGTCACGATCGAGCGCCTTGATGGCGAGCTCCGTCATCTGCGCGAGGCTCATGGCGCGCTCGCCAGTCATCACGCGCGGCATGTCTTTGTCGTGCAGCAGCCCGATCACGCGTGAGGAGGTCTTGACCGCCTCGCGCACCTGCTCAGCATCCGTGGCGATGGTGTAGCCATCGGCGCGCATCGTAGCGAGCAGGTCTTGACCATCAACGCGCTGCGTGAAGAACTTGCTGCCCCCGCCGAGCATCACGTCCACCCCAGAGCGGCTCATATCGAGCGCGATCTCCTCATAACGACCCCGATGCGAGCGATGCGCTGCGAACGCTGCGGGCGTGGCATGGTTGATCCGGCTCGTGGCCACGAGCCCCGTGCGCCACTTCGCCTGCTTGGCCACCTGCACCATGTGCTCTAGGTGGTGAGCGGCGTCCTCCTCATGAGCCACATCGGTCCCAGGCGTCACGCTCACGGCCTCAAAGTGGGCCTTCTCTCCGGTCGCATAAGCTGTGGCCGAGGCCGCCGAGTCTGTCGTCAAGAACTCATGCTCGTGCGTGCGCATCAGCCCCGCGTGACGCAGCTGGAGCATCTGCAACGCGCTGCCCTTGGCATAGGCGGCGGCGCTCACCGCTGGCACGCCCATCCCATCACCGATCATCAGGATGATGCGGCGCGGCGCGGGCGCAGGCGCCTCCACAGCTGTCTGCGTGGGCGAGGGCGTTGCAGGCTTTGAGGGCTGACAGCCGAGCGTGGTGAGGATCAGCAGCGCAGACAGACACAAGCCAAGAGCGTAGGGGGGCATCGTACAGACTCCTCAAAGCGCGAAGCGCCAGATGACGCGGGAGACGGCCGCGCATGCTCACGCGATCCGGCGCGCGCGCGCGACGTTCTTGCAAAAGCAGCGGCTAACGCGGCGCTGGAGGCGCGAGCACGCGCACCACATCAGGGATCCCACGCGTCGCCACGATCTCCTCTAAGACGTCAGCGTCCACCTGGGTAGGATCAAGCAAGATCACGATCACGAGCTGATGGATGCGCGCCCGCTCATCAGCGAGCGTCATCGCCTGTGTGACGAGCGCGCGTCGATACGTGGTCAGCTCAGCGAGCACCGCCGCGACGACCCGATCTGCCGCGCCCGCGAGCAGCTCACGCCTGAGCTGCGCCTCGCTCGGCAAGTTGAGCGGATCACCGCTCACGCCTGCGAAGGGATAAGCCGCGTGCGTCTCGTCCGACGCTGAGGTCGTGATCCGCAGGTGCTGCGCCGCATCATCACCCTGGGCCCCCACCACGCGCGCCTCCAACACCAGCGGCAGCTCACCCAGGCGATCATAACGCGTCACCTCATAGGGCAGGTCTGAGTAGACGTCCTCCTCGATGAGCTGGGGCGTGCGCGCGGCCTGTTCTTGGGCGCGTATGACGCGGCGCTGCTGATCGATGGCGTTGTCACGCTCGCGTGACAGGCTCGACTGCGTGCGGCTCACGCCCTGCTCTGCCATCGTCGAGGTGCCAGGGGTGTCACCCTCGCGCGCCACCTGCTGCTGATAATTGGCGAGCTCACGCTCCCGCTTGGCGACCTCCTCTTGACGACGCACCAGCTCACGCTGCTGGCGCAGCACCTCCTCTTGATCGCGCTGATAGGCGGGGTTAGGCACCTGCCGGGTGCCTGACTTATAGCGCACGGTGCGGGTTGAGCTCGTGCGCTCCTCACGAAAGCGCGCCGCGCTGACCTCATAAGCGAGGACGAGCTGAGCGGTGCGCTCATGCGCCACGAGCTTCACGTTCTGCGCCCAGTCGAGCCCGTCAATCCCCTCCTGCACCACGCGCACATCGCGCGTGCCTCGCCCGCGCAGCAGCACGCGGTAAGGATGTTGGCCGAGCAACGAGGCGCGCAGCGCGTCGCGCTGACGCACATAATCAGGGTCCATCACCAAGGTGGCGGCTTTGGCATAGAGCAGCAGCGCGTCGCCCTCATAGCCAGCGCTCTGCGCTTGCTGAGCGCTCCCCACGAGCGCCTCTGCCCAGCGCTGCTTGAGGTCCTGGATTGGCGCCTCTAAGCCCACCCGCTCGGTGGGCAGGTGTTGGTAGGTCAACGTCAAGGCGTCTAACGCGCTCGCGAAGTCTCCTGCCTCAAGCGCCCGCGCTGAGCGCTGCTGCATGGCGAGGCTGACCTCGCGCGTGATCGCGGAGGTGGCGGGATCTTCGGGAGCGCTAGCGTAGGCGTCAGCGGCGAGCTGCACAGCGGCCGGGTGCTCGCCACGCGCGAGCAGCTCGCGCAGCTGAGCGGTATACTCAGCTAACAGGGCGCGCTGGGCCTGCGCGGCGCGCTCGCGCGCCTCGGGGGCGTCGGGCTCCTCGCGGGCGGCGGCGCGATAGGCCTGCAGCGCGTCACGATAGGCGCCCTGGCTCATGAGCGCGTCGCCGGCGTCGAGCTGCTTTTGATAGCTCGACGTGCATGCGGCCCACAAGAGCGCGAGCAAGCTCAGCGTGACGATGAGGTGATGAGAGCGTGGCGTCATGGCGACGGCTCCTGAAGCGAGGGGGCGACGGGGTTGGCGAGGCGGCGCCTCACGCGACACGGCCCGCGCTGAGCGATCGCTCAGCGCGGGCCGTGTCGAGGGCGACTCAGGCGTCAGGGGAGCGCGCGGGGATCACTCCTCCTCGCCACCACCCTCGACGTTGTACGCCAGCTCGGCCTGCTCAAACTTCGCGAGGGTCTCAGGGGTGTAGCGCAGGTGCTCGGTGTTCTCGAAGGTCGAGCCGACCCACGAGACGAGCGACAGGGGCGCGTTATCACCGCGACGGTGTCCGATCTTGAGGACGCGGGTGTAACCACCCTGACGACCCGCGAGCTCCTCGCGCTTGGCGAGGTCGTCGAACAACTTGCCGACGAGGGCACGATCTTTGAGGACCGCGAAGGCTTGGCGACGCGCGTGAAGATCATCGCGCTTACCGAGCGTGATGAGCTTATCCGTGACGCTGCGAAGCTCTTTGGCTTTGGCGTCCGTGGTCTGGATCATCTCATAGGTGACCAGAGCACGGGCGAGGTTATTGAAGAGCGCTTTGCGGTGGGCGGAGGTGCGCCCGAGCTTGCGACCAGACTTGAGGTGACGCATAGGGGATTCCTTCTAGGGCATGACGGCGCTGACTCACGTCAGCGTTGTTCTTTCTTGAGCAGCTCCTTGGGAGGCCAGCTGTCGAGCTTCATCCCAAGCTCAAGGCCCATCTCGGAGAGCAGCTCCTTGATCTCCTTGAGGGACTTGCGGCCGAAGTTCTTCGTCTTGAGCATCTCCTGCTCACTCTTCTGCACGAGATCGCCGATATACTTGATCCCGGCATTCTGCAAGCAGTTAAAGCTACGCACGGACAGCTCCAGCTCATCAACCGGCTTGAGCAAGTTCTCGTTGAACTCGGGCTCCTCGGTTTCTTGGACCTCGACGGGCTCATTGGTCTCGTCGAAGTTGATGAAGATGGACATCTGCTCCTTGAGGATCTTGGACGCGAACGCCACGGCGTCCTCGGGCAAGACGGACCCATCGGTCCAGACCTCCAGGGTCAGCTTGTCATAGTCCGTGCGCTGACCGACGCGCGCGTTGGTCACCTGGTAGTTGACCTTGCGGATCGGGCTGAAGAGGCTGTCAATGGGGATGATGTCAATGGAGTCATCCTCAGACTTGTTCTCCTCAGCGGGCACATAGCCGCGCCCCATGGCCACGGTCAGCTCCATGCGCAGGCGGCCATTGGCGCCCACGGTAGCGATGACGTGGTTCGGGTTGAGGATCTCCACGGCGCCGCCAGTGGAGATGTCGGCCGCAGTGACGACCTTGGGACCCTGCACGTCGATGGTGACGACGCGCTCCTCATCACCGTGCAGCTTCAGGCGAAGCTCCTTGAGGTTGAGGATGATGTCGGTGACATCCTCCTTGACCTCGGGGAGCGTCGTGAACTCATGGAGCGCGCCATCGACCTTCATCTTGGTGACGGCGGCGCCCATGATGCTGCTGAGCAGGATGCGGCGCAGACCATTGCCGATCGTAGCGCCGTAGCCACGCTCCAGCGGCTCACAGACGAACTTCGCGTACGTGTCCGTCTTGGAGCGCTGATCGATCGCCACTTCGCGGGGCTTGATAAGATTTCGCCAGTTCTGATACATCACTTTACGGGCCTCCGCACAGATGGTCTCACGGATCCATCAACTGCGCGCCACCACAAGCAGCGCGCGCTTAGACGATGGCCCGCACCCGACCACACGCGCCCTTGAGGCGACGTGTGACTGGCGCGAGCCTTCGCGGCTTGTCCTGCTCAGACGCGTCGGCGCTTGGGCGGGCGGCAGCCGTTGTGGGGGATCGGCGTGACGTCGCGGATGCTGGTGATCTTGAAGCCAGCCGACTGGAGCGCGCGAAGCGCCGCCTCGCGACCGGTGCCGGGACCCTTGAGGAACACAGACACAGACTTCACACCGTGCTCCTGAGCCTTGCGCGCCGCATCCTCTGCGGCGACGCTCGCCGCGTACGGCGTCGACTTCTTGGAGCCGCGGAAGTTGCGGCTGCCCGCGCTCGACCACGACAGCGCATTGCCCGCGGTGTCGGTGATCGTCACGATGGTGTTGTTAAAGGTCGCTTGAATATGCGCGATGCCGTTCTGAATATTCTTGCGGACCTTGCGCTTGCCCTTCTGCTGCTGCTTGGCCATAACGCCCTGCTCTCCTGGTGCGCCATATCGCGCGGTCTTATGCCGCGCTCATGGTCAATCTCTTGTAGACGCTCAAGTCGCCGAGGCGGCTCACTTCTTCTTGCCAGCCATCGTGCGACGAGGCCCACGACGAGTGCGCGCGTTGGTCTTCGTGCGCTGGCCACGACAGGGCAGGTTGCGACGGTGGCGCAGGCCACGGTAGCAGCCCAGATCCTTGAGGCGCTTAATGTCCATGCGGATCTGATTGCGCAGATCGCCCTCGACCTTGAAGTTCGCCTCGATGAAATCACGAATGGTGCGGATCTCATCTTCGGTCAGGTCATCCGCGCGGGTCGCCCCGTTGACGCCCGTGCCTTGGATGATCTGGTTAGCCCGCGTGCGACCGATCCCATAGATATAGGTCAGCGCGATGTCGATCCGCTTGCGGCGAGGCAAGTCAACGCCTGAAATACGTGCCACGTTCTGTCTCCTACGATGTATCGCTTGAAATTCGCCTCACGCCCTCGGCTACCGCCGCAGCAGCTCACCGGGGCGCGCGTGGTTCAGCCCTGACGCTGCTTGTGACGCGGGTTCTCGCAGATCACGCGGACCACGCCCTTGCGGCGGATCACCTTACACTTGTCACAGATCTTCTTCACAGAAGGACGCACTTTCATGGTTCACCCTCTTGAAACTGCAAAGCTCCACTCGCGCCTCCCCTTCCTTAGGAGTGACGCATGGAGCGTGTCTTGTTACCAGCTTGCGCGCTGCGCGGGTGTGCGGGCCGCTCTCCGGCCGAGCTTCGCACTTGCGTCGCCGATGACGTCACTTCGCGCGATACACGATCCGCCCCCGGCTCAGGTCATACGGTGACAGCTCAACCGTCACCGTGTCCCCGGGCAGGATCTTGATAAAGTGGAGCCTCATCTTGCCGGAGATGTGCGCCAGCACCTGGTGCCCATTCTGCAGCTCCACGCGAAACATCGCGTTTGGCAGCGGCTCCAGCACGATGCCTTCCACCTCAATCGCCTCTTCCTTCGCCATCGACTTCCTCGTTCACGCCAACTCTTATCCCTCGTTCACCGCATCCCAGGCCAACATCAGCCTTGGCGCAGCCTTCGAGGACGCGCATAAATACACGCTCACCCAGGGTCTGTCAAGCCTACCCCAAGCATTTCTGAACGCACAACTTTCACGTGCTGCGACCGCCTCCCCAGCTCGTCGCGCCTCGTCGCTCACGCCAGCGCCCCCATGATCTGCGCTTCGACCGCCTGGGGTGCGGCGTCGCCGTCAATATCAACCACCACACCGCGCGCGCGGTAGTGGTCGATCAGCGGCTGTGTCTTCGCGTCATAGACCTCCAAGCGCTCCGCGATCGGCCCCGGCGCGTCATCTTCACGCTGGATCAGCTCCGTCCCGCAGCGATCGCAGAGACCCTCTTGGGCAGGCGGGCTGTACTTCATATGGTACGTCGCGCCGCAGCTAGGACATGAGCGACGACCACCTAAGCGCTCATTGAGCGACTCACGCGACACCCGAATATTCACCACCGCGTCGAGCTTGATCCCCATCTGCTCCAGCGCCTCGGCCTGCGCTTGCGTGCGGGGGAACCCATCCAAGATGAAGCCCTTCGCCGCGTCAGGCTGCGCCAAGCGCTCATTGACGATCCCGATCACCACCTCGTCAGGCACATACTGCCCCGCGTCCATAAAGCGCCCGGCCTCTTGGCCGAGCGCCGTCCCCTCGCGCCGCGCCTCACGAAGCATGTCGCCTGTGGACACCTGCGGGATCCCCATCGATGATGCCAGCCGCTGCGCTTGCGTCCCCTTACCCGCGCCAGGCGGTCCCAACATCATCAGCCTTGTCTTGCCCATCGCTCCCTCGCGTGTGTGGTGCGAGCTGCTCGCTCACGACACAAAAACAACATCGCCTCCCACGCAGGGGAGGCGATGTGTGCCTGTCCTATGTGACCCCGCTGGTTTACACCTTGTCAGGGTCCGTCGCAAGGCCGTCAACCTCGTCGTCCTCGAACAGCTCCTCGCGATCGCGGCCCTTGATACCACCGCTCGCGGCTGCCGCGCCCGCCACCGTCTGACCGAAGTCATCGTAGTGACGCGTCAGCAGGTGGTTCTCGATCTGGCTCACGGAGTCCAAGCCGACGCTCACCACGATCAGCAAGCTCGTGCCGCCGAAGTAGAACGACACGCTCAGGTAGTCCTGCATCAAGAAGGGGATCACGCAGATGATCGAGATGTAGACCGCTGCCGCACCCGTCAAACGCGTCATCACCTCATCCAGATACTCGGCCGTGCGCTTGCCAGGCCGGATGCCAGGGATGAACGCGCCTGAGCGCTTCAGGTTGTCCGCGATCTCCACCACGCTGTACTGCGTTGAGACCCAAAAGAAGCAGAAGAACACGTTGAGCAGCACATACACCACGGTGTAGCGCCAATCGCCTGGGCGCAGCATGGTCTGCACCATGATCGCCAGCGGGTGATCTTGGAAGTAGCTCGCGATCGTGGTCGGGAAGACCAGGAACGACGACGCGAAGATCGGCGGCATAACGCCTGCCATGTTGATCTTCAACGGCAGGTGATGCTGCTGACCTCCATAGATCTTCTGCCCCACCATGCGCTTGGCATACTGCAGCGGCACATGGCGCTGCGCGCTCTCGAAGTACACGATGAACGCCGTGATCGCCAAGCACAGCCCCACCAAGAACAGCACGGAGAACAGCGAGATCGCGCCCGAGTTAAACTGCTGGTAGGTGGTGAACACCGCCTGCGGGAACTGGGCGATGATGCCCGCTGTGATCAACAGCGAGATGCCGTTGCCCACGCCATGCTCCGTGATCTGCTCACCGATCCACATCATCAGCAGCGCACCGGCCGTGAGCGTGATCACGGTCATGATCCGGAAGGTCAACCCCGTCTCGATCAACAGCCCTGGGCTGCCCTCATTGAGGTTGATCAGATAAGAGGAGATCAGCACACCCTGCACTAAGCTCAACCCCACCGTCAGATAACGGGTGTACTGGTTGATCTTGCGCTGGCCGGCTTGGCCCTCCTTCTTCATGCGCTCCACAGCGGGCACCACGACGGCCATCATCTGGAAGATGATCGACGCCGAGATGTAGGGCATGATCCCAAGCGCGAAGATGCTCATCAGCTCCAGCGCGCCACCCGTGAACAGGTTGAGCAGCCCTAGCAGACCACCATCTGACCCCGACATCAGCTGCGACATCGCGGTCCGGTTGACGCCAGGCACGGTGATGAACACCCCGATACGATAGATCGCCAGCATGCTCAATGTGAACAACAGGCGCCTTCGCAGCTCGGGGACCTTGGTGATATTGGCGAACTTCCCAAACACGATCTTCTGCCTCGCGCTGTGATCCCTAAAGCGATGAGGCGCCCCACACCGGGACGCCTCATCTGAGCGACTCAGGCGCCGATGACCTCAACCGTCCCGCCGGCCGCCAGGATCTTCTCCTGCGCGCCCTTGCTGAACTGGTGAGCCTTGACGGTGAGCTTCTTGCTCAGCTCGCCGCGCGCCAGGACCTTGACCGCGTCATCGCGCAGCACGAACTTGCTGCTGCCATCGGCCGTCGCGATCTGGCGACCACGGATCAGACCGGCGGCGTGGAGCGCCTCCAGATCAACCGTCGCGCCGTCCTCAAACACGCGCTCCAGATCCGTCAGGTTGACGATGGAGACCTGCGTCGCGTGAATGTTGGTGAAGCCGACCTTGGGCAGGCGCATGTTGAGGGGCATCTGGCCACCCTCGAAGTTGGGGCGCACGCCGCCGCCTGCGCGCGCGTTCTGCCCCTTGTGGCCCTTACCGGCCGTCTTACCCTGACCGCTACCTTGACCACGCCCGAGGCGCTTGCGGTCGCGGTTGGCCCCCTTGGGGCCCTTTAAGTTCGAAAGATCCACGGCTCACTCCTTCTCGTTGGCGGCCTCGACCTCAACAAGATGCTTCACCTTGTTGATCATACCGCGGATCGACGGGGTATCTTCGACGATCACGGAGTGGTGGCGCTTGCGCAGCCCCAAACCCCTGACCGACGAGCGCTGGCGCTCGGTCTGACCCGCGAGCCCGCGATGAAGCGTCACTTTGAGCTGACCCATTGGGTTCCTCTCTTTATGCTCGATCGCGCGCTGCACTACTCATCCGGCGCAGCGCGCGCGTCGCGTTATCAGGCTTCTTGCTCAGAGCCCTTGTTCAGACGCGCATGATACGCGTCGGGATGGCTCAGACCCTTGAGCCCCTCGATGACAGCGCGCACCACGTTGTGCGGGTTGTTCGAGCCCAGGCTCTTGGTCAGGATGTTGCTCACACCCGCCGCTTCCAAGATCGCGCGCACTGCACCACCAGCGATGACACCCGTTCCCGGGCTCGCAGGCTTGAGCAGCACACGACCCGCGCCGAAGTGTCCGAGGATCTCGTGCGGGATAGTGTCGTTAATCAGAGGCACGGCGATCATATTCCGCTTGGCCTGATCATTGGCCTTACGAATCGCGTCGGGGACTTCGTTGGCCTTGCCATGACCGATGCCCACGCGACCTTGACCGTCGCCCACCACAGTGATGGCGCTGAAGCTGAAGCGGCGGCCGCCCTTGACGACCTTGGCCACGCGGTTGATCGCGATGACCGTCTCGTACTGCTCCTGCTCGTCTCGCTTGTTCCGTCCGTATGTCACGCTCTACTCCTCAGAACTGCAGGCCAGCCTCGCGCGCGCCATCAGCGATAGCGGCGACGCGGCCGTGGTAGATGTAACCATTGCGGTCAAAGACCACCTGCTCGATGCCCTTGTCCTTGGCACGACGAGCAGCCAGCTTGCCCACCTCCACTGCCGCGCCCTTCTTGTCCAGCTCGCCGAGCTGCTCGCTCAGCTCGCTGTCCTGCGTGGACGCGCTCACCAGCGTGTGACCCTTGAGGTCATCGATGATCTGGATGTAGATGTGGCGGTTGGAGCGAAAGACCGTCAGCCGTGGGCGCTGCGCAGTCCCGAAGATCTTCTTGCGGATACGCCTCTTACGACGGTACCTCGCGCTCTCACGAACTCGCTTCGAAATCATCGCTCGCTTCTCTCCTTGAGAGGCGACGCCGCGCCATCTGCGCAACCTGCCGCTCGCTTATCAAGCGCAGGTCACGCGACGCTGGCCGTCGCGCTTTAAAATCACTTCTTGCCGCCAGCCTTGCCCTGCTTGCGACGGATCTTCTCCTCGCGGTACTTCACGCCCTTGCCCTTGTAGGGCTCAGGCTTGCGCAGGCTGCGGATCTTGGCCGCCGTCTGCCCCAGCACCTCGCGATCGGAGCCCTTCAACGTGACCTCGGTCTGCTTGACCTCGGCCTTGATCCCCGCCGGCAGCTCCACCAAGATCCCGTGGCTGTAGCCCAGGTCAAAGCGGATGTACTGCCCGCGAAGCTCAGCGCGGTAGCCCACGCCGTTGATGTCGAGCACGCGGGTGAAGCCTGAGGTCACGCCCTGGACCATGTTGGCCACCAAGGTGCGCGTCAGCCCGTGCAACGCGCGCGCTTGGCGCGAGTCGTCCGGACGCTCCACTACGATCTGCTTGTCCTCGACGGTCACCTTGATCGCAGGATGCAACGCCCGCGACAGCTCCCCATTGGGGCCCTTGACCGTGATATGATTCCCTTGCTGCGCGATCTCCACCTTATCGGGGATCGCGATCGGCAGCTTGCCAATACGGCTCATCGCTCGCCTCCTCGGACTCGCTCGCGTTTCAGTAAACAGTGCACAGCAGCTCACCGCCCGTGTTGGCCGCGCGGGCCTCACGGTCAGTCAGCAAGCCCTGCGAGGTGGACAGGATCGCGATGCCCAAACCATTGAGCACCTGCGGGATCTCCTGCACCCCCACGTACACCCGACGCGACGGCTTCGAGACGCGCTCGATCGAGCGAATCACCGGTCGGTTGCGGTCGTCGTAGCGCAGCTTCAGCGAGATCTTGCCCTGCGGCGCCTCCTCCACCCAAGTGGCGGACTCGATGTAGCCGTGCTTCGCCAGAAGCTTCGCCATCTCGAGCTTGATCTTGCTGCCAGGCACCACCGCCTCAGCGTGGCGCGCGAGCTGCGCGTTGCGGATCCGCGTCAGCAGGTCCGCGATAGGATCGTTTACAAAAGCCATGTTCACTCCACCGAGAGGGTTCCCCGCCTTCACAATGAGCCTAAAGATCAATGGTCGGGCGGCGAGGCCTGTCTCAGCCAACGTTAGGTTGTCTTGTTTGGATCAGGTCAGCCCTGATCTCACCAGCTCGCCTTCACCACGCCCGGAAGCTCACCCTGAAGGGCCAGCTGACGGAAGCAGATACGGCACAGATCGAACTTGCGCAGGTACGCGCTCGCACGACCGCAGCGACCGCAGCGGTTGTACTCACGGACCTTGTACTTCTGCGGACGATTCGCCTTCTCAATCAACGCTTTGCGTGCCATCGCACTCTCTCTTTTTGGCCCTCAGGCTCATCTCGACTGGTCAGCCCCCGAGGCTCACGCCTCAGCGACCTGCTCCTCGGCTCCCGGCGCGTTCGCGCGCGGCGTACGACGACGAAACGGCATGCCCATCTGACGCAGCAGCACCTTGGCCTGCTCGTCGTTCTCGGCCGTCGTCACGATCGTCACGTTCATCCCGCGCAGCTGATCCACGGTATCATAGTCGATCTCAGGGAAGATGATCTGCTCGCGGATGCCCAGCGAGTAGTTCCCATGACCATCGAACGCCGTATCGCTCACGCCGTTGAAGTCGCGCACGCGCGGCAACGACACGAACAACAGGCGCTCAAGGAACTGATACATGCGATCGCCACGCAGCGTCACCTTCACGCCGATCGGCACCCCTTCGCGCAGCTTGAAGCCGGCGATGGAGCGACGAGCGCGCGTGATCACAGGCTTCTGCCCCGCGATCGCGGTCAGCTCATTGACCGCCTTCTCGATGATGTTCGGCGAGCGCACTGCCTCGCCCAAACCCATGTTGATGACGACCTTCTCGACCCGTGGTGCGCGCATGATGTTGTTCAGGCTGAACTGCTCCATCATCGCCGGGACGATCTCTTTTTGGTACTTCTCTTGTAGAAACGACATGCCCTTCTTGCTCCGTCTGTCGGCAGGTTGCCATACCGCCGATCTTCGCGGTTCAGCTCTACACGCCCCTCACTGAGAGGCGTGGCGTCCATCTGATCTTGCCCATCTTTTGATGCTGCCGCGCTTGATCCGCGCGAGCGCACAAAAAATCGACGATGAGAGTCTTCGACCTCACCGTCGTCGAGGGGAGGAACAGATAACGGACGTGCCCCATGATGTCAAGACAGATCCTACGATAAGAGGCGCGCTT
>CAYXWB010000079.1:0-4239 GCA_964468515.1 uncultured Bradymonadales bacterium | reverse complement strand
GGCGCGCTTTCGCTGTTCGTTGAGGCGGTGCTTTTGAAGGGGCCGCCTCACGGGGCAGCTCAGGCCTCGGCGCTCGCGCCACGGATGGCGTCGAAGACCTCACCCGTCTGCTTGGCCACGCGGACCTTCTGGATGCGGGCGGGGGCGCTGTCGCCGAAGCTTGAGCGCGCCTCATCCTGCGCCTCGAACAGAGCGCCGTCTTGACCGACGTAGCGCTTGACCGTGCGCACGCCCTTCTCCAGCTGCTCGCTGTAGAGGGCGACGTTCGAGGCGTCGAGCCAGTTCTCCTGCTCCACGCGCGCGCCCTCAATGTTGAGGATGCGGTTGGGCTTGCGGTGCTTGACCACCATGTTGCGACGCTCAACCTTGACGCGACGCTTCTGATGATCGATGGCGATCACCTGACCGGTCTTACCGTTGTCTTTCCCGGTCAGGATGACGACCTTGTCATTCACCTTGACATGCTTGATCGGCATAACTTCTTCTCATCTATGGCTCGCCGCGCGACTCACAGCGCGCGGGGCAGTTCAATGCGCAGCCCTCTGGATCAGAGGACCTCAGGCGCCAGGGTGACGATGCGCATGTACTGCTTAGCGCGCAGCTCGCGAGCCACTGGCCCGAAGATACGCGAGCCGACAGGCTCGCCCTGAGTGTTGATGATCACGGCCGCGTTGTCGTCAAAGCGGATGTACGTCCCATCGGGGCGCGTGATCTCCTTGGCGGTGCGCACGACGACCGCGCGACGCACATCGCCCTTCTTGACCTTGGAGTTGGGCAGCGCCTCCTTGACTGACACGATGATCGTGTCGCCCACCGAGGCGTAGCGACGCTTGGAGCCGCCGAGCACCTTGATGCACTGCACTTGCTTGGCGCCCGAGTTGTCCGCGACACCGAGGCGCGTTTGCATCTGAATCATTTTAGACCTCGTCGAGGTTGTGGGCCGCCAGCGTCGCGCACTGCGCGCGCCATGGCGGCGGCTTCGATCTCATCGCACGGTTGAGCAGCGCTCTTACAAGCGAGGCTCAGACCAGGGGCGCGCGCTCCAGGACCTCTTTGACGCGCCAGCGCTTGTGGCGGCTCAAGGGGCGAGTCTCCTCAAGGAGGACCTTATCGCCAACGCGGCACTCGTTGATCTCGTCATGGGCCTTATAGCGCAGGCGCTCCTTGACGTACTTCTTGTACTTCGGGTGCATGTAGCGGCGCACGACAGACACGACCACGGTCTTGTCCATCTTGTCGCTCTCGACGAACCCGATGCGCGTCTTGCGGTGGCCGCGCGCCTCAGCTTGCTCGGTCTGCTCGGTCTGCTCTTGATCTGACATGATCTCTCCTGGACTGTCTTCGATCACAACCTCGCGCGCGGACCAATCCTCACCCGCTGCGAGCCATCTCATCGACCTTGGCGCTGATGCGCTGCCATCACCTGGGCGCCGCTTGAACGATGACAAGCTGCGGCGCCGCTCGCTGGCAGGCACGAGCGACAAAGGGCCATGTCTCCTACACTGAGGCGCGCGTCTTGACAAGCATGACACGCGCTCACGACTCACAAAAAGGCGCGCCCGCTGGCGTCACAGCCAGCGGGCGCGTCTTGAAGTCAGCGGGGAGGCGAGATCCGGTGAGGGATCAGGCGACCTCTTTCTCACGGCGCACGGTCAACACGCGCGCGATGTCGCGGCGCAGCTCGCGCATTTGGGAGACCTTCTGCAGCTGACCGCTGTAGTGCTTCATGCGGACCATGAAGAGCTCATCACGGAGCTTCCTCTCAAGGCCACGCAGCTCATCGATCGTCTTATCACGCAGCTCGTTTGACTTCATAGCCCTTCACCTCGCACCACAAACTTGACCTTCATCGGCAGCTTGTGACCCGCGAGGCGCATCGCCTCTTGAGCCACTTCGCGCGCCACGCCGTCCATCTCATACATGACACGACCCGGCTTCACCACGGCGACCCACTCCTCGGGGCTACCTTTGCCCTTACCCATTCGGGTCTCAAGGGGCTTCTTGGTGACAGGCTTGTGCGGGAAGATCCGAATCCAGATCTTGCCACCACGCTTGATGTGGCGGGTCATCGCGATACGGGCCGCCTCAATCTGGCGTGCCGTCACGCGCGAAGGCTCAAGCGCCACCAGGCCGAAGGTGCCGAACTCCACCTCGGAGCCACGGTAGGCCTTGCCCTTCATGCGCCCCTTCTGCTGCTTTCGCCAGCGAACTCGCTTGGGACTCAACATGACATCTATCTCCTAGGGTCAACCCGTCACCGGGGTGTCCCGCTCAGGCGCGCGGGGACTACCCGCCGCGCGCCGTCATCCTCTTGTCTAGCTAGACAGCGCCCGCACGGGTCACTGCCCCTTGCGCTCCTCAAGGATCTCGCCCTTGAAGATCCACACCTTGACGCCGATCACGCCATAGGTCGTCTTCGCCTCAGCGAAGCCGTAGTCGATGTCCGCGCGCAGGGTGTGAAGCGGCACGCGCCCCTCCAAGTACCACTCGCGACGGCTCATCTCAGCGCCGCCGAGGCGACCCGCGCAGTTGACGCGGATGCCCTTAGCGCCGAGCTTCATGGTCGTCTGAACGGCCTTCTTCATCGCGCGGCGGAAGCTGACGCGACGCTCCATCTGGCGAGCGATCGCTTGAGCGACGAGCTTGGCCTCCAAGTCAGGCTTGCGGACCTCCTGAACAAACAGGAAGACCTCGCCCGTGGTGAAGCTCTGCAGCTCACGCTTGAGATCGTCGATCCCAGCGCCGCGCTTGCCGATGATCACGCCAGGCTTGGCGGCGTGGATCGTGAGCTTGACCTTGTTGGCCAAGCGCTCGATCTCGACATGCGCGACCCCTGCGGGCAGCTTGCCAGCGTCGGAGAACTTCTTCTCCAAGAACGCGCGCAGCTTCAGATCCTCATGAAGCCACTTGGCGTAGTTCTTCTCCTGGAACCACTTCGAGTTCCAGTACTTGGTGATACCGAGCCGAAACCCGGTAGGATGCACTTTCTGACCCACGATGACCTCCTAGTCGGTTGGGCTCGGTGTCTCAGTTCGCCGCAGCCGGCTGGAGCACGACCGTGATCTGGCTCGTGCGCTTGTTGATGCGAGTCGCGCGCCCTTGAGCGCGTGGCTTGAATCGACGCAGCGTCGGACCCTCGTTAACATAAACCTCAGAGACGATCAGCTCGTCCACATCCCAGTCCAGCTGCTCGCTGGCCTCGATGCCGTGGAGCGCCGACTCGATCAGCTTAGCCACCACGGGGGCGGCGCGCTTCGCGGTGAAGCGCAAGATGTCGAGCGCCTCGTCCACGGGCTTGTGGCGGACAAGATCGACCACCAGACGTGCCTTACGCGGCGCGATGCGGACGCTGCCCGCGATCGCCCGGTTGGCATTGTGTTGTTTTTTGCTTGGCTTGCCCATCGCTTCTTCCTCTATCGCCAGACGCTCACGCGCCTCACGTCGTCGTCACTGACTGCCGCGCGAGCACTCCGCCCGCGCGAGCACAAGGGTCGATCACTTGCGCTTCTTCTTATCCGCAGCGTGACCGTAGTACGTGCGCGTCGGCGCGAACTCGCCGAGCTTGTGCCCGACCATGTTCTCCGTGACGAACACCGGGACGAAGTCCTTGCCATTATGCACGGCGAAGGTCAAGCCGACCGTGTCGGGCAGGATCATGGAGCGACGGCTCCACGTCTTGATCGCGCGGCGGTCGTTGGTCTCGATGGCCTTCTTGACCTTCTTCTGGACACTCTCGTCCACGAATGGACCTTTCTTAATTGAGCGCGGCACACTCGCCTCCTCATATCGCGCGGCGCCCCCGCTGGTGGGGACGCCCCGACGTCATGCGTTAGATCACTTCTTCTTGCGGCCCTTGATGATGAACTTCGAGGTCCGCTTGTTCTTGCGGGTCTTGTAACCCTTGGTGGGCTTGCCCCAGGGGGTCACGGGGTGGCGACCACCCGAGGTGCGACCCTCACCACCACCGTGGGGGTGGTCGACGGGGTTCATCGCCACGCCGCGAACGTGCGGGCGACGGCCCAGCCAGCGACGGCGACCGGCCTTACCGTAAGACAGGTTCTCATGCTCGCG
The DNA here is from genome assembly GCA_964468515.1 of uncultured Bradymonadales bacterium. Taxonomy (GTDB): domain Bacteria; phylum Myxococcota_A; class Bradymonadia; order Bradymonadales; family Bradymonadaceae; genus CAYXWB01. The sequence goes on along the minus strand of CAYXWB010000079.1, from coordinate 168 downwards.
GTTGGACACGGCGCCGATGGTGGCGCGGCACTGCTGGAGCACCTGGCGGATCTCGCCCGAGGGCAAGCGAAGCAGGGCGTACTTGCCCTCCTTAGCCACGAGCTGCGCCCATGCGCCTGCGGAGCGGACCATCTGACCACCCTTGCCGGGCTTCAGCTCCACGTTGTG
>CAYXWB010000078.1:4516-17966 GCA_964468515.1 uncultured Bradymonadales bacterium | reverse complement strand
ACATGCTGATTCGATTGAGAACGCAACAGCTGAAGCGACGCGTGAAGGAGGTGGATGAGGCAGAGAGGTATTTGAGCAACAATGAAGCGAGGATGGGATACGCGCAGGCTCGCGAGCGAGGGCTGCCGATAGGCAGCGGGAACGTGGAGGCGACGTGCAAGTGCGTGGTGGCAGTGAGGTTTAAGCGAAGCGGAGCGAGGTGGAAGGAGCCAGGGGCGTCGACGCTGCTGAGAGTGCGCGCATGGAGGACGTCAGACCAGGGCGTCTGGGACCCGATTTGCGAAGCATTTCTAAGCTCTTATGTCATGCCCATCGCCGCATGAGGGGTCCTGCGGATTTTGGGACAGACCCGGACGATAGCTTTGCCATACAAACCATAGTCATCACGGTTATCGTGGTGTCGCACCCAAGCGTTGCGCCAGGCGATAATTTTTTCAAAGCTCTCCCCATGACATGGCCAGTCATTTCGTGGGAACGGCACAGCATAGGTCTTGTCGGCGGGCGGGCTTGGCTCGTAAGAGACCACTTTACAGCCCGAGAACACAAGCAGCGCGAGCCAGAGGAGGGCGCTCAGCAGGTGGAGCCTCACGTACCGAGCGCGTGTTGGGCTATAGGGCCTTGGATGTGGGCTATGCGATGTTGAGCAGGCAGGTTGATGAGCGTAGCACATACATCATTCCACAAGAGAGCGAGAGGAGGTGTCATAGCAGTATAAAGCAAGGGGGAGACGCTCAAGAGGCGCTGCTTATTCATCTTCATCGCGCGATGCAGCGATAGCGACAGCGCGCTGAAGGCGGTGGGCGTTGAGGAGAGGTCATGCGCGGCGCGCATGATCCCTCGTCAAAGCCGCCTAAAAACACGCTCAAAACACACAAAAGCCACCCATGCACCATACGTGACTTTTGTGTTGTTTTATGGGCGCTTGATCAGTTCTTGGAGAACTCGGACTCACAAGCGTTCACGATGTCCTTGGCGGCCTTACCGGACGTCTCACCGACGAGCTTCCAGAACTCCTTGCGAGCGCTCTGGCAGGGGCCTTGCTTCTCGGTGGCGACGCACTGGGTCTTGCAGGCGCGCTTGTCTTGGCGGCAGTCTTTCTTGTCTGCGCGGCAGCCCTGCTTGCAGGCTTTTTCTTGCTGTTTGTTGGAGATCTTAGCGCAGTCTGCGATGCACTGGCCCTTATCGGAGCGGGCGTCCTCTTTGCAGGAGCGCTTGTCTTGGCGGCAGTCTTTCTTGCAGGCGCGGAAGGCGGCGCAGGCGTTGACCATCTTGCCGTGCGCGGCGAGGATGGCCTTACCGTTCTTTTGGGTTGCGTCTTTGGCGATGTCGCCAGCTTTATCCTGGCACTTGCGCTCGTTGTCAGCCTCGGCTTGGGCGAAGGCAGACGTGGTGAACAGGCAGAGCAGGAGGGTGGCGAGCAGGGACAACATCAGCTGCTTCATGGGGTAGGCTCCATGGCGAGGTTGGCGAGGGCATACAGGTGCGCCCCGCGCCGTGGTGAGTGGGCGCGGCCTCACGCGCGGACCTCATCAGCGAGGGCGTAGCGCGTGTGACCCGGTGAGACATCAAGTGACCCCCTGACTATGGCGAGCGGGGTGACACGATGCGAGTTAAATGGGCTTAAATTTGCGCGCGTCGGCGCGCAGGAATAGGGGGCGCGCGCAGCGCGTCCTGAGAGGGTGGCGAGCGGCCTCGCGCGCGAGGCCGCCCTGCCCTCACACATCGCTTAGCCTCTTACTGGAGCGTCGGATTATGAGTGAGCGAGTCGTCTTAGGCGTCACGAAGCTGGGATCCCCGTGGCAGACGTTGGATCCGTTCTTGTTCTGCGTGCACCACCTAGATCGCTACCCTGCGGGGCAGGCGACGATGGGGCCTGATCCGGCGCTCTTGAAGGGGCGCAGGCTGGGGATGGACTTTGAGGGGCGAGACGGCTGGAGCATGTACCACGGGGAGGTGGTGCCGGGGTTTCCGGGGCATCCGCACCGTGGGTTTGAGACGGTGACGGTGGCGCGCCAGGGGTTCATTGATCATTCGGACTCGCTGGGGGCGACGGCACGCTTTGGGCGCGGGGATGTGCAGTGGATGACGGCAGGCGCGGGGGTGGTCCACTCGGAGATGTTCCCGCTGCTGAACCAGGACAAGCCAAACCCGATGGAGCTGTTTCAGATCTGGCTGAACCTGCCGAGCGCGGGCAAGCGCGAGCCGGCGCATTTTGCGATGATGTGGGCCGAGCAGGTGCCGGTGGTGACCCATCGCGATGAGGCGGGCCGCGCGACCCAAGTGACGCTGATCGCGGGGGAGCTTGAGGGGCAGCGCGCGATCAAGCCGCCGCCCGCGTCGTGGGCGGCGCGTGAGCAGTCGCAGGTGGCGATCTGGAGCGTGGTGATGGCGCCCGGGGCGCGCTGGGTGGCGCCGCCCGCGCAGGAGGGGGTGAACCGCGTGTTCTATGTGTTCGGCGGTGGCAGCGCGCGCATCGGCGGTGAGGCGGTAGCGTCGGGGCATGCGGCGCAGGTGAGCGCGCAGGCGTCGGTGGAGGTGGTGAGTGGCGCGAGCGCGGGGTGTGAGCTGCTGATCTTGCAGGGGCGGCCCATCGGGGAGCCGGTGGCGGCGCGTGGGCCGTTCGTGATGAACACGCCAGGGGAATTGCAGCAGGCGATGATGGACTATCAGCGCACCCGCTTTGGGGGCTGGCCGTGGCCCAGTGAGAGCCCGGTGCATCCGCGCGAGCGTGGGCGGTTCGCGATCCACGCGGACGGGCGCGAGGAGCTGCCGCCGCAGCCGCGTTGACGCGCGCGCCAAGAAAGCGGACACTTGGCGTCAATCACCGCGTCGCCCTCCTCGCCCGCGCCTGAGGCGCGCGCGCGCGGGGAGCATCGCCCACCCTATGACAGGAGCCCTCGATGACAACCTCCATCAGCTACTCAAAGCAGGCGACCTCGCTGGTCATGCGCACGGTGCCCTTTCTGGGCGTCAACGCGCTGGTGTACGGGGTGTTCTTCGTGGCGAGCGTCATCTGGTTTGGGTTCTGGGGGGCGCTGGCGCTGCTGATGGCGAAGCTGGACATCGGCATCATGGCGGCGGTGTTCGTGCTGATCGGCTTTGGCGCGGGCGCGGGGATCGTGAAGTTCGCCCGGCGCTACCTGCTGTACTTGGTCAAGGGCGCGCACATCGCGGCGATGACGGAGCTGTTGAAGGGCGGCGCGCTGCCGCAGGGGATGGGGCAGTATGAGTACAGCAAGCAGATCGTGCAGCGCCACTTCAAGGACATGAGCGTGCTGTTCGCGCTGGACACGATGGTGGACGCGTCGCTGCGCGCGCTCCAGCGCAAGGTGTTGCGCGTGACGGGCTGGCTGCCCTTGCCAGAGGGGGCGCAGAGCGCGGTGCGCATGATCACGGAGATCTTGAACCAGTCGCTGACTTATGTGGATGAGGCGATCTTGTCGTACGCGATCTATCGCGGCGAGGAGAACATTTGGGCCAGCGCGAAGCATGGGGTGATCTTGTATGCGCAGTCGTACAAGGCGATCTTGATGACGGCGGTGAAGGTGTGGGGCGCGAGCAAGATCGTGGGCTTCGCGCTGTTCCTGCTGTTCTTGCTGCCCGCGCTGGTGGTGATCGTGCTGGCCAAGAGCTACGTGGTGGTGCAAGTCGTCGCCGTGATCTTGGCGCTTGTGGCGGCGTGGGCTGTGAAGGCGGCGCTGTTTGAGCCGTTCGCGCTGGCGTACACGCTGGTGACGTACCACCACACGATCGCGGGTCAGGTGCCGGATCCTGCTTGGGATGAGCGACTGAGCGGGGCATCGGATAAGTTCCGTGAGCTGACGAGCAAGGCGTCGCAGGCGATGCCCAAGCCGTTTTATCCTGCGCCCGCGCCCGCGACGATCACGGCGGGGCCGAACACCGCCTCCTCAACGCACACCATCAGCTAGCACGTGTCACAAGCGCGCAGCGCGCGTCTTGAGCGAGCCGAAGGGGCCGCACGCCGCGCTTGCGCGGCGTGCGGCCCCTTCGGCGTGTGGGCGCTGTCGCCGCTGCGGCGCTCAGGCTGAGGTTGCAGGTGACAGGCTCGCTTGGACGATCCCCGCATAAGATCAAGCGCTGCGAGGCACCGCGCGGGAGGTTGTGCGGCCACCCTTGGGCCATCGCACTTTTGGACGATCTCCGCTTAAGCTCAGGGGCTGCGACGCACCGCGCGGGAGGTTGTGCGTGAGCGATGTCTCTTAGTGAGGGCGCTGCATCGCTTAAAAGTGGGGGAGGCACGAGCGACCATCTAGCCTCACTGAAGCGGATCGAAGCGCCAAAGCGAACGGGAGTTCGCTTCTACCGGGAGGTGGTGCGGCCACCCCAAGACACAGCACTTCAAGACGCTAGGGTGTGGGCGCGCCGGTGAGGGCGACGATCTGATGGATGGTGGTATCGTCATGGAGGGCGCCAAGCGCGAAGTGGGCGAGGTCGGCGCGGGCGATCTGGCCGACGGGGGACTGGCCGTGGGGGTCGGCGATGTAAGTGGTGGTGAGGGGGCCTTGGGTGAGGCCGCCGGGGCGCGCGATGGTCCAGGCGGTGTCGCTGGCTTGGACGAGCGCTTCTTGGCGGGCGTGATCCTCGACGGCGACGCGGATGACGCGCTGGACGAAGGCTTGGCCTTCGGGTGAGAGCTGGTTGATGCTGTCGCCGACGCCGATGGTGCTGATGACGATGAGGCGCTCGACGCCCGCGTGGCGCATGGCGGCCAAGATGTTGGCGGTGCCCTCGGAGCGGGTGCGGCCGTCATTGAGGCCGCCTCCGCCGATGGCGATGATGACGGCGTCGGCGCCTTGAAGGGCGGAGGCGATGGACTCGGGATCAAGCACATCGCCGCGCGCGATGGTGAGGGCGTCGTGGGTCACGTCGAGCTTGCCAGGCTCGCGGGCGCTTGCCATGACGCGGTGGCCTCTGGCGAGCGCTTGGGTGATGAGCTCGCGGCCTGTGAGGCCTGTGGCGCCAAAGAGGGTGATGTGCATGGGGGTGTGGCTCAGGGCGGGAGGTTTGTGGGGGAGCGTGGGCGAGCGTGATGCGCGGGCTGTAAGGTAGGGATGTCGTGAGGGGCGCGCAAGTGGCCCGGTTTCGCTTCAACTTGGGGGGATGTTCCCTTATGGTGTGGCCGACTGAGACCGTCCAACGGGGTAGAGCCTGCCATGACGTTATTGTTAATCGTATTATTGCCCTTGTGTGGGGCGATGTTACCGCTGTTATTAGGGCAGCGCAGCCGCAAGCTGGCGGGGCTGAGCGCGGGCTTGGTGGTGACGCTAGCGCTGGCGTTATTGTTGAGCTTATCGCCGGGGGTGTTCGCGCCGGATCTGATCGCGGTGAGCTGGCCGTGGGTGCCAGCGCTGGGGCTGTCGCTGTCGCTGCATCTGGACGGCCTGGCGTTCTTGTTCGGGCTGTTGTCGCTGGGGATCGGGCTGTTGGTGGTCGTGTACGCGTATTTTTACATGTACAAGAGCGACAACTTAGGCCGATTTTACGCCTTCTTGCTGTTGTTCATGGGCGCGATGGTGGGGGTGGTGCTCTCGGCGAACCTGCTGTTGATGGTGGTGTTCTGGGAGCTGACGAGCCTGAGCTCATTTTTGCTGATCGGGTATAACAGCGACAAGAGCGAGTCGCGCCAAGGGGCGCGCATGGCGATGGCGATCACGGGCGGCGGCGGCTTGGCGCTGTTGGCGGGCGTGATGCTGCTGTATCAGGTGGTGGGGTCGCTGGATCTGTACGCGGTGCTCGGCGCGCGTGAGCAGATCATCGCAGACCCGCGCTATATGCCGATCTTGATCTTGGTGTTGCTGGGCGCGTTCACGAAGTCAGCGCAGTTCCCGTTCCACTTCTGGCTGCCCGGAGCGATGGCAGCGCCGACGCCGGTGAGCGCGTATCTGCACTCGGCGACGATGGTGAAGGCGGGGGTGTTCTTGATGGCGCGGCTGCATCCTGCGCTGGCGAGCACCAACGCGTGGGTGTGGCTGGTGGGCGGCGCGGGGTTCATCACGCTGCTTTTTGCGGCGTACACGGCGCTGTTCAAGCACGATCTGAAGGGGTTGTTGGCGTACTCGACGATCAGCCACCTGGGGCTGATCACGCTGCTGTTTGGCATCAGCACGCCGATGGCGGTGGTGGCTGCGCTGTTTCACATCATGAACCACGCGACGTTCAAGGCGTCCTTGTTCATGATCGCGGGCATCGTGGATCACCAGACGGGCACGCGCGACATGCGCGTGCTGTCGGGCTTGAGGCACAAGCTGCCGTGGCTGATGGTGCTGACGGCGATGGCGTCAGCGGCGATGGCGGGCGTGCCGCTGTTCAACGGGTTCTTGTCAAAGGAGATGTTCTTCGCGGAGACGTTCAACGTGTCGCAGCTTGGGGCGTGGGCGTGGATGCTGCCTGTGGGGGCGACGCTTGGTGGCATCTGCAGCGTGGCGTACTCGCTGCGGCTGGTGCGCGAGACGTTCTTCGGGCCTGAGGCGACGGCGCTGCCTAAGGAGCCGCACGCGCTGGCGATGGGGTTGAAGCTGCCGGTGGAGGTGCTGGTGCTGCTGTCAGTGGCGGTGGGGATTGTGCCCGCGCTGACGGCCGGGCCGCTCTTGCACGCGGTGGCGGCGTCGACCTTACAGGACACCCCGCCGACTTATATCTTGTCCATCTGGCACGGCTTCAATTTACCGCTCTTGATGAGCGGCATCGCGCTCATCGGCGGCGTCGCGCTCGGCCTAGGCTGGCCCAAGCTCGCGGCGTTGCACGCGCGCGCGGGCTTCACGCTCAGCGCCAAGGCGGCGTTTGACGCGCTGGTGCGCGGGCTGTACGGGGCGGCGAGCTGGATCACGGCGGCGCTTGAGGACCAGTCCTTGCAGCGCTATCTGGCGCTGGTGATCGGGGCCGCGCTGGTGGTGGGGTTGAGCACGATGCGCGGCGTGTTCGCGGGGATGAGGGCGCCGCTGCTGCCGGACATGCTGAGCGTGGGGGCGCTGACGATCTTGGTGACCGCGAGCGTAGCGGTGTGCCTGTATCATCGTGAGCGGCTGGTGGCGCTGGTGCTGTTGAGCGTGCCTGGGCTGATCGTGTCGCTGGCGTTCGTGCGCTTCGCGGCGCCAGATCTGGCGCTGACGCAGCTGTCGGTGGAGGTCGTGACGATCATCTTGCTGGCGTTGGCGATGCACTACCTGCCCCAATACTCCCCTGTCGCCTCAAGCGCGACGCGACGCGCGCGCGACATCCTGCTCGCGGTGTCAGGCGGCGGCGGCGTGGCGGCGCTGTCGTATGCGATCATGACGCGCACGCCAGACAGCATCGCGCATTATTATCTGGCGCAGAGCGTGCCTGGTGGCGGCGGCAAGAACGTGGTGAACGTGATCCTCGTTGATTTTCGTGGGTTTGACACCATGGGCGAGCTGACGGTGTTCGCGATCGCGGCGCTGGCGGTGAGCAGCCTGTTGAAGGGGCGCTACATTCAAGGGCCCAAGCATGATGGCGAGGGGCGCCCCTGGACCAAGGAGCGCCACCCCATGGTGCTGTCGATGCTGACGCGGCCCTTGCTGCCGTTCGCGCTGCTGGTGGGCATCTACATCTTCTGGCGGGGTCACAACGCGCCGGGCGGCGGCTTCGTGGCGGGGCTCATCGTGGGCGTGGCGCTGATGGTGCAGCTGATGGCCAACGGGCTGCCGTGGGTGAAGCGGCGCCTGAAGATCCCTGGCGTGGTGGTGATCGGGCTTGGCCTGTCACTGGCGCTTTTGACGGGGCTTGGCAGCCTGTGGTTCAAGCGCCCCTTCTTGACCAGCGCGCACGCGCACTTTGAGCTGCCGCTGTTTGGCGACGTGGAGCTCGCGACGGCGCTGCTGTTCGACACGGGCGTGCTGCTGGTGGTGGTAGGCGTGGTGATCATGGTGCTGGTGGCGATCGGCGCGGTGGGCAACCCCAAGAACACGCAGGTGCCGTCATCGCTCGAAGCAAAAGATGAAGATCAGGAGGTGCGTTGATGGAAGCGATCCTCGCCACAGGCATCGGCGCGTTGACCGCCTGCGGGATCTATTTGTTGCTGCGCGCGCGCACCTTTCCGGTCATCGCTGGGCTGATGTTGCTGTCGTATGCGGTCAACCTGTTCATCGTCTCGACTGGGCGATTATCACTGGATCAGCCGCCGCTGATCAGCGCGGGCGCGATGGGCTACACGGACCCGATCCCGCAGGCGCTGGTGCTGACGGCGATCGTGATCGGGTTCGCGATGACGGCGTTTATGCTGGTGCTGTCGTTGGTGGCGAGCGCCGATCTTGGCACGGACCATGTGGACGGCGCGCCGAACGCGCCGCCCGAGCCGCCGCTTGATGTGGCAGACGAGGTGGGGCCATGACGCCGAATCACTGGCTCTTGTTGCCCGTGCTGGTGCCGATGATCGCGGCCATCACGATGATGCTCGGTCCCTCGTCGCGCGCGTCGCACCGGCTGGTGAGCGGGCTGTCTTTGCTGTCGCTCGTGGGCGTGGCGCTGCGGCTGGTGTGGCTCGCCGACGCGGGTCAGGTGATCCCCTATCAGATGGGCGACTGGCCCGCGCCGTTTGGCATCAGCCTGATGCTCGATCGCCTCAGCGCGATGATGGTGGCGCTGACGGCCACCTTGGGCACCTGCGCGTGGTTGTACGCGTGCGGAGGGAGCGATGGGCAGAACGAGCGGTTTCACCCGCTGTTCCAGCTGCTGCTCATGGGCGTCAACGGCGCCTTCTTGACGGGCGATCTGTTCAACCTGTTCGTGTTCTTTGAGATCCTGCTGATCGCCTCGTACGGGCTGCTGATGCACGGCGGTGGCAAGCGGCGCCTGACCGCGTCGCTGCACTATGTGCTGTTGAACCTCACGGGGTCGGCGCTGTTCTTGATCGCGATCGCGGTGGTGTACGGGGTGACAGGCACCTTGAACATGGCGCACATCGCGCAGCGCGCGGCGCAGGTCTCAGCGGCGGATGCGCCGCTGCTGGCCACGGGCGCGCTGCTGTTGATGGTGGTGTTCGGGCTGAAGGCGGCGATGTTCCCGATGTCGTTCTGGCTGCCGCGCACCTATGCGTGGGCGTCGCCTGCGGTAGCGGCGCTGTTTGGGATCATGACGAAGGTGGGGGTGTACGCGATCATCCGCACGTTCACGCTGATGTTTGGCGCGGACGCGGGCTTGGTGGCAGACATCGCCAAGCCGTGGCTGCTGCCGATCGGGCTCATCACGATGACGTTAGGGACGCTTGGCGCGGTAGCGGCCACGCGGCTTGGGCTGTGGGCGGGCGCGCTGGTGGTGTCATCGGTGGGGCTGCTGTTGAGCGCGGTGGCGATGTTCAGCGCGGCGAGCCTTGGGGCGGCGCTGTATTACATGATCCACAGCACGCTGTTGGGGGCGCTGACGTTCTTGCTGGTGGATCTGATCCGGCGCCATCGCACAGGCTACAGCGATAAGATCGAGGGAGGCGTGGCGCTGACGCACCGGCGCTTCTTGGGGGTGACGTTCTTGCTCACGGGCATGGCGGTGGTGGGGCTGCCGCCGCTGTCGGGGTTCTTGGGCAAGGCGATGATCTTGCAGGCGATCGCGCCGCAAGGCGCGGCGGCGTGGCTGTGGGGGCTCATCGTGGTCATGGGGTTGTTCACGCTCATCGCGGTGAGCCGGGTGGGCACGCGGCTGTTCTGGGATGTGCCCGCAAGCGCTGAGGCGGACACGCCCGACGCCGACGCACCGCAGCTGGAGCTGCCCGTGATGCTGCTCTTAGGCGCGCTGCTGACGATCTCACTGGCCGCAGGCCCCCTGCTCGCCTATACCCAGCGCGCGTCCGCGCAGCTGATGAACACGAAGGCCACGATCGCGCGAGTCTTGCCTGACGGCGCGACAGGTGCGAGCGCCACGGAGGTCCCATGAGCACGCCGAGTCAAGCGCCTGCGCCTCACCCCTCACGCGCGGGCACGACGCGCTCGCGCAAGCCGCCTAGGCCGCTGCTGCTGATCGGCACGCTGGTAGGGCTGAGCTGGATCTTCTTACAGCGCTCGATCGATCCTGGCACGATCGTGGTGGCGGTGATCTTGGGCTTCGGGCTGCCGTGGCTGACGCGGCGGTTCTGGCCAGGAGAGACGCGCGTCGCGGCGCCGCTGACGGCGCTGAAGCTGTTCTTCACGCTGCTGTGGGACATTATCATCTCCAGCCTGGTCGTCGCGCGTCAGATAGTGCGATCGCCCGATCGACTGCAGCCCGCGTTCATCGAGCTGCCGCTCGATCTGAGCGATGACTTGGCCATCAGCCTCCTGGCCAGCTGCATCTCGCTGACGCCTGGCACGGTGTCCGTGGAGATCAGCGCGGATCGCAAGTTCTTGCGCGCGCACGGGCTGCATGTGCCGGATGCACAGGAGACGATAAGCTCCGTCAAGGCGCGTTACGAGCAACCGCTCAAGGAGATCTTCCAGTGTTAGCCGTATCAATCACCATCGCCGCGTCTATGATCACGATCGCGATGCTCATGAACCTGTTCAGGCTGCTGCGCGGTCCGGACATGCCAGATCGCATCTTGGCGCTGGACACGATGTACATCAACGCCGTCGCGCTCATCGTGATCGGCTGCATCGCGCTCAACACCAAGATCTACTTTGAGGCTGCCTTGCTCATCGCCATGATGGGCTTTGTGGGGACGGTGGCGCTGTCGAAGTACATCGCGCGCGGCGACATTATTTAGGTGAGGCTAAGTTATGAGCGCTGTGAGCGAGATTGTCGTCTCTGTGCTGCTGTTGATCGGCGCGAGCTTCGCGCTGTTGGGCTCGCTCGGGCTGTGGCGGCTGCCCGACTTTTATATGCGGCTGCATGGGCCGACCAAGGCGACCACGCTGGGGGTAGGCAGCGTCTTGGTGGCGTGGACGCTGCACTTCGCGGTGCAAGAGCGCGCGGTCAGCTTGGGGCCTGTGCTGATCACCTTCTTCTTGTTCCTGACCGCGCCGTTGAGCGCCCATTTGATGGCGCGCGCGGCGATCCACAAGCGCGTGCGCGCGGTGGAGCGCACGCGCGGGCGCAAGCTGGTCAAGGGTGAGGACGCCAGCCCCACGCGCGACGCGATCGATGAGGCGCAGGCCAAGGCAGATGACGTGCTGGTGCAGCCGTGAGGGCGTGGGCGCGCGCTGGCGCGCGGGCGGCGCTTAGCGCCGCGCTGGCGCTCGGCGCGTGCGCGCCGAGCGCGGCGGATGAGGACGCGCTGACAGCGCGCCCGGCCAAGGTGTGCGTCACAGCGGGGACGCGCTGCGTCTTGCAGAACAACGCGCTGGGCATCTGTCACGCGCCACATGGCGCCCCTCAAGGCGCGCCGCTGGTGTGCGTCTCACAGCACTGAGCCCGGCTCGCGCGTCGTCGCCTCGCCAAGCTGCATCAGGATCAAGCCCTCACCTGTCAGCGCATCAACGCGCTCGCTCTGGGCGACGAAACCTAAGCGCTCGTCCCTCCCCCTCATGGCTCATAAAAGGATGGGCGCGCTGTGAGGCGGCGCGCCATAGCGCCATCACGGCGTCCTCATCATCGCATTGATAGGGGCGAATCTTCAGCGGGGCAGACAGCTCGCGCTCCTCAGGGCAAGTGTGGGTTTGACACAGCTGTGGCCGCGTCAAACCTCTGAAGTGTTGGGCTTGTTCCCAACCGGCGAGAGGGGTGAACTCCTCGCCACGCGCGACGCATCCCAGCACGCGCGCTAAAGCGCGCGTCGTCATCTCTGCCAGGAGCATCCTCATGCGCCCTCATCGTCAGCCTCAGCGCGCAGCGCGCCTCATCGCCCTCGCCATCATCTTCGCGCTCGCGAGCGTCGGCTGTGATAAGACCGCGCCGCAAGCGGCGCGCGGGGCCGCAGACGCGACCCCAAGCGCGAGCGCGGACGCGCCCTTGAGCGCCCAAGGCGCTTCGGGCGCGCCCACGGGCGCGAGCGCGTCGATCTATGACATCCCGCTCACCACCATCGAGCAGAGGCCCACCAGCTTGGCCGAGCACAAGGGCAAGGTGCTGCTCATCGTGAACGTGGCGAGCGAGTGCGGCTACACGCGCCAGTATCCGGGGCTGCAAGCGCTGTGGGAGGCGCACCGCGAGGCGGGCTTGGTGGTGCTCGGCTTCCCCGCCAACAACTTCGGCGGCCAAGAGCCCGGCAGCGATGAGGAGATCGCCGCGTTCTGCACGGGCAAGTTCAACGTGGACTTCCCCATGTATGCTAAGATCAGCGTCAAGGGCGCGGACCAGCACCCGCTCTACCAGCGCCTCACGGGGGAGACTGGCGAGCAGGTGAGCTGGAACTTTAATAAATTCTTGGTCGGGCGCGATGGGACCATCATTCAGCGCTTTGACTCCAAGGTGGAGCCTGACAGTGAGGCGCTGCTCAACGCCATCAAGGCGCAGCTCTGAGCCAAGCTCACATCTTCAAGGAGAACTCACCGCCGCGTGACAGCGCGCGCTGAAAGGCTGGGCGCTGTCGCACAGCGTCAAGCCACGCGGTGAGGCGCGGGTAGCGGGTCACGTCCGCGCCGCGCGACATCGCGCCCTCCACGGGGAAGCTCATCTGGATGTCAGCGGCGGTGAACGCCTCACCCGCGAAGTGCGGGCGCGCGTTCAGCTCCTGCTCCCAGTAGCGCATGTGCTTGTTCACCTCGGGGTCGATGAACTGCTTGCTCACCGCCAGTGAGACGCCCTTGAGCAGCGGGCGCGCCAGCAGCGGCCCCTGCTTGGGGAGCTGATCAAACACGATCTTGAGCAGCAGCGACGGCATCGCGGAGCCCTCGGCGTAGTGCATCCAGTAGCGATAGCGCAGATAGGCGTCGGAGTCAGGCTCAGGGCGCAAGCGCCCTTGGCCATACGTGTCCACAAGATGCTCCAAGATCGCGCCGGACTCCGCGATCACGTGGGGGCCGTCGGTGATCACGGGCGACTTGCCAAGCGGGTGAACCTCGCGCAAAGACTTAGGCGCGAGCATGGTGTGGGGGTCGCGCTCATAGCGTGTGATCTCGTAGTCCACGCCGAGCTCTTCGAGCAGCCACAGGACGCGCTGCGAGCGGGAGTTGTTGAGGTGATGCACTGTGACCATGACAGACGCTCCGCGCGTGAGAGGTTCTTCTTCGAGCAGGCCGGGCCGACGCATGGCGCAAGCGTGCGCACGCGCCCCCACAAGACAAGCGATGACGCGTGACAGCGGGGGCTGGCGAGCGCTTAACTTGCGCCTGAGGCGCGTGGCGAGGCGCGCCCCTGCGCCCACACTAGCGCCATCGTCAGTCGAGGCTGAGGCGCGCAGCGCGTCAACTTTTGAGTTGTCGCCGGGCCTTGATTCCTCTCTAGTGTTCGGCGCACGCGCACCACCGCGGAGCCCTCCGCGCTGCGCACCTCTACTCTTCAGCTCGCCGCATCTAGGAGCGCACCGATGGCCTCAGCGAACCTGCTCACCTTGATCGATGACATCGCC
>CAYXWB010000078.1:0-4416 GCA_964468515.1 uncultured Bradymonadales bacterium | reverse complement strand
TAGGAGCGCACCGATGGCCTCAGCGAACCTGCTCACCTTGATCGATGACATCGCCACGCTGCTCGATGACGTCGCCGTGATGACCAAGGTGGCGGCGAAGAAGACCGCAGGCGTGCTCGGCGATGACCTCGCGCTCAACGCGCAGCAGGTCACAGGCGTCGTCTCCGAGCGCGAGCTGCCCGTGGTCTGGGCGGTCGCCAAGGGCTCCGCGCTGAACAAGGTGATCCTGGTGCCCGCGGCGCTCGCCATCAGCGCGTTTGTCCCAGTCGCCATCACGCCGCTGCTGATGTTTGGCGGGGCATTCTTGTGCTACGAGGGCTTTGAGAAGATCGTCCACAAGCTCTCTCACCGCGACGATGAGGCGGAACATCCGCTCATTGATGCGATCGAGGCGCCCGAGGTCGATCCTGTCGCCTTTGAGCGAGAGAAGGTGCGCGGCGCGATCCGCACAGACTTTATCCTGTCCGCAGAGATCATCGCCATCACGCTCGGCACGGTCACCACTGAGACGCTGCTGCGCCAGTTCTCCGTGCTCACCATGATCTCTGTGCTGATGACGGTCGGCGTCTACGGCTTCGTCGCGATCATCGTGAAGCTTGATGACGCGGGGCTCTACCTGAGCCAGCGCGACAATGGCGCGGCACAACGCTTAGGCGAGGCCATCTTATGGGCCGCCCCGCTGCTGATGAAGCTTTTGGGCATCGTGGGGACCATCGCGATGTTCCTCGTCGGCGGCGGCATCATCGCGCATGGCATCCCAGGGGTTGAGGGGCTAGTCCACGATCTCAGCGCGCGCGCAGGCGCCCTGGGCGTGGTGATCCCCACGCTGGCGAACGCGGTGATCGGCATCATCACAGGCGCCATCGCCTTAGGGCTCGTGATGATCGCCAAGCGCATCTATGCGAAGGCGCGCCCGGCTCAAGACGTCTCAGCGTCCTGAGCGATCTCATCTAGACGCGGCGCGCCTTTGGCGTAGCGCGTCGCGATCACGCCGCAGGCCATGAGCTGGATTTGATGAAAGATCATCAGCGGCAGCACCAGCGCGCCTAAGCCCGCCGCGTCCGCGAACAGCACGCTCGCCATGGGCATCCCGCTCGCGAGGCTCTTCTTGGTGCCGCAGAACACGATCGCGATCTCATCCTCGCGCCCGAAGCCGAGCGCGCGCGCGAGCCAGCGCGTCAGCGTGAGCATCAGCGCGAGCAGCGCGCCCATCATCAACAGCAGCCGCACAAGCTCCCAGCCGCCGAGCTGGCGCCACAGCCCCTCCACCACAGAGGCGGAGAAGGCCACATACACGATCAGCAAGATCACGCCGCGATCCACGCGCCCGATCACCGCCTTGTGACGCATCAGCCACGCCCCAAGCCAAGGCCGCACCAGGTGCCCGAGCACAAACGGCGCGAGGATCTGCTGCACGATCTTCCACACCGCGTCGAGCATCGCCAGCTCCCCCTCGCGCTGGATCAGCAGGGCCACCAGCGCAGGGGTCAACAGCACGCCCGCGAGGTTCGACAGAGACGCGGCGCAGATCGCCGCCGATACGTTGCCTCCCGCGATGGAGGTGAACGCGATCGAGGATTGCACCGTAGACGGCAGCGCCGCCAAGAACAGCACGCCCATCATCAGCTCTGGCGAGATGAGGCTGGGGCTCAAGGGTTGACTGGCTAGCGCGAGCAGTGGGAACAGCGCATAGGTGCAGCCGAGCACCACCAAGTGCAGGCGCCAGTGCACAATCCCCGCCACGATGGCCTCACGCGACAGCTTCGCGCCGTGCAAGAAGAAGATCAGCGCGACGCCCGCGTCAGCGCCCCACCCCAGCCCGCGCGCGACCTCGCCGCGCGCGGGCAGCGCGCTCGCCAGCAAGACCACCGCCACCATCGCCACGGTGAACGGATCGATCGGCAGCCGCCATCGCCTCATCGCGCATACCTCATGACATAGCCCTCATCGCGCGCTTATGGGCGCGCTGGCGGCGCAAGCGCCGCCAGACGCTCGCGCGCCCAGCGCGCCTGAGCGCCATGGGGCTCAAGCTCCAAGAACTTCTTGAGGTGGTCGAGCGCGAGGCTCGTGTCACTGGCCTCCAGCGCGAGCTTCGCCAAGCCATGATGGGCTGCGGCCATCGACGTGTCACCGCGCAGCGCCTCAATGAAGCTCTCGCGCGCCGCCGCCCCCTTGCCCGAGGCGACGCTGTAGCGGCCCTGCTCGACCAGGAGATCGGGCCTGCGCCCGATCTCCTTCTCGGCGCGTTGCAAGAAGTACAGCCCCTCGGCGGCGCCCTCGCGGCTGCCGTGGAACACGGCCAACCACTTGAGCACCTCGCCGCGCTGGGCGCGCCAGCGGCTCTGGCCCTCATAGCCGATCAGAAAGCGCGTGAACTCACGCTTGCCCAGCGCGCGATCGCCGCGCGCGAACAGCTGCCCTAGCCCGCGCAGCGCGCCCAGATGGGCGCGATCGGCCAGGACGGTGCGATAGAGGGCGCGGTGCGCCTCCTCGTCGCGGCCAAGCTCCAGGTAGACCAAGCCGAGCTGATAGGACAGCAGCGGATCGTCCTCCGCGCTGGCACCCGCCACGCGCGCCAGATGCTCACGCGCGCGATCATGGCGGCCGAGCTGGCGCAGCACCAGCCCGGCGCACAGGTGCGCCTCCAGCTCTTCAGGGGCGCGCTCAAGCGCGCGCGCCACGCGCGTAAGCGCCGCCTCACCGTCGCCCTGCCAGAAGCTCGCCCACGCCAGATCCAAGAGCGCGGAGACGCTGGTCAGCTCCTGCGCGGGGACGCGCTTTGATAGCGCTAAATAAGCCTCGTTTTGCGCGCCTTGCATCGCGCGCGCGCGCAGCGCTTGGCGCTGCGTCAGCGCCTCGTACAGCGGCGACCACGGGTGCTGCTGGAGCAGCTCCAGCGCCTCATGGGGGCGCTGCGTGGCGAGCGCCGCGTTCATCCCCACGCGCGCGGCGACGGGGCCAGGCCACTGCGCGACGGGGACCGCGCGCATCACCTCTGCCGCCTCCACATCGCGACGCTCCATCAGCGAGATCATCGCGCGCGCGAGCTCCAGCGCGACCTCCCCCTGGAGCGCGCGCAGCGCGCCCTGCGTCTCGCCGCGTCGACCCAAGCGCAGCTGCGCTGCGACGCGTAACAGGCGGCTCTGCGGGGTGGACAGGCCGAGGTCTTCGAGGCGATTGAGCGCGACGAGCGCCTCCTCAGCCTTGCCCCACTCCCATAAGGAGTAAGCGAGCGAGGTGAGGGCGACGCCTGCCAAGGGTCCTGCGGCTTGAATCTCTTGGGGGGATAAGGACAGCGCGGGCACGCGCGTGACGCGCCAGCTGGCGCGCTCTCGCTCGGAGAGCCCCTCCACGAGCTGACGCATCCCACCCTCGATCCCCTCATCCAGCGCGAACGCGAGCGCCAGATCGGGGCGGCCTGCCTGGGTCAGCGCCACAGGCGCGGCGCTCATCAGCGTCAGGCGCGCCCGCGCGCTCTGGCCCTCCATGCTCGCCAGCGCCATGAGGCTCGTCACCGCCTCCTCGATCGGCGCGTGCTGAGCTTGCCACAGCGCGCGCAAGAGCAGCGCGGGGCCAAGCCCTGGCTCAAGCGCCAGCGCTTGCGAGGCGGCCTGTGAGGCCGCCTCGCCGTCGCCACGACGCCACGCGGCCATCGCCTGCACGTAGCGCGCATAGGCGCTCAGGAAGCGATCGCGCGCCTCCAGCTTGAGCG
Source organism: uncultured Bradymonadales bacterium (assembly GCA_964468515.1). Lineage (GTDB taxonomy): Bacteria > Myxococcota_A > Bradymonadia > Bradymonadales > Bradymonadaceae > CAYXWB01. The sequence continues at coordinate 704 of CAYXWB010000078.1, read as the reverse complement.
GCGGCGCAGGCTCGCCAGCGCGGCTTAGGCGCACGAGTTCTTGCGCGGAGAGCGCCTGCGCATCGCGCAGCGCCAGATAAGGGTGTGAGGGGTTGAGCGCCTCCACGCGCGACAGCGCCTGGGTGAGCGCCTCAGCGTCGCCCAGACGCATCGCCACACGCGCCAGCCCCAGCGCTCCGGGCAAGAAGTTGGGGAAGCGCGCCAGCGCCAGCGCGTAGCGCTGGCGCGCCTGCGCATAGCGGCCGCGCTCCTCCTCCAGCCACGCGCGCGCCCAGAGCGTGGGCAGCGCCTGCGGCGCGGCGAACTCCAGCGCGGTCAGCTCGCCAAGCGCGCGCGCCATATCGCGCCCATGCAGCGCGATGAACACGCGCGCGCCTCGACCCCACGCGCTCTCATCGGGCGTCTCGGTGGGCAGCGGCTCGCCCTCGGGGTGAGACAGCGCGAGCGCGGCCTGCAAGAACAGCGCGCGCTGGCGCGAGGTCTGCGCGTTGGCGCCAAAGCGCTCGCTCGCGCGCGCCAAGGCGCGCTCAAAGGGGGCGGGGTTGAGCGGGTCCAAGCGCTCCAGCTGACGCGCCAGCGCCTCATCCTCACGCTCAGGGCCAAGCCACAGCGTCCAGCCAAGCCCCGCGCAGATGACGAGCGCGAGCAGCGCGCCGCTGACGCGGCCGAAACGGCGCCGCTTGTGCGGCGCCGGTTCGGCCGCG
>CAYXWB010000077.1:6516-17996 GCA_964468515.1 uncultured Bradymonadales bacterium | reverse complement strand
TTTCTTATTCTTCTCAATTGTTTAGGCCCCTGCTGCAGATACTCGGGACAGACCCGGGAGCTCCTCGTGGGGGGGAAGGGGAGATGGGGTGTGATGGGAGGCCTCGACCAAGCGCAACAAGCGAGCGCGAGGCGTGAGCGGTTCACATCGAGCGGTGAAGCGGTCATCGCTGTCGATGTGCCGCCATCACAGGAGCGAGGCTTTGTCGACAGTCTCATCTTATCAGTACATGAACCTCTGCGAGCATCTGCGAGACAGCGCGAAGCGATAGAAGCCAGCGGCGCGTGACTCACATACAAATTAGCGCGCGCAAGCCTCGCTCCCGATCTTCAATCTTTGAGCGCTGCGCTGATGCCAAACGGCGAATCAGTCGAGCTCGCCTGCCGCGCTCCACAACATCATAAGCACTTGCGCCAGGACGCCCAACATCAGCAGACGATCGCGGCGCACTGCTGCTCGCGCTGAGCTCACCAGGGACCCCGCCATGGGAGCAGACGCGGCAGCTGAGGGGCGCTCGGTCGCCGCGCTCTGGTTAAAGTTTAGGGTGAGGTTGTTGAGTTTCAACTGCTTGATAATAAACGTGTATTTTGGGTTTTTGGGTCGCCATCTGCTGCGCGTGGCGCGGTCATTTGGGGGGCGCTGCTTGCTTTTGCAAGCAGCGGCCCTTAAGGTTCAAGTCTCATCATGAGCTCACCTCGTGCGTCGCATATGCGCCGCGCTAACTGTTAATCACTGTGTCATGACCTATAAAGCTTGGAACGACGATGAACCGAGAGGTGATCAAAGCTACAGGGTGGGGAAGCCTCGTCACGCTCGCGCTCGCTGCGTTGATCGTCCTAGGCTCCCGAAACCTCTCTCACTTTGACGCAGCGCTGGTCGCGTACACGTTCTCGATCCTCTTCGCGACCTTTGGGCTGACCTACCGCTACGTCATGTGGTTGCAGCGCCCGCCCACGCGCACCTACTGGCGCCAGGGCTGGCGCGCGCTCTTCATCGGAGGCTCCCCGCTGAGGCGGCTGCGCTTGGCGGGCGGACGATTTGCCACGGACATCCTCGCCAATCGCTTCATCTTCAAGCGCGGCACGTTGCGAGGGCTGACGCACATGCTGCTCATGTGGGGCTGCATCATCGCCGCCGCGATCACCTTCCCGCTGGTCTTCGGCTGGCTGCACTTTGGCCCGTCAGCCGAGGGGATGGGGATCTATCAGGCTTACGTCTTCGGGTTCCCGGCCTTCTCATTTCCTGCCGAATCGACGCTGGCCTTCTTCCTGTTTCACGGCCTGGTGTGGGCGTCGCTCCTCGTCATCGCCGGGGTGATGCTGGCGATGCGCCGGCGCATGGTCGACAAGGGCTTCGCCTCCGTGCAGCAGCTGGCTGAGGACTTCATGCCGCTGTTCTTGCTCTTCGCGGTCAGCGTCACGGGGCTGATGCTCACGGCGAGCTACACTTGGATGGCTGGCTTCGCGTTCTCATTTATCGCGATCTTGCATGCCATCACGGTCATCGCGACCTTCTTGTGGCTGCCTTTTGGGAAGTTCTTCCATGTCTTTCAGCGCCCCGCTCAGCTGGGGGTCGCGCTCTATAAAGATAACGCCAGCGCACAGGAGCCGGCCCATTGCCGTCGCTGCGGCCATGCCTTCTCCTCCAAGATGCACGTCGAAGATCTCATCAAGATCCAACGCGCGCTGGGCTTTGACTACAGCGTCAACGGTGACGTCGAGCACTATCAGTGGATCTGCCCCCCGTGCCGTCGGGCGTCCTTGGCGCTGGCGCAGGGCAAGATGTACGAGCACCATCGGGGAGGGCGGGCGCTGAGCGACACCAAGGAGAGGCCGCCGATGCCTCAGCACGTCAACCCCGGTTTTGGGGGTGGACCCCTGGGCGAAGAAGACGCGCAGAACTTTCATCCGTGACCCCCTCAAGCAGCACCACCACGATGATGAGCCTATGAGCAAAACAGAGGCAGGCCCGCTGGGCCCTTATCCCGAATCTGCCGAGATGATCGAAGGCTTCGGGCCGCATCTGGCCTACGCCCGCGGGTGGAACAATGACCCGGAGGTTGAGCCTGACAGGCTGGTCAAGACCCACTGTTGTTTTTGCGGCCAGCAGTGCGGCATCCAGCTCAAGGTCAAAGACGAGCAGGTCATCGGCTTTGAGCCTTGGATGGAGTTCCCGTTCAACCGGGGCAAGCTGTGCCCCAAGGGCGTCAAGCGCTACCTGCAGAACAATCACCCCGACCGGCTGTTGCACGCCTACAAGAAGGATCGGTCCGACCCCAGGGGCTTCAGCGAGCTGGGCTACGAGGAGGCCATCGAGCGCGTCGCCTGCGAGATCGCGCGCATCCAGTCGAGCTATGGGGACAACGCGTTTGCGATCTTGAGCGGGGCGAGCCTGACCACGGAGAAGACCTATCTGATGGGCAAGTTCGCCCACAAGACCCTCAAGACCTCTCATATCGACTACAACGGCAGGCTGTGCATGGTCAGCGCGGCGGCGGGCAACAAGAAGTCGTTCGGCGTCGACCGCGCGGCCAACCCCTGGGCGGACATCTTAGGCGCCGAGGTGATCTGGATCAGCGGCGCCAATGTCGCCGAGTGCGCCCCCATCACGACCGACTATGTGTGGCAAGCGCGTGAGAACGGCGCGAAGGTGATCGTGGTCGATCCGCGCCTGACGCCGCTGGCGCGCACCTGTGACCTGTTCTTGCCCATCAAGCCCGGTCGAGACGCCGCCCTGTTCAACGGCATCCTGCGCTTGATGATCGCGCACGACTGGCTCGACCACGACTTTATCGAGCGCCACACCGTCGGCTTCGACAAGCTCGCAGAGTCAGTGAACGCGTGGACCCTGGAGCGCACCTCTGAGGTGACCGGCGTCGCCCCCAACGCCATACGCCAAGCGGCGCAGTGGTGGGGGGAGGCGAAGACGAGCTTCTTGATGCATGCGCGCGGGATCGAGCATCACAGCAACGGGGTCCAGAACGTCATGGGCGCCATCAACATCGTCCTGGCCAGCGGGCGCATCGGGCGCGAGAGCTGCGGCTATGGCACCATCACTGGCCAGGCCAATGGTCAGGGTGGGCGCGAGCACGGCCAGAAGTGCGATCAGCTGCCGGGCGGGCGCGATCTGGCGAACCCGGCGCATCGCGCTTACATCGCCGACATCTGGAACATGGCCCCAGACGAGCTGCCCCAGCCAGGGGCCGACGCCTATGAGATCTTCCGGCTCATCGACCGCGATGAGATCAAGGGGCTGCTCAGCATCTGCTTTAACCCAGTCGTCTCACTGCCAGATAACAACTTCATCCGCAAGATGCTCGACAAGCTCGAGTTTTATGTCGCCATTGACTTCTTCCTCAACGAGACGGCGCGCTTTGCCGACATCGTCTTGCCGGGCTCACTTCAGGAGGAAGATGAGGGGACCGTCACGCAGCTTGAGGGGCGGATCATCAAGATCAACAAGGCGGTCGAACCCCCAGGCGAGGCTCGCCAAGACTGGAAGATCATCCAGGATATTGCCAAGGCCCTGGGGCGCGAGGAGGGGATGACGTTCACAAGCCCCGGCGAGATCTTCGCGGAGCTGGGGCGCGCCTCCAAGGGGGGCGTCAGCGACTACTCGGGCGTCACCTACGAGAAGATCGAGCGTCAATACGGCGTCTTCTGGCCCTGCCCCAGCGAGACGCCTGAGGGTGAGCCCATCGATGACCACCGCGGCACGCCACGGCTGTTCGAGCCGGGCTCCTGGAACCCAGTCGCTCAAGGCAGCGGGCCGTTTTATTTTCCCGATGGTAAGGCGCGCTTCAACCTCTCCGAGTACAGGCCTCCGGTCGAAGACGTCGATCAGGACTACCCGATCATCTTGACCACGGGTCGCGTGGTCAGCCAGTTCTTATCGGGCACGCAGACCCGTCGCATCGGCCCGCTCATCGACCACTATCCGGAGCCGCGCATTGAGCTTCACCCGCGGCTGGCTGAGCGGCTTGGCATCAAGGACGGCGACTGGGCGACGGCCACCTCCAGGCGCGGCGACTGCACGCTGCGCGCCCTCGTGCTCGACACCATTCGGCCAGACACGGTCTTCATCCCCTACCACTGGGCGGGCAGAAAGAGCGCTAATCAGCTCACGATCTCGGCGCAGGACCCCATCTCGGGCATCCCCGCGTACAAGGTCTGCGCGGTCAAGGTCGCGAGGGCTGACGGGCCGCCCCCGTACGCCGACAGGCTCAAGCGACAGCAGTAGATGCGCGCGCCCTATGGAATCATGAGCCCCTCACCGAGCAGGTAGTCTATGAGCGTCCCAGAGGAGATGGAGTTCTTCATCGATATTGGCCGATGTATCGGCTGCCAAGCCTGTGTTCAAGCCTGCACCGAGTGCGACACGCACAAGGGCCAGTCGATGATCCAGCTCGACTTTATCGACCGCCGCCGCTCCCCGCAGACCGTGCCCGTGGTGTGCATGCACTGTGAGACGCCGACCTGTGCGGAGGTCTGCCCCGCCGATGCCATCAAGCGCACGAGCGATGGCGTGGTCCAGTCGGCCATCAAGGAGCGCTGCATCGCGTGTAACAACTGCGTGATGGCGTGCCCCTTTGGCATCCCCAAGATGGACACTGAGTCCAAGCTGATGATGAAGTGCGATCTCTGCTACGACCGCACCTCCGTGGGCCTCAAGCCGATGTGCGCCACCGTCTGCCCCAGCCAAGCGCTGTTCTATGGCACGCGCGAGGAGATCAGCCTGCTGCGCCCACGCTCGATGCCCTCTAACGCGTTTCAATTCGGCAACCAGCTCATCAAGACCAAGGTCAACATGATGGTGCCGCGCGGTCCCATCAGCCTGGTCGACGTCGTCGCCAGCCTGCGTGTCACCTCGGTGAGCCACGAGGTCACCGAGAACGCGTTGACCACCAATCTGTTGGAGACGTCTGTCGCCCTGCCTCCCAAGGAGCCATCGAGATGAAGCGAACCAAAGACAACGCCGGTCAAGAGACGGTGCCCCCAGATGGGCGCGCGCCTCAAGACCAGCCCCGGTGGCGCAAGGACTTCCCGATCGACCGGGATCAAGACAGCTACGTGTCGCGACGTGAGCTGGTCAAATTTGGCGTGCTCACAAGCCTGGGGTTCACCGTCGGCCAGTGCTGGGTCGTGGTCAAGAGCCTGCTTGGTAGAGAGCCGTCAACGGCCGCGCAAGCCATCGCTCGGGTCGACGAGCTGGCGGTCGGCGAGACCAAGCTCTTCGAATATCCTGAGGGCAGCACGCCGCGCTTGCTGGTGCGCCTCGATGAGTCCACCTATGTGGCCTACGATCAACAGTGCACGCATCTGCTGTGCCCCATCCTGCCGGCGCTCAACGAGGGCAAGCTGCACTGCCCGTGTCACAATGGCTGGTTCGACGCCGCCAGCGGGCGTCCCCTGGCTGGGCCGCCGCGTCGCCCGCTGCCGCGCGTGCTGCTTGAGGTGCGCGATGGCCAGATCTTCGCGACCGGCGTGGAGAGGCGAGTATGAAGCCGCAGAGGTCGCCGCTGCGTGGTCAGCAGCGCATGACGATCGTCAACGCCATCTTCTTGTTTGTCGTCCTCATCCTCATCTTGCAGCTGTGGTTGCTCACGGTCACGGTCAACGCCTACCTCGGCGGCAACCTCGCTGTGGTCGTGCCCGCTGCGCTGGTCAGCTTGGGCTGTTTGCTCCTCAACGCGGGCTTATTGCGCTACCTGTACCGGCTCGCCTGAGCGCCTCTGATAGACGAGCATGATGTGGCCGACGAGCAACCGAGCAAGCTTGATGCCCTCGCCCCTGAGGGCCAGCGCGGCGGGGTCAAAGCCCCTTGGAGCGTGCGCGCGTTTCCGCCCGCGTACTTCGCCTTGGTCATGGCGACTGGCATCGTCTCGATCGCCTGCGAGCGCCTCGACATGCGCGCGCTCGCCGTGGCGCTCTTTGCCCTCAACCTCGCCTCTTATGTGACGCTCTGGGCGGTCGCCCTCCTGCGCCTGGCGCGCTACCCCGGCGCGATGCTCGCCGACCTGCTCGATCACCGCCTAGGCGTGGGGTTTTTCACATGGGTCGCCGCCACAGGCGTGCTCGCGAGCCAGTGCCTCGTGGTCGTCACTTGGCCTGCGGTCGCCATGGGGTTGTGGGCGGTGGCTGTGATCTTGTGGCTTGGGTTCACCTACGCGATCTTCGCCGGATTGACCGTCAAGCGCGACAAGCCCGAGCTGGCGCGCGACCTGCACGGCGGTTGGCTCGTGGCGGTGGTCGCCACACAGTCGGTGTCGGCGTCGTCGAGCCTCTTGGCCGCCCATCAGAGCGCGTGGTTTGAGCCGCTGCTCTTCTTCTCGCTGGTGACCTGGCTGGCTGGCGGGATGCTGTATATCTGGCTGATCTCAATGATCTTTTATCGGTATATCTTCTTCGCCATGGCGCCCGCTGATCTGACCCCGCCGTATTGGATTAACATGGGGGCGATGGCGATCTCAACGCTCGCCGGCACGCTGCTCATCGCGGTGGCGCCGAGGCCCTTGTTTCTGGCGGAGCTGCTGCCATTCTTGAAGGGGTTTACGCTCTTCTTCTGGGCGACCGCCACTTGGTGGATCCCGATGCTCGTCATCCTGGGCATCTGGCGCCACCTGTACCGGGGCGTGCCGCTCACCTATCATCCGCACTACTGGGGCGCGGTCTTCCCGCTCGGGATGTACACCGCTTGCACCTACGGCCTGTCAGAGGCGCTGGCGCTGCCGTTCCTGATGGCGATCCCGCGCTGGTCTATCTGGGTGGCGCTCGCCGCTTGGGGGCTGACCTTCATCGGCATGCTCAAGAGCATGGCGCAAAACCTACGCTAGCTCCTGCTAAGCTCCTAGCCTCCTGCAGGGGCGCTCGCAAAGCCACCATCGCGTCAGTAAGACATGGAGTGACAGAAGATGCAGGACCTCAAGGTCTACAAGCTCATGCCCCAGTGGAGCGCGCAGACGCTGCCCCAGGGCTTTCAGCAGAGACATAACACTGGTGAGGGGACTTGGGCGCGCTTGACAGTGCTCGCCGGCGCCCTGCGCTTCACGTACCTCACTGAAGCTGGCGAGGTGGTGTCCTCTCAGGTCATTGATGCGGCGTCTGGGCCGCAGCTCATTGAGCCTGGCGCGTGGCACAAGGTGGAGCCCATTGATACATCACTGCGCTGCCAGCTCGCGTTTCTGTGCGAGCCCGAGCGCTACTTTGAGAAGAAGCACAAGCTCACCGCGCCGCACTCCGAGGTCCGCGCGCTGCTCCCGGCGCTTGAGGCCTCAGCAGGTCGCGCCATCTTGGATCTGGGCAGCGGGCGAGGCAGGAACAGCTTCTTCTTGGCGCAGCGAGGGTTCGCGATCACGGCGCTCGATCGGTCGCAGGAGGCGCTCGCCACGTTGACAGAGATCCAGGCAGCCGAGGGCATCGACCTCTCAGCGCAGCTCTACGACATCAATCAGGCCACGCTCGCTGAGGTGTTGCCGGGCGGCGCGGTCGACCACATCATCAGCACGGTGGTGTTCCAGTTCTTGGATGCGGCGCGCGTGCCAGCGGTCATCAAGGACATGCAAGCCGTCACGCGTCCCGATGGGCTGCACCTGATCGTGGCGCCGATCACCTCCGCGCGGCTGCCTTGCCCCATCGCGCTGCCCTTCGTCTTCGATGAGGGCGAGCTGCGCGCGTATTATCAAGGCTGGGAGCTGCTGCGCTACGAGGAGGCCGTGGGTGAGTTTCATCAGCGCGATGAGCGCGGTGAGCGCTACAAGGCGCTGTTCGCGACGCTCGTCGCGCGCAAGCCACAGCCGCCGCGCGGCTGAGCGCGCCGCGACGCCATGACAAAGAGGCCAAGCGCCACGCACTGTACGCGCCGCGCGTGCGCGTCCGTTGCTGAGCGCGTCTTGTCGCAGACATCGATGACGCCCCAGCGCGCTGGGTGCCAGCCGCCCTGGCTCAGCGCACGGCCTCAGTCGCCTGCGGGCGCGCGTCGATCCGGCAGCAGCGCTAGAGGCGCAGCGTCGCGTGCTGTCAACGCCGCGCTCGCGCATCGGCATGGTGGCTTGATCGCGAGCGACACAACCTCGCTTCAGGCGGCGCGCACATGCGCATTAGAATCTACACTGGCGATGCGCCGCGCGGGAGGTCGTGTGTGAGCGGTGCGCCTGCTCCCGGGCGTCGCATCGCTGTCTAGGCGAGGGGCGGGTGCAGGTGCAGCGGGAGGCGTTGGGGTTTGGGGTGCGCGTGCTGTAGGCTGTTGACGCGTAGGTGATGAACCTCGCGTAGCGCGTCTTTGTAGCGCATACACGGCAGCCGCTAAGTGGTCTTCGGCAGGTGGTATGTATGGATGAGGCTTGTCCCAGCTCGCGCGCTCAAGCGAGCGTGAGCGTCCTCTTTATTCATGGGTTAGAGAGTCACCCGAACGGGAGCAAGGTGCGCGCGCTGCGCGCGCGAGGCTTCGCGGTCACCGCGCCCGATCTGATGATGGGGTTGACGCAGCTTCGCAGGCGCAACTCTGCGGTGCGTCAGCTCGCGTCGCTGGCTGAGGTGCGCGTCGTGGCTGGGGTCGCCTCGCTCCTGCTCATCGCGGCGATCGTCGCGGGGGCGTGGGCGTTAGCAGGCGCGATGAGCGTCGCGGTGGCATTGTGGCTTGTGGTGCGCGGGCAGGCGCTGTTCGCGGCGGCGCTGTCGCGCAGCTTTGAGGCGTGCGTGCGTATCGCAGCCTCAGCGCTGGCGCAGACGTCTCCTGATGTGCTCGTCGGCTCAAGCTGGGGCGGCGCCGTGGCGGTGGAGCTGATCGCATCTGGCGCTTGGCGCGGCCCCACCATCCTCCTCGCGCCGGCCGTCGCGAGGGTGCACGCGTGGACGCGCCGCGCGGATGCGCAGCAGCAGCTGGAGCGTGCGCGCGCGGCGTGCTCACGCGCGCCGCTTGTCATCTTTCACGATCCTCACGATGAGGTCGTGCCCTTTCAAGACAGCGTGGCGCTCGCACGCCACACGTCAATCGCGCTACGCGCGGTGGACGCTGGCGGCCACCGGCTCATGGCGCTCTTGGAGGGCGGAGAGCTGGCCGCGACGATTCACGCGTTGGCGGGTGAAGCGTCGCGGCGCTGATGACGCGTGTGGCACCCTCGCACAAGTGGCGCTCTGGCGAGCCTCCTCGCGAAGGTCAGCCTAGCTTAGACGCTCGTCGCACAGCATCAGCCTGTCCGACGCACCGCGCGGGAGGTCGTGTGTGAGCGGCGCGCCTGTCAAGGCGCGCCGCATCGCTCAAATGAGACCTGTCTCAAGAGGCCCTTGCGCCTGAATGACGCGTGGTGACGTGATCGCCGACCCGTGGCGCGGGTTGAGCGCCAAGATCGAAACCTTCGCCGCTTGAGGTGAAAGATCCGCGCTTTCGCTGCCTCGCGCTGACGTGCCAAGCTGAGCGCGCATCGCATCATTGTAAGGAGCGTGGCGTTATGGGAGCACCTGGAGAGGACATCACCGAGCGCTTGCTCGTGGACGCGGGCATCAGCGAGGGCATGCGCGTGCTTGATGTGGGCTGCGGCGCGGGCGCGGTCACGGCGCTCATCGCGCGCTTGGTTGGCCCCACAGGGCAGGTGGTCGGCGTGGATCGCGATCCCGACGCCATCGAGGCTGCGCGTGAGCGCATGCGCGCGCTTGGCTTGCACCATGTCAGCTTTGAGGTGGGTGATCTGCGCCCGCAGCTTGAGGCGCACGCGCCGTTTGACGCGGCCGTGTGGCGGCGCGTGCTGATGTATCAGCCTGACGCCGTAGTCGCGCTGCGTCGCGTCGCCGAGGCGCTGCGCCCCGAGGGGCTGATGGTGTTGCAAGAGCACGATGCGACGACCGTGGCGACTGACGGCGCGGCGCTGCCGCTGCAGCAGCGCGCGCACGCGTGGACGTGGGAGACGGTGGCGCGCGAGGGGGCGAACGTGCACATGGGGCTAGAGCTCGCCAGCGCGCTGACGCGCGCGGGGCTGCACCTTGTGCACATCCGCGCGGAGGCGATCGTGCAGACGCCCACCCAGCACAGCCCCATCGCGCCGCTGCTCCAGGTGATGCTGCCGCGCATGGCGCGTCACGGGGTCGTGACCGCGCAGGAGCTCGACCTCGACACGATCGACGCGCGCATCGTGGAGGAGCGTCGCCAAGCGGACGCGACCTTCATCGGCGGCCTGATCTTCTGTGCGTGGGCGCACACCGCGCCTTGAGGTTGGCGCCCACTGCAAGTGAAGGCGTGACTTGGACGATCCCCGCTTAGAATCAAGACTTGCGACGCACCGCTCGGGAGGTCGTGTGTGAGCGGTGCGCCTGTCAAGGCGCGACGCATCGCTCAAATTAGACCTGCTCAGGCGGCCACCTCGGGGTGAAGCGGGGGGATGGTGGTGGGCTTGCCGTGGGCGTCAAGCGCGACCATCACGAAGCGCCCGCGCGTGCCCATCTGGCGATCGCCGGTGAGCAGGTCTTCGGCGATGAGCGTGACCTCGACGCTCATGGAGGTCTTGCCCGTGGCGATGATGCGCGCGTGCAGCTCCACGAGCTGTCCCTGACGTACGGGCACATGAAAGTCACAGCGCTCGCTGCTGGCCGTGACGACCGAGCGGCGCGCGTAGCGCGACGCGACGATGAACGCGGCCTTGTCCATCAGGGCGAGGGCTTGGCCGCCGAACAGGGTGCCGTAGTGGTTGGTCTGCTCGGGGAACACCATCTCGATGAGGTGCGCCTCGGTGATGTGGCCTGGGGAGATCTTCTCGAAGCTCTGCATCGTGCTGCGTCTCTCGTGGGGCGGGTGGGGAGCGATAGGCTGTGCGCGCGCCGGCGCGTGGTGGGCTTATCAGGGGGCCTCACCGCGCTCAAGCTTCGCGATGATGGCGTCCATGCGTCGGGTGCGCGTCTCGGCGCGCTTGGCTGAGTGGAGGTTGTGGTAGATCCTGTACAGCTCGGCGCGCTTGAGCGTGTCAAAGCGCGCCTGGGCGGCGGGGTTGTGTGCGAGCGCGGCCAAGAAGTCGTCGGGGATGACCATGTCGGCTGAGCCCGCGTAAGCCGCGTCCCAGCGGCCATCTTGGCGCGCGGCCTCGACCTGCGCTAAGCCTGGCGGCTGCATGCGCCCCTCAGCGATCAAGCGCGCGACGTGCTCGGTGTTCCTCTTGGACCAGCTTGAGCGTGCGCGTCGCGGCGTGAGGCGCTGCATGTAGCAGCGCGCATCGATCGGCTTGCTCTGGCCGTCGATCCAGCCCCAGATCAAGCACGCGATGACGCAGTCGGCCCAGGCGACCGAGGGCGTGCCTGAGCCCTTCTTGAAGATGCGCACCCAGAGTTCTTGGGCGCTGTCGTGGTTGTCGCGCAGCCACTGCTCAAGCTGCTCGGGCGTCTCAAAGCTCAAGGCTGATTGGGCTGGGTCCATGAGCACACTCCTTGGGGATGGCGCGCCAGGCGCGAGGTGAGCGCGCGCAGTGTAGCGCGCCGCGCGCCCGCTCGCTTGGACGATCT
>CAYXWB010000077.1:0-6416 GCA_964468515.1 uncultured Bradymonadales bacterium | reverse complement strand
GCGCGCGCTGTGACGAGGGCACCATCCGATGATCATGTGCTTCACCATCTTCTTGCTCGGCTGAGCGCGGCGACTCGCCGCAAGTCCTGAGCGTCCACAGGCGCGCGCTTTAGCGCGCGTTGTGTGCGCTCGTGCGCTCATATCAGCCCACAGAAGCTTCAAGGAGATCGTGATGAACCCTCGCTTTAACGCGCTCGCGAGCGCGCAGATTGATCAGCTTGTCCATCAAGGTTACGTGCGCGTCGATGACGCCTTCTCGCGTGAGCAAGCGCACGCGTGCCGCGCGCTGCTGTGGCGCGCGACCGGATGCGCGCCGGACGATCCGACGACGTGGACGCAGCCTGTGATTCGCATCGGGGAGATCGCCCACCCGCTGTTTCGCGAGGTGGCCAACACGCCACAGCTCCACGCGGCCTTCGACGCGCTGGTGGGGCCTGGGCGGTGGCAGCCGCGCGGGAGCTTGGGGACGTTCCCCATCCGCTTCCCAGGCCATGAGGATCCTGGGGATTGCGGCTGGCACGTGGACGTGAGCTTCGGCTTTGAGCAGGAGCCGGACTTCATGAGGTGGCGCGCTAACATCAGCTCGCGCGGGCGCGCGCTGCTGATGCTGTTCTTGTTCTCGGACGTCGGCGAGGAGGACGCGCCGACGCGGCTGCGCGCGGGGTCGCACCTGACGATCGCGCGTGAGCTTGCGCCGTTTGGGGAGGCGGGCTTGACGCTCGGAGCGCTGGCGCGCGATGGCTTCGCGTCGTCGTCATCATCGCCCGAGCTGCTCGCTACGGGGCCTGCGGGGACGGTATATCTGTGTCACCCGTTCCTGGTGCACAGCGCGCAGCCGCACCGTGGCCAGACGCCGCGCTTTATGGCGCAGCCGGGGCTGCTGCCGAGCGTGGCGCTCGATCCGATGCGCGCTGACGGTGAGCTGGCGCCCGTAGAGCGTGCGATCCGCTTAGCGCTGCGCTGACCGATGACGAGGCCCCCTCAAACCTTGTAGCCGCAGAGTGTGAGGGGGCGTGTATCCCGCGCGTTGGGGGCGCGCATCACCTGGTGAGACAGGCATCAGCGTCAGAGGTGAGCGCTGGCGAGGGCTTTGGGCAGGGCGGCGCGGGCGATGGCGAGGTTGGTGCGGTCGCGCTGCCAGAGGGTGTAGCAGATCATGGTGAGGACGGGGGTGCGCAGGGTGGTGATGATCTCGTGGTGTGTGGAGGTGGTGGTGATGACCTCCTCGGGCCACTGCCCCTCGACCATGGTCAGGCTCGCCAGCGCCAGCTGCGCGGCCAGATCCACGTCCAGCTCGGCGTGCGAGTTGGCGCCCAGCAGCTCGCCCCACTCGATATCAAGCACCGCGCCGCCGCAGAAGCCAGCGACCGTGGCGATCCTGGCCAGCAGCGCGTCTGCGTCCAGCGGCTCAGGCAGCGCAGGCACGGAGGGGCGTGAGGAAGCCTCCGTGTGCTCCTCTAAGCTAGAGGAGCTCTCGGCGCTGAGGGTGGTGTCTTGCGGTGAGAAGGTTTTAGCGCTGCCCCCCGAGAGGGGGGGCAGCCAGCTGGCGAGCGTGACAGGAGGGCGAGCTTTGCTATCGCTGAGGTCAGCGCCGTCGGGGGTTTTGGGGTGTTTCATGGCCTGCTCTCCTGCTCCTGCCTAAATCATCGCGCGCGTTTCTCTTGGGGTTGACAGCTCAGATCTCGAGCTTCTTCTCGATCTCAGCGAGCTTGAAGCGCGCGATGGCGAGGTTGGCGCTGTCGCGGCTCAGCGCGAGGTAGAAGAAGACAGAGGGGTTAGCGGCCAAGGGGCGGATGAGGTGGAACTGCTTGTCGAGGGTGATGAGGATGTCCTCGATGCCGCCGCTCAGCCCCAGCGCCTGCATGGCCTTGTGCTTGGCCTTGACGACCTCGGTGTTGGTGGCGACAGCGATGTCGATGTTAAACTTGCTGTCGCTGACCAACGTGCCAAGGGCCATGCCGCTGTCCGCGTGGCCTATGGCTGCGGCGATAAATCCAGCTTGCTTTTGCAGCTCAGTGAGGGCCTCGTCGATGCTTAACATGCGCGCATTCCTTGGGATAAGATGGTGTTAAAGGGGGTAGTTGTGTGACACGCCAGAGGGTGTTCTCTGTCTCTTTAAGATAGGGGGTGAGGCGTGAGTTTTCAACAGCGCTGTAAATTTATCGCGAAATGTATTGATTTTCCCACTTTGAGGCGCGCTCCCTCAAGCTGTGCGTCAGGAATATGGCATAGGATGTAAAATGAGCAAGGCGCGCCGAGCAGATTGGCGTGAGCGAGCCGACGCGTGAGCGTATGAGGTGGATTGTGAGAGGCGTCGCGTGTGGCCGTGTGGGTGTCAGGGATCAACGCGCCAATGGCAGGAGCTGAGCGTGTGGCGAGGAGAGCTGTTCTGGATCGCGCCGGGCGCGGATGAGCCTGGGGTGGGGGTAGCTCACCCCCATGTGGTGGTGCAAGAGGACGTCTTTAACGCCTCGCGTATCACCACGACGGTGGTGTGCGCGCTGAGCACGAACCTGAGGCTCGCGCGCGAGCCTGGCAACGTGCTGCTTGATCCTGGCGAGGGCGGCTTGCCCAAGCAGAGCGTGGTGGTCGTGTCGCGGATCGCGTCGGTGGACAAGGCGCGCTTGGGGGAGCGCATCGGCGCGTTGTCCCAAGCGCGCGTTGACGCGATCGTGGCGGGCTTGAGGTTTCAGCAGGCCTCATGGATGCGTCGCGCCGACGCGCCTTGATGGCAGCCCGTGCGCGCCCGACCTCACGAGCGACAGCGTGCAGGGGCGCCTGCGATGCGGGGCGCGTCGAGGTGAGGCGTCGCGACGCTCAGACCTCGGAGCGCACGCGTGTGATCTTCGCGCTGAGCGCGCGGCATAGCGGGGCAGGGTAGGGGAGCGCCCAGCGCGTCGCCGCCTCCTCAATGAGCGTGAGGCTCCAGCGCCAGCTAGCGTCGAGCGCTGTAGCGAGCTTGTCGCGCGCCATGCTTGAGGTGGTGGCCGCGTAGTGGCGACGATCGTCGGCGCTGAGATCGTCTTCAAGCGCGCGTGTCGGGGTGAGCCAGTGGGAGGTCGTGTGGCGCAGCAGTCGGCAGAGCTGCAGCTGAGAAGGCGCGACGAGCGTCTGCAAGCCCGCGTGCGCGCGCGCCAGCTCACCGCGCTCGAAGACGTGGGCTACCATCAGCGTCCAGTTGAGCAGCTCGTGGATGAGCTGCGGTGCGGTCGTAGCGGGATCAGGGGCGAGCGGCGCTTGGAGGGCCACCACCGCCTCGGTGAGCCGCCCTGTGCGGTCGAGCAAGATGGCGCGCGCTGGATCAGGCAGGCTGACGAGCCCTGCCCACGACGCCATCGCCTCGATCCCTGACGTCGCAGGCTCAAAGTGAAACTCCGCGCGCGTCAGGTCCTCAAAGACCACCGCGAACAGCCCGAACACGTTGGTGTAGGCGAGCAGCACGGTGGCGAGCTGGCGGACAAACTGCTCGGGATCGAGGGTGTCAATCGCGCCCTCCCTGAAGAAGATATAAGCGTCGAGGTCTGAGAACTGATCGGCCTCGCCGACGCTCCACGAGCCGTAGATGAGCGCGGCCTCGACGCGCTCATCCGCGTGGACGAGCGCGCGCAATCGTTCAACGTGCTGTGACAGCGGGGTGGCTGTGGTCATCGTGTGCTCCTCATCAGCGGGCGATGTTTAGGCCCCAAGCTGCTCACGCATCGCGATATACTGTGCCGCGCTGAGCGCGCGTCGCGCGTCAAGCTCGGCGTCAACCCGCGCCACAAACGACTCGCCCAAGGGCTGCGTGAGGCGCGCGAACAGCAGCTCAGCGCCCGCGCCTGAGCCGTAGGAGAACAGGCCGATGCGATCGCCCGCGCGGCCTGTGGCCGCCGCGTGCGCGAAGGCGAACCACGAGGCGGCGGTGTAGCTGTTGCCCGTGCGCTTGTTCCACCTCATGTGCGGTGCGACGCGCTCATGATAATAAGCGCCTGCATCCGCGAGCTCAAGCTGGGTGGCGACGTGCTCAAACGCCTTCTGTACCATCTTGGGGAAGGGCACATGGAAGCAGAGCGCGTCGAGCGTGGCGAGCGCGTCGCGGCCCTCTTGGTCGAGCCAGGCGCTGAAGCAGGCCAGCGCGGCCTCCTTGTAACAGGCGAGCGAGAGCTTGCCATCGACGCTGGGGAACGCGTCGCCCACGGGGCGCCAGAAGTCGAACACGGGGAGGGTGTAAGGGTAGCTTGCGATCTCCAGCGTCGCCACGCGATCCTCCTCGGAGATGATCAGCGCGGCCGCCCCCGCGCCTTGCGTTGGCTCACCAGCATCTTCAGGCGCATACATCGCGACGTCTGCGGCGATGACGAGCGCGGCTTTGCCGCGCGCAGCCCCTGAGGCGACCCACTCGGTGGCTTGGCGCACGGCGGCTGTGGCGCCGTAGCATGCGTGCTTGACCTCATAGGAGCGCATGGCGCCCTTGAGCCCTAGTGATTCTGCGACCCACGCGGACAGCGGGCGACTCATATCAGCGGCAGTCTCAGTGCCGACGATGAGCGCGCCGAGCTGTGCGGGATCGCCGCCCCACGCCTCAAGGGCGCGCGTGGCGGCGGCGGTGGCGAGCGTGGCCGCGCGCTCGTCGGGGGCGCACAGGCTCATCTGGTGGCAGCCGAGACCGCGCGCGTATTTGGCAGGATCGACGCCGCGCAGCTCAGCCAAGGTGTCCAGGTTCAGGGTGAGCGAGGGGCTGGCGAGCGCGAGGGCGGTGATGGCGGCGGTGGGCATAGCGGGCTGCTCGTCGGTGGGTGGGTGGGGCGCCGCGTGCTGCGGCGTCTGGGAGGGGCGCGCGCTTTGAGGGGCGCGCTGGAGGCAGCTGACGCAGAGCGTTATGCAGGAAGACCGGTCGCAGGTGCAACCTCGACGCGGCGACCGGTGGGTCACTTTAAGTGATTGATAAACTGACGCTTAGGTCTGTTGTTCGGGGGCCTGAGGGGTGGCGCGTGCGCGGCGCGTCAGCGCCCATCTTGCTTATACAAAGCTCGCGCGCTTGAACCTGAGGTTGTCGTGCGCAAGGTCTAGTGGCGAGCTGAGGAGAGCGTGGGTGCCCTTTGTGCGTGCGCGTGTGGCACATGCGTGGCGCCTGATCATGAGGGCACCTCTTGGGTCGCATGGCCGCCTGTTAACTTGCTTAAATGATTGGCTAATCAATGTTGTGTGCGGGCGTAAGGCGCTCGCCTGGCGAGCTAGCATCCTAGCTCGCCTCATCTGCACTGTTGACGCACAGGAGCGTCCTTATGGCTGACAAGTCCCCGATCTATGAGCCCAACGCTGACACCCAGCGCACCAATGAGACGGTTGAGCGCGAGGCAGACAAGGGCCAAGCTGGCGAGCTGCACCAGCGCCCCGAGTCCGACGCGCTGCGCCTGACGACCTCGCAAGGCGCGCCTGTGAGCGACAACCAGAACACGCTGCGCGGCGGCACGCGCGGCCCCGCGCTCTTGGAAGACTTTCATTTTCGCGAGAAGATGTTCAGCTTCGACCATGAGCGCATCCCCGAGCGGGTGGTGCACGCGCGCGGTTACGGGGCGCATGGGTACTTTGAGACGACAGAGGCGCTGTCTGATCTGACCAGCGCGCACCTGTTCCAGAAGGCCGGCACGCGCATCCCCGCGTTCGTGCGCTTCTCGACCGTGGTGGGGAGCAAGGGCTCGATGGATCTGGCGCGTGATGCGCGAGGCTTCGCGGTGAAGCTCTATACTGAGGAGGGTAACTGGGATCTTGTGGGTAACAACATCCCAGTGTTCTTCATCCAAGATCCCTTGAAGTTCCCCGATCTGGTGCACGCGGTGAAGGAGGAGCCCGATCGGGCCTTCCCCCAAGCCACAGGAGCGCACGACAACTTCTGGGATTTTATCTCGCTGATGCCTGAGTCGATGCACATGATCATGTGGCTGATGTCGGATCGGGCCATCCCGCGCTCCTACAGGTTTATGGAGGGCTTCCCGGTCCACACCTTCCGCCTGATCAACGCGCGCGGCGAGGGGACGTTTGTGAAGTTTCACTGGAAGCCGAAGCTGGGGTTGCAGTCGGTGCTGTGGGACGAGGCGGTCAAGATCAACGGCGCCGATCCTGACTTCCACCGGCGAGATCTTTGGGATGCGATTGAGAGCGGTGATTATCCGGAGTGGGAGCTTGGGTTGCAGGTGTTCGATGACGCCTTCGCGGACGCGTTCCCCTTTGACGTGCTCGACGCGACCAAGATCATCCCCGAGGAGGATGTGCCTGTGCGGGTGGTAGGGCGCTTGGTGCTCAATCGCATGGTGGACAACTTCTTCGCGGAGACGGAGCAGGTGGCGTTCTGCACGCAGAACGTCGTGCCTGGGGTAGACTTCACCAATGATCCGCTGCTGCAAGGGCGCAACTTCTCGTACCTTGACACGCAGCTC
>CAYXWB010000076.1:0-18028 GCA_964468515.1 uncultured Bradymonadales bacterium | reverse complement strand
TGGGGCTACGCTAAGTAGGAGCACACCCTGATCCACATTTCATTGGACAGTCCCCCTCAATGTGGCGATGGGCTCGTAGAAGCGGGTGAGCTGTGTGATGGTGATTGCCCGAGCCTCCCATCGGATTGCACAGGTGGGGCCGCGTGCACAGCAGCGCGTATCACAGGAAGCGCGGAAACATGCGATGCAGCTTGCGTGTTCGATGCAGTGACAGCATGCGTGAATGATGATGGATGTTGCCCTACCGGCTGCGACGAGAGCAGCGACAATGATTGTCAGCCTGGCGGCCCGATGTGTGGAAATGGTGTCATTGAGGCTGGCGAGCTGTGTGATGGCGCGTGTCCGCAAACAGTCGCTGAGTGTGATGATGCTGATGTGTGTACACAGGATCTTTTAGCAGGGAGCGCGGCGCAATGTAACGCGCAGTGTGTCAACAACCCGATCACCACCTGCATTAGCGGTGACGGCTGCTGCGCGCCAGGCTGTACGAACGCCAATGACTCAGACTGCGCTCCAGCTCCTGCAGTATGTGGCAACGGGGTCGTGGAACAGGGTGAGCTGTGTGACGGGGCGTGCCCGACCTCCTCGGCCGCTTGCAATGACAACAACGCGTGCACCACGGGGCGCCTCACGGGCAGCGCGGCGACATGTGATGCGTTGTGTGTGTTTGATCCTGTGACCGCCTGTGTCAGCAGTGATGGTTGTTGCCCGATGGGGTGCAATCCGCTCAATGATAACGACTGTGGTCCCGCGAACCTCTGTGGTAATGGGAGCGTCGACGCTGGAGAGAGCTGCGATGGCAACTGTCCGGCGACTGTAGCGGCATGTAGCGCGGGTGGTGCATGTACGGTCGCGCGACTTACGGGCAGCGCCGCCACGTGTGACGCCCAGTGTAGCTATGATCCGATCACAGCATGTGCAAGCAATGATGGTTGTTGTCCTACGGGGTGCACGAGCGCCAATGACAATGACTGCGCGCCTGTTGTCTTATGTGGTAATGGGACGCTGGACCCCGGCGAGCTGTGTGATGGTAATTGTCCGGCGACTGTGGGACAGTGTAATGATGGGAACGCATGTACGCAGGATCTCTTAGCAGGGAGCGCAGCGCAGTGTAACGCGCAGTGTGTCAACAACCCGATCACCACCTGTATGAATGGAGACGGCTGCTGTCCCTCAAGCTGTAATTCCGGCAATGACACGGACTGCCCTGTGGCAAGCTCGCCTGTAGGAGGCGCATGCGGCGTCGCGCAGGACTGTCAGACGGCAGCGAACCTCACCGCGTTATGCCTGGATGAAGCGCAGTATGGCTTCCCAGGCGGATACTGCACGCAGTTCAGCTGCGCGGCTGACGCGGACTGCCCCAGCAACACACACTGCTTTGTGGACAGCGGCATCTGCCTGCGCAGCTGCGTCAGCGATGCAGACTGCCCGCGCGCCGACTATGCGTGTGGCGACATCGGCGATGGCAAGCGCACCTGTGTGCCTGACAACCGCAACCCGTCGGGGAGTGCGCCTGGCGCAAGCTGTGCGGCGAGCAGCGACTGCCAAGGGACGATCGCGGGCGCGGGCGTCTGCTATGATGCGGACCTGTCCAACTGGCCAGACAACTACTGTCTGGCGACCGCGTGTGGCGTGGACGCGGACTGTCCTGGCATGAGCCACTGCGAGGATGGGGTGTGCTTCCCAGACTGCGCGAGCAACGCAGACTGCCGCGCGGGCTATCAATGCCGCGACCTGTTCGGCCATGGGCGTAACACTTGCGCGCCGGCCAGCGGGGGGCTGAACGGCGCGCCGTGCGCGAGCGATGACGCCTGCATCGCAGGCTTGGGCGGGGCCAGCTGTGCGACCGAGGCGCAGGGCTGGCGCCAAGGGTACTGCTCCTCTTCTTGCAACGTAGACAGCGACTGTCATCAGGGCGCGATCTGCGAGCAGAACTCTTGCGTGCGCGCTTGTGTGACGAGCGCAGATTGCCGCACACCTGACTATGCCTGCCTCGACTTCTTCGGCTCAGGGCGAGAGATCTGCGCGCCTGTCGCCTCAGGCACGGGTCCGATTGGCGCGACCTGCAGCACCTTGTTGGACTGCGCAGGCGGCGAAGATGGCCTCTGCATCCGCCAGCCTGACTGGAAGGATGGCTACTGCGCCATCACCTCATGCACCGCTCAGAGCGGCTGCCCGTCGGGCAGTCACTGCGCCTTCATCGACCCTCAGCAAGGGACAGGCACCTGCATGCAGGACTGCGCGAACGATGCAGCATGCCGCGCAGATGGCTACCGCTGCTTTAACGCCGATGCAGACGCGGGCAATGTGCGCGAGTGCTTCCCCTCAGGTACGGGCAACGCGCCGGTGGGCGCCGCCTGTGGAGGCGTCTTCACCTGTGCGGGAGGCAACAACGCCGCTTGCATCAACGAGCCTGACTGGCGCGAGGGTTACTGCGCCATCACCGCGTGCACCGCGCAGAGCGGCTGTGCCTCGGGCAGCCACTGCGCCTTCATCAACCCCCAGACTGGGGAGGGCCTCTGCTTGGCAAGCTGCACCTCAAGCGCCACCTGCCGTGCTGGCTATGCGTGCGCGAACGTCGACGCAGTGGGCAGCAGCGAGTGTTTCCCCTCGGGTGTGGGGCAAGGCCAAGTTGGCGCGGCCTGTGAGGGGCTCTATCAGTGCAATGGCGGCTTAGACGCTATCTGCATCCAAAGCCTGCCCCAAGGCTACTGTTCGCGTGACTGCACGCAGACGGGCAGCTGCCCCACAGGCAGCACTTGCGTCTCCATCTTCTCGGATGGGAGCGCGGCCTGTCTCGATAACTGCGCCAGCAACGCCGACTGTCGTGGCGACTATGCCTGTCTGAGCGCGGGCGCTGTGAACGTCTGCTACCTCCCCTGAGCGCGAGCCCCCTGCCTAGACGCGCCGGCCAAACCTGAGAGGTCTGGCCGGCGCGTCCACGGAGCCGCTAAGGAGCGTCTGATGTCCGATGCCTCATCCACAGGTCCTATCTTGACAGGGCGCGCCTTGAGCGCGGCGGTTCGCGCAGCGGAGACGCCGCTGCTGGCCGACCTGATCAAGGCCTCTCTGTTCGCCCAGCTGGGGCTTGATCGCCTCTTGCGCGAGGATCTGCGCGCTCACGAGCCCGCCCCGCCAGCGAATCCAAACCTGCAAAACAAACCAAATCAATGAGATAGATAACAACCATGACACCACTCACCAGCCGCGATTACACGCGCGCGTATGAGCAAGGGGAGGCCACACCCGAGGTGGTGCTCTCCCACACCCTCCAGCTCATCCAGCAGCTAGAGCACAGCGCCCCCTCGCTGGAGGCCTTTGTCGCGCTTGATGAGGCGGATGTCATGACCCAAGCACGCGCGGCGAGCGCGCGCTACGCCAAGGGCGCGCCGCTTGGGGCGCTTGATGGTGTCCCCATCGCCATCAAAGATGAGTTTGACGTTGAGGGCTATCCGACCACGGCAGGGACGCGATTTCGAGGCCACACCAGCGCCGAGCGAGACAGCGAGGTCGTGGCACGCTTGCGCGCGGCGGGCGCGATCATCTTAGGCAAGGTCGCGATGCATGAGATTGGCTTGGGGGGCACAGGCATCAACCCCACGCACTTGACCGCGCGCAATCCCCACGACATGACCCGATGGGCGGGCGGCTCCTCCAGCGGCTCAGCGGCGGTCGTGGCCGCCTCCCTCTGCCCGCTGGCGTTGGGCAGTGATGCGGGCGGATCGATCCGCATCCCCGCCTCATGCTGTGGCGTCTATGGGCTCAAGCCCACGTATGGGCGCATCCCCACCACAGGAGGTGCGCTGCTGGCGTGGACGCTCGACCATTTGGGGCCGCTGGGGGCGAGCTTGGATGATCTGGCGCTGTTCTTAGGGGTGACCGCAGGGGCTGATGCGCATGACGCCTCAAGCCAGCTCGCGCCTGCGCTCAGCGCCCACGCTCCGCACACGCGCCCCCGCCCTCGCCTCGCATGGTCGCGCGCCTGGAGCGAGCACGCGAGCGCTGAGGTCCGCGCCTGTTTTGAGGCCACGCTCACGACCTTGCGCGCGCAAGGTTTCAGCGTCGAGGAGCTGCCGCTGCCGCTCGCTGACGCGATTCAACGCGTTGGCTACATCACGCTGATCAGCGAGGCGGCCGCCTCGCAGCGCGATTGGCTGCGTGAGCACCGTCACGCGTATAATCTCGAGACGCGCTTGCTGCTGGCCGTGGGGGAGCGGGTGACGGCCTCGGAGTACTTGCACGCCCAGCGCGTGCGCGGCCTGATCTGCGCGATGTTTGATGAGGCGCTAGGCGGATTTGACGCGCTGCTCAGCCCCACCACAGGGTGCGTCGCGCAGCCGCTCACCGCGGCGGCCTTAGGCGCTGGGGAGGTCAACTCGCCAGTGAACGCGGCGATCTCACAGTTCACCTTCGCGGCGAACCTCACCGGGCGACCCGCCCTCACCTTACCGATGGGCGTGGACAGCGCGAAGCTGCCTATAGGCCTCCAGCTCATGGGGCACGCCTGGCAAGAACGCGGGCTCTTAGACGCCGCGCGTGCGCTCCAACCCCACCTACCACGCGCGCCTATTGCGCTGCCCCATGTGCATCACTCAATCGCGAACATCTTATCAAGATCAACAAGTTAAACCATGTCCACGTCACCTCTCCTGCCGCACCACCCGAGCCTAAAATGGCACCCCACGCGAGCCATCGCGGCGCTGTTGCGCCGCGATGGCTCGCTCGCTTGGCTCGATGGCCAAGGCCACCTCTTAAGCGTCAACCCCGAGCGCATCGCCGCGCTCGGCCCCACCCTCGCTCACAGCGACGACGCCCTGCTCATAGCCACCTCAGGTGCCGAACTTCAGCTCTATGAATGGGGCGAGTCGTCACCTGTTGCGCGCATCAAGCGCCCTGCTGAGAGCGGGCCATGCCACCACCTCGACGCATCACAAAGCGGCCAATGGATCCTCGCCGCGGCCCCTGGCACCCCCACTCAGCTGTTGCACTGGCGCACCCGCAAGCGCCAGCACATCAACCACCCCCACCACCAGCTCGCCGCAGCGACCGTGAGCGCTGGCGGCGCTTGGGCAGCGCTCGCGCTCACTGAGCCACGTCGTGGAGGCAAACTGCAAGTATGGGCGCTTCACGACCATGGGCGCGCGACGCTGCACATGGACGCGCTCGATCGGCGCCACGCGACAGGCCCCACGCGCGCCCTGCGTGGGGGTCAAATCGCGCTGAAGATCTCCCAAGATGAGCAGGTGCTGTTCAGCTATGAGTCAAGCCTCACCCTGGCTGATGCGCCGCTTGAGTCAGGTTGGATCGGCGTGGCACGCGCCTATGAGCTGCGCACAGGGCGCCAGCTGTGGGAGGCGCATCTGGATGAGCACACGCACGCCGCGCAGCACCTCCTCACCCCTGAAGACACCCCTGAAGGTTCACCCGGGGCGCTCTGGGAATCGTCAGCCGCGCAGACGCTCCTCGTCGCCAGCTATGCTGGCGTGCTCGTCGGGCTCGACACGCGCGATGGCGCCCTGCGCGCGCTGAGCCATGTGGGCACCTCGCGTCCCATCGTCTCAATCACGCGCGCGCCCTCGGGCGCGCTCTGGGCCCTGAACGATCATGGCCTCCCGCTGCGCACCGCCTGGGATTGTGCTAGCATCGAAGGGATCGACGCTGCGCTAGCGCGTCACCCACAATCAAGATAAAAGCATAAAATCAATATACTTAACCATGGTGCCAGGCACCCTCTCAGGAGCCCCAATGACCGCTGCTACGCTTGATGCGAACACCCCACCACGCTCCCTTGATGACATCGCCGTCTTCTTACCCCATGTCGCCCGTGAGGCGCTCCAACAAGCGGTGAAGCTGCTCAGCCAAGCAGATCTGGACCTCAACGTCTACATTGGCAAGCTGCTCACTGTCGGAGAGTCCCTCATCGAGCGGGGCCTGGACACCACGATCGACGCCAGCGAGGCGCTCATTGAGCGGCTCTATCAAGCTGGCGTGATGGAGCGGCTAGGCAACCTCAACGCGTTCCTGCGTGATGGCGCTGAGATTGGCATTCAAGTGAGCCTGAACACCCTCAAGGCGCTAGAGCCGTCGGATGTCGCCATCATCTTAGGGATCGTGCTCGTGGCGTGGCTCGCCCCCAACCTGCTGCTGAGCAACAGCGCTGAGTTCTTAGCCATGGGGTCGACGCTGTTGACGAAGCTGTGGAACCTCCCCTGATACGCGCGCGAGGGCCGCTTGGAGGGGGGTCATGCACACCCTCCAAGCGCTTGCGATTTATCAACTATGTCACTTCTTCCCGATCCCACGCAGCGGCCTCACGAGCTTATCCTCGACACCGAGCAGCTGCCCTGACGCGGTGCGCATCAGCAGCGCCTCACAGCCGCGCTCACCGCAGTCAAAGCGCCCCTTGTTATCATGAGACAGCCAGCCCTGATCGCCCACACGGGCCAAGACGCGCCAGCTCCCTGAGGGCAGGTGAACCATCCGCAGCCAGCCATCATGCGCGGCGAGCAGGACCTGACCATCTGGGGAGAGACCGAGCGATTGAGGCTTAAGCAAGAGCGCGTCCAGCGTCCCAAGCAGCGCCCCATCCTCGGCGGCCCACAGCTTGATGGTCTTATCCCAAGCAGCGCTCGCGACGAGGTCAGCCCCTGGTGAGATCGCGAGCAAGTGCACCAGCCCGCGATGCCCGACCAGCGACTGGCTCGCCGCGCTCTGCTCACGGCCCCACAGCTTGATCGAGTCATCGCCGTCCGCTAAGGCCACCAGCTGCCCGTCCCGAGACAGGCGCACGTCGCCAGCATAGGGCGGGATGTCTCTCACCCCCACCGGCTTGAGCAGACCGCTCTCGCGCTCCCAGATGAGCACAGACAGGCGCGCCTTGCCTTGCGGGGTGCCATGGGAGACCAAGCCCGCATTCGCCCCCTCATCCACGAAGCTCTGCACGCGCACCATCCCGGCGATCTGAGTGCTCGCGAGCAGCGCGCCACCCTCGACGCTGCGCCACTGGAGCGCCGTCTTCTCCCCGTTGTCGAGGGACGCCTCAAGCACCACCTCAGCCTCATCTGGCGAGAAGGTGATGCCGCTGATGGAGGTGGCCCCTTCGGCGCGCAGCTCCCCCGCTGGCTCCCCCGTCTCGACGCGCCACAGGCGCACCGTATCACCCTCAAAAGGCCGCAACGCTGCATACTTACCTGTAGGCCCTAGCACCACCTCGCCTACGAACGTCTCCCCCTTACCATTAGGGATCGCGAACGAGGAGAGCAGCTTGCTGCTCACGCTGTCCCACAGATCCACGCGTCGGGCGCCATCAGTCGCGATGATGCGCGCGCCATTGTCAGAGAACACGGCCTGAAACACCCGCTTTGGGGCGACCCCAAGCGTCGCGGTAGGCGCACCTGTGGTCGCATCCGCGATGACGATCTGGCGCACGCCATGAGCCAAGAGCGGCGCGTTCGCTGCCAGCGCGACCTGACCGCCGCCCCCTCGCACGGTGTCCTGTAGCGTCCCATCGGCGCTCTTCCACAGCCGCGTCGTACCATCCAGGCTGCCCGTAGCGAGCGTGGCGCCGTCGGCGCTGTAGGCGAGCCCCACCACGGCGCGGGTGTGACCCTCTAGCTTGCGCTTGATCTTACCATTGCCCGCGGACCACACCTCCACGACCGGCTCACCCTCGCGATAGGACAGCGCGAACTCCTCAGCGCTTGGCGCCAACGCCAAGGCACCGAGCGAGCGCCCCTCGCGCGTGATCGTGCGCGCGAGCTGACCTTGCCCGAGGTTCCAGATCTTGATCGTCTCATCGAAGCTCGCCGTGGCCAAATACTTGCCATCGGTGGTGAGGCTGAGCGCGAGGAGCGAGGCCTGATGGCCCTCAAGGGCCACACCCGCCTTGAACCCTTGCACGCTCCACAGCTGCACCGCGCCATCAGGCCCATCCTTGCCCATGCGCTCGGTGAGCAGCGTCTGACCGTCCGGTGAGAACAACACAGGGCCGCTCGCCGCGAGCTCTGCCACGCGCTCCCCTGTGCTCGTCGCCCACACCCGCACGGGGCCTCCCGCGTTG
Organism: uncultured Bradymonadales bacterium; assembly: GCA_964468515.1. Classification (GTDB taxonomy): domain Bacteria; phylum Myxococcota_A; class Bradymonadia; order Bradymonadales; family Bradymonadaceae; genus CAYXWB01. The sequence goes on along the minus strand of CAYXWB010000076.1, from coordinate 9,969 downwards.
CCCGCTGCCACCAGCTTACCGTCAGGCGACACCGCGACATAATCTTCGCTATCTAGCGTGTGGAGCAGACGGCCTGTGGTCCCATCCCACACCTTGACGACCCCATCCTCCATGCCGCTGGCGGAGGCCACCACTGCCCCATCCGCCGAGACGCTCAAGCTGGTCAGCGCGCGGCTGTGGCCCAGCTGTGGGACCAGCACCGCCCCCTTGAGCTTCTTGTTGCTCTTGGCATAGTCAGGCTTTTGTAAGGGGGCGACCTGCTGCGCGGCGAGGCCAGGGGACAGGCACATCAACAGCGAGGCGACCAGACACGACAGCTTCGCACGCGAACGATCTCTCACGACACCCTCCACAGATGACCCAGTAGTTTTGAGCTCAGCACGACCGCGCGCATCGTCTCAGCGCGCCACACTCACGTCAAGGATGCGCGCGCCAGATGCTGCGCCAGCGTCGGCGCCTCAAGCAGCGCGGGCAGCTCCATCAGCTCCCACCCCGCGACTGCGTCTAACTCTAAGCGCACCGCGCGCAGCGCGATGGCCTCCCCCTCGCCACCCTGAGCCGAGCCCGCCAAGGCGGGCACCCCCAAGGAGGCAGTGGCGCCATAGAGCGCGTCGCCGCAGATCACATAGCCATGATCACGCATGTGCACGCGCAGCTGATGAGGGCGACCCGTCTCAGGCCACAGCCGCCAGCGCCCCAGCGTCGCGCCTCCGTGCGTGATTGTGCCGAGCGGCTCCGCCCGCGTCAGCGCGTCTTGCCCATGCTCACACACATAAGTGCGCTTCTTGCCGCGACGCAGCCGCGAGCGCCACACCTGCGTGGGCATCGCCTCGGGAGGCAGGACCTCGCTCCATGCCTCATAGGCCTTGCGCACGGTGCGTCGCTCAAACGCCACGTTGAGCAGGCGATGCGCCTGCGCGTCTCGCGCGAACAAGAGCAGCCCCGACACGGGCACGTCCAAGCGATGCACTGGCCACAGCCGCTCTTGACGCGTCTGCTCTAGCCATCGCCCCACGCAGGGGCGCGTGTCCTGCGCTCCTTGACGCGAGGGGACGCTGAGCCAGCCCATCGGCTTGTCGATCACGAGCACACGCGATGACGCGTGCAACACCTGGGGTTCCCTCATCGCGCGCCTCGCTGTGGCCCAAAAGAGGTGACAAGCACCCAACTCAAACCCTTGATATCCATAAAAAACCCTCAATTCAACCCACAGATCACATGCCCTTGATAGACGACCGCGTCGCCGCGATCATCCCAATCCCCAAGCCCACACGCAGGCCCAGCGATGTCAGCGCTGGTGCCCACCAAGACCAAGCGCTGTGTCACCGTGTTATCACCCGAGGGGGCGATCACCTCGGGGCCGCGAACCCCTAAGAGCAGCTGATTCCCGCCGCTGCCCGCAGGCAGCGCGTTCAACCCTAAGGGACGTCCAAACCCGAGGGCCGCGATCTCCGTGTCCTTCTGATGGTGACTCGGCCCCCAGCTCGCCTTCGCTGTATCATCAAAGGGACAACCATCCCCATTGTCTTGCGACCACGTCGGTCCATAGCTCGCCTCATCCTGCACGCCGCTGAGGTTGCCCAAGACCTCACAGCGCAGCTTTAAGCCGTCGTAATCGCCCCCATGCAAGTAGAGGTCTGTGTTGCACAGCTTGCCCGTGCGGGTGAGCGTCCCCGCAGACATCGCGTAACCTGAGCTAGGCTCACAGTTCGGCGAGGATGCCGCGGTCATCCACTGGCTCATCGTCTGCGTCCCATCGCTGACGCCATGATATGAGGCCCAGATCAGCGACGGGACGTGTACGAACAAGACATCACTCAGCCCGAGCCGGTGCACAGCCGCGTTCTTATAATCGCGCAGCGGCTGCGCCAGCTCGCCAACATCGCTGGTGTCAGTGGACCACAGCGCGCGCCTGTTCCACGTCCACGTGTGCTGATTATCATCCGCCACACGCGCGGCCAACGTCCAGCCCCCCTCATCGCGCGTCATGTCACAATAGACCGTCAGCGAGGCAGCAGGGCCTGCGCCGTCAGGATCGATGACATAGAGCCCATCTTGCAGCGACGCGCGCACCGAGTCGCGATAGTCACGACAGGACGCCCCCACCCCGCCTTGCCCCGCGAAGGTGTAGGGCGCGGCGAGCGTGCCGGAGCCGAAGAGTGAGCGACATCGGCCGCTGGTGCCAGGAGCGACGAAGAAGTCACACGCGCTGTTACCGCAGCGCCCCTGCCACTGATCAAGTCCTACCGCGTTGGCCTGCGAGGGGACCACGTTGATGAGGTTAGGGGGCGCGCCGTTCCACTGGATGATGTGCTGCAAGTGCGCCTGGCTGCGCGGCACGATCGGGGCCATGCCATATGCGGCGCACGCGGCGAGATAAGGCGCTTGGCTGGCGAGCAGCGTGGCAGGGTCGTCAAAGCGGATCATGGTGTAGCCCACGCCACCGTCGCTCACCATGTCACAGTGAACCTCCAGCGGCCCAGCCGAGGTGCTGATCATATAATCACCGCTGGTGGCCTGCGGGTTGAGCTGCTTAATAGCGGCGCACGAGGGCGACAACACGCAGACGCGGCCATCACCCGTAGCCCCTGGCGGGCAGGTGCAGGTGAAGCCGCCTTGGGTGTTCTGGCAGCTGGCCACAGGATCACAGTCATCAATGCGACGCGCACACTCATTGACATCCAAGCAGCTCGCGCCATCACCCTCATAGCCGGGATTGCAGACGCAGCGAAAGCTCCCAGGCGTGTTGCCGCAGGTGGCGTTCGCAGCGCACATCGCCACCCCTGTGACGCACTCATCAATGTCCTCACACTGCACGCCGTTGCCTTGATAGCCAGGCTTGCAAGCGCACCCTTGCGCGCCACCGCAGAGCGCGTTCACCGAGCAGCCGTGGCAAGGGTCGATCGGGGCACAAGCGCTCCCATCGCCCTCATAGCCAACATCACAGGCGCACTGAAAGCCGCCCGTGGTGTTGGTGCAGGTCGCATCGGACGCGCAATTATCCAGCCCGGCCGCACACTCATCAAGGTCTTCACAAGTGAAGCCGTCACCGCGGTAGCCGGGCGCGCAGCGGCAGGTGGTCTGGCTGCCCTGACCTTCACACAACGCACCATCCCCGCATTTCAAGCAGCCTGGACACCCCGGGCCCTCACCCTGGACGCACAGATCGAGCGGCACACACCGCCCCGCCACACACACCACGTCAGCTTGTGGACACTCCAGCGCGCACGGCTCCGTGCAAAAACGCGCGCCGCCTAAGGCGCCGCAGGCGCCCGCTGCGCACTGCGCATCGTCAGCGCAAGGGGCGCCAATAGGCAGGTCCGTGGGGGGGTCCATGTCCACGGGTGTGTCTTCAGACACGTCGGGCACATCAGGCAGGACGTCGAGCGAAAGATCTGACATATCGCCTTGCATATCAGCATCTTGCGTGATGTCCTCGACACCATCTTGAGCCCCATCACCGCTCGTGTCTGGGAGATCCCCCTCCACGCCTAGATCACGATCAACCTGACCAGGGGGATCAAAAGAGCAGGCAGCGCCGAGCGTCAGGAGCGCGACGCACACCCCCGACAGCACAAAACCATGGAGCTGAGACATAAGCGAGGTCCTTGGTCTGGGACGCGATGTTAAGCTAGCGTGCCACGCTCACTCTAGCGCGACTTGTGCTCGTGCTCCAGCGCGACACGCGCGCTGGCCCTCACGGGCGCCTGTGAGGCCCTAAAAAGGTGACAAGCACCTCAAATAAGCCCCTGCGATGCATCACAAAACACGCAAAACATGTCCACCGCTGCTGCTCATGATGCTCTGTGCCTGCGCCGCAAGCGCCCCTCGCACACCGCCGCAGCCCGAGCCCACCGCGGCGCCGATGACGCGGTGGGAGCTCTCAAGCATCGCGCTTGGACAAGCACAGCTTGAGCTGCACGCGCCTCAAGGCGCTTCCCCGGGCCAGGGCACACTCTGCGTGGAGGAGGCGACGCGCCGCTGCGTCGGCGCGCGCGTCTGGCAAGACCGCTGCACCTTGTCTGCGCGGTTCATCATGCCCGCGCCCGCGCGCAGCGAAGCGCGCGAGGCGCGCGCTTCGCTGACGCTCACCTGCGCGCCTCAGCCGGGCATCTACACGGGCGCGCTGTGGCTAGAGGGCGCCCGCACGACCGTGCGGGCGCGCAGGTTGCCGTGAGCGCGCTGCCCTTGCCGCAGTGCACAAAATGGGTCACTCTGAGGGCCAGCCGCGCTGTCGCGGCTGGCCTTGAGCTGATGGATTGATGCGCCCCACGCAGGGGCGTCTAGCGGGAGTGGGTATGGGCAGGATTAAGAATGTCATGGCGGTCAATCGTGGCGAGATCGCGACGCGCATCTTCCGCGCCTGCACCGAGCTGGGGATCCGCACGACGGCGATCTACAGCTGGGAGGATCGCCTCGCGATCCATCGCTATAAGGCCGATCGCGCCTATGTGGTGGGGCGCAAGGGCGAGCCTGTGGCGGCTTACCTTGATGGCGACGCCATCTTGGCGCTCGCGCTTAAAAAGGGCGTCGACGCGATCCACCCCGGCTATGGCTTCCTGTCGGAGAACGCCGACTTCGCGCAGCGTTGCATCGACGCAGGTGTCGTGTGGATCGGCCCGCCGCCTGCGGTGATGCGAGCCCTCGGCGACAAGGTCAGCGCCCGACGCGTCGCGCTAGAGGCGGGCTTGACCGTGGTGCCCGGCAGCGACGGACCTGTCAGCTCGATTGACGAGGTGCGCGCCTTCGCTGCGACGCACGGCCTCCCGCTGCTGATCAAGGCGGCTCATGGTGGCGGCGGGCGCGGCATGCGGATCGTGCGCGAGGAGGGCGAGCTTGAGGACGCCTTTCACTCAGCACAACATGAGGCGCAGGCCGCCTTTGGCAACCCTGAGGTCTTCATCGAGCGCTTCATCGAGCGCGCGCGTCATATTGAGGTGCAGCTCTTAGGGGATCAGCATGGCCAGCGCGTGCACCTGTTTGAGCGTGACTGCTCCATCCAGCGCCGCCACCAAAAGCTCGTCGAGATCGCCCCCGCCCCCAACCTGCCTGAGCCTGTGCGCCAGCAGCTCTACCATGACGCGCTGCGCTTGGCCGACGCGGTGGGCTATGAGAGCGCGGGCACCGTCGAGTTCTTGGTCGAGGAGCGCGACGGCGCGCATCACCTCTACTTCATTGAGGTGAACACGCGCATTCAGGTGGAGCACACGATCACGGAGATGGTCACGGGGCACGACCTCATCAAGGCCATGATCCGCGTCGCTGAGGGCGAGCGTTTGGAGAGCCCGCTGATCGGCATCGCGAGCCAGGAGGCGCTCAAGCTCAACGGACAGGCCATCCAAGCCCGCATCACTACCGAGGATCCCACCAACAGCTTCGCCCCCGACTCAGGCAAGATCACCACCTACCGCTCGGCGGCGGGCTTTGGCATTCGCCTCGACGCGGGCGTGGGCGGCGCGGGCAGTGAGATCTTACCGCACTATGACAGCATGCTCGTGAAGGTCAGCGCCTGGGGGCGCGACCTGGCCGACGCGAGCCAGCGCTTGCAGCGCAGCCTCGCCGAGTTTCGCATCCGAGGCGTCAAGACCAACATCCCCTTCTTGCAGAAGGTGATCGCGCACCCCACCTTCCTCGCGGGCCAGACCACCACCCGCTTCGTCGATCAGACCCCCGCGCTGCTGTCCTATGCGCCGCGGCGAGATCGCGCGACGAAGGCGCTGAGCGCGATCGGCGACATCGTGGTCAACGGCCCCCCCGGCAGCGGCCAGAAGCTCACGCGGCCTCGCCCCCTCATTGAGCCCACGCCGCCGCCCTGTCCGCCGGGCGCGGCGCCCATGACGCCCGCTTACCAGGTCTTCAAGCAGCGCGGCGCCGAGGGGCTGTCTCAGTGGGTGCGCGCGCATGACAAGCTGCTCATCACGGACACCACCTTCCGCGACGCGCACCAGTCCTTGCTGGCCACCCGCGTGCGCACGCGTGACCTGCTGGAGATCGCCCCTGCCACCGCCCATGCCATGCCCAACGTCTTCTCCTACGAGATGTGGGGCGGCGCCACCTTTGATGTGTGCATGAGGTTCTTGCACGAGGACCCATGGGAGCGCTTGGCTAGGATGCGCGAGGCCATCCCTGGCGCGCTGTTCCAGATGCTGCTGCGCGGCGCCAACGCCGTCGGCTACAAGAACTATCCTGATAACATCGTGCGCGCCTTTATCGCTGAGAGCGCGCAGTCAGGCATCGACGTCTTCCGCGTGTTTGACGCGCTTAACTACCTGCCCAACATGGAGGTGGCCATCGACGAGATCCTCAAGCACGGCAAGATCGTGGAGGCGTCGATCTGCTACACGGGCGACGTCGCCTCCCCCCAAGAAACAAAATACACCCTCGACTATTACGTCAGCCTCGCCGAGCAGCTCGCCGCACAAGGCGCCCACCTCATCAACATCAAGGACATGGCAGGCCTGCTCAAGCCCGACGCCGCGCGCCTGCTCGTCACCGCCCTGCGCGAGGCCACCGCGCTGCCCGTCCATTTGCACACGCACGACACCTCGGGCAACGGCGTAGCCATGTACCTGGAGGCTGCCCGCGCGGGCGTCGACGTGGTCGACTGCGCGCTCTCCAGCATGGCGGGCCTGACCAGCCAGCCCTCGCTCAACGCCATCGTCGCCGCGCTGGAGCGCGAGCCCATCGCCCCCGCCCAAGAACTCGCCGCGCTCCAGCCCCTGAGCGATCACTGGGAGCTGGTGCGCGAGCTGTACTACCCCTTTGAGTCCGGCCTCAAGGCCAGCACCACCGACGTCTACCGCCATGAGATCCCCGGCGGCCAGTACTCTAACCTGCGACCGCGCGCCATTCAGCTCGGCCTCGGGGAGCGCTGGGAGCTCGTGCGCAGGACCTACCAAGAGGTCAACCGCGCCATGGGCAACATCGTCAAGGTCACCCCGACCTCGAAGGTGGTCGCCGACTTCGCGATGTTCTTGGTGCAAAATGAGCTGACCGTCGATGATCTGCCCAAGAAGCACGCCGCTGGTGAGGAGCTGGACTTCCCTCAGTCTGTCGTCGACTTCTTCATGGGCTACATGGGGCAGCCCTATCAGGGCTTCCCTCCCGAGCTTCAGGCCATCATCTTGCGCGGTCAAGCGCCGCTGACAGGCCGCGCTGGCGAGTCGATGGAGGATCATGACTGGGAGGCGCAGCGCGCTCAAGTGCGCGAGCTGTTAGGCCGCGATCCTAAGCAGCGGGAGCTCATCTCCCACGCCCTCTATCCGCAAGTTTTCTCCGACTTTGCGATGCGAATCAATGAGTTCGGCGAGTATCGCATCCTCGACACCGTGACCTTCTTGTATGGTGTGGCGATCGATGAGGAGCGCCTGCTCGATCTGGAGGAGGGCAAGACGCTCGTCATCAAGCTGCTCGCCATCAGCGCCCCTGACACCAGCGGCATGCGCCGCCTCTACTATGAGCTCAATGGTCAACCCCGCGAGATCGTCGTGCGAGACCTCGCCGTCAAGCTCGACGACGCCAGCCGGCGCCGCGCCGACAAGCGCGATCCCTCCCAGCTTGGCGCGGCCATGCCAGGCAAGATCCTCGCCATCCCTGTTCAACCGGATGAGGAGGTCAAGCGCGGTCAGACGCTGGTGGTCGCTGAGGCCATGAAGATGGAGACCAAGCTCACCGCCCCTTATGATGGCGTCGTGCGTGAGGTGCTCGTGCGCGTGGGTGATCAAGTGTCACCCGGAGATCTGCTGCTGGTCATCGCGCCCAAGTGAGCCGATAATCAGGGGGCGCGTGTAGCGTGCCCTCACATCCAGCGCCATCCCCGAGAGCGATCATGCGTCATCACCTCACGCTGCTTGGCCTCTGCCTCTCCCTGTGCGCCATCGCCAACACCTTGGGGTGCGAGCAACGCTCGTCACCGGCCGAGCGCGCGCCTGACACCGCGCTCATGGGTGTCACGCACACGACGCAAACCATGAATAAAGAACAGGAATCACCCCCAAAACCCCCGTCAGCCTCAGCCCCCTCCCCGGCCACAGGGGCCATCGATCCGAGCACGCTGCCTCAGACGCAGCACACCCGATGGCGCGTCGAGCTGCCCACTGACGCGCGCCCTACGCTGCGCCTCATCGGCAACCCACACGTCTTTGAAGGGCGCACCTTAGCGCCCAAGTGGGCGCTGCCTGACGATGTGCTGCTGCTTCGCGCTGAGCCAAGCCCAGACGCGCCCCGTGACATCAAGCTGCCCGTGCGTGAGTTCGAGTCGCTGACGTGGCATCAGTCGATCCAAGAGGTTCACACGCCGCGCCTCTTTACAGCTCGCGCTCCGACCACGTTAGACGCGACGACCACACAGCAGCTTGACCCGGCCACAGGCAAAGCCCGCGCCCCCGCTTCGCTCACGCTGGCCCATGGCGAGGGCTTAGAGCTGTTCTATAGCTACTATAACGGGCGCTGCTTGGCGCGCGTGCGAGGCAGCTTCTATGAGCTAGACTGTCCTGATCCGGCGCACTTCAGCTGCGATCAGATCCCCCCCGATTATATGAGCGCGCCCATGTTACCCGTGCTCCACTATTGGTGGTTGGAGGTCTCTCGCGGTGAGGTGCGCGGCTGGGTAAACTTAGAGACGGATCACCTGCTCACGAACCCCAAACGCCTCGACCTGAAGACTGGGCTGATCAAAGAGGAGCAAGAAGCGGCCCCGAACGACATGCCGATCATCCCTGCGCCCGCGCCTTGATCTGACTCGGGGAGAGACGCCCCGTTGCAACGGCGCGCCGATCGCTCTAGCCTCTCTCGCCAGAGTGATGCGCGCCCCACAGCGCGCCGTGCGTGAGGCTCGCCGCGACGTGAACATCCCCCTAGCCCATCGATCGGGCGCGCTGCTTGGTCTACTGCTAACGCTCAACGCGTGTGGTGACATCGCCACCACCCCCGCAGGTCCACGCTTCGCCCCCTGCGAGGTGACGCTTGCGCCATCCTCCCACGTCATCACCTACCGCCAGGAGGGCCTGCAAGCCCAACGCCACGGTGAGCTGTGGCGCGCTGGGCCGCTGCACACCTGGAGCACCACCCCCAACAAGCGCTGCGCGCGCGAGCTGATCACCCCCGACAGCGCTGAGGTGCCTGGCCGCGCCATCTTCGCCACTTGGCCCACCGCCCAAGCGCCTCGCGACTCAGGCGATGGCAGCGTCGCGCCGGGGCGCTGGCCCGTCGTCATCTTCGCCCACGCTAATCACTGCAAGACCTGTGAGAGCTACAGATCTTATCAGCTGCTCCACCACCACTGGTCCAGCTGGGGCTACCTTGTGCTGAGCGTCGACGACTCCCAAGCCAACGGTGAGGCGGGCAACGCGCAGAACATCCGCGAGCGCGCCGCGACGCAGCGATCGGCGCTAGAGGCGCTGCGCGTCATCAATGCCGATCCAGACCACCCCCTCTATCAGCGCGTGGACCTTGATCGCGTCGTGCTCGCGGGGCACAGCCGCGGCGGCGGCGCGAGCCTGCTCAACGCCGCTGATGAGGCCGCAGGCGTGCGCGCGGCCATGAGCATCCAAGGCGTCAGCCTCGCGAGCTTTGGCCTCGGCTGGCCCGCCCTTCATCGCCCCGCCTTGGCGATCATCGCGGGCAATGACCCTGATCTGGGCTTCCCTCACATCGACGCTTTTGAGCCCGTCGCGCTCGGCCCCTACAGCTGGGTCACGCTCCACGGCGCGACTCACAACTACACTGCCGATGCGCGCAATCTCCATAAAGACGCCCACCCTGAGATCAGCCGCGAGCAGCAGCACCAGCTCACCCAGTACTTCACCACCGCCTTCCTCGCCCACCATGTGGGCGTGATCTCACCCCACGGTGAGATCACCACCCAAGATCACAGCGACGTCGTCTACGGCTTTGAAGGCGCCACGCGCGCCCAAGACGCCATCAGCCCCGTGGGCGTCTCGCTGCGCTGGCGCGCGCCCGATGAGCGCG
>CAYXWB010000075.1:0-18175 GCA_964468515.1 uncultured Bradymonadales bacterium | reverse complement strand
CCATTCTTCACGCGCACCAGATCGGTGAGCCCGTCGCCGCTCATGTCCGCGAGGTGGATGGACTGCGTGCCATCGGCGAAGACGAGGCTTGGCCCCTGCTCCTCATCCCAGGCTTTGCGCACATGCTGGGCCGCGTCGAACCCGTCTCTTGCGAGCGAGCGATACCAGGTGAAGACCTCGTGCTCAGTGATGAGCACGTCCGCGTGACCGTCCCCGCTCAGATCGATAAAGCGCGTGTTCGGATCGTCCCAGCGCAGGTTGGGGAGCTGGTGAAATGTCCTGAACGGCTCCCAGTCAAAGTCAGCGGTGCGCTCGTAGAAGCCCGGCGTCAGGCCATCAAACGCGACCACATCAAGCTGACCATTGCCATCCAGATCAAGCAGCCGCTCAGCGCCCGCTGCTTGCGCGAAGCGAGGTGGCTGGGTGTGCAGCGTCTGCGATGGGCCAAACCTCCCATCGCCCAAGTTAGGCTTGTAGTGCCACGCGCCTTCGCGCCGTGTCAAAACGCCCGTCAGCCCCTCACCATCGAGGTCCACCCACTGATAGTCGCCCCCATCCACCCCAAGCGGCAGGTTCTCTAAGCTCGCCGCATCAAGCGTGCGCACCTCATCGTGGATCTTTGCTTGGCTATACTCGAACGCAAGCGGTGGCAGCGCGCTCTGGAGGTAGGTCGCGTAAGCGCGACCGCCTCTGCGCGCGATCGGGCGTGTCGTGTCGCGCACATAACCTGAGCGCACCACGCGTCGCAGAAATGAGCCGTAGCGGGTGCTGCCCTGACGCGCGACGCCGCCCTCCTGCGTGGGCGTATCATCAATGCCATCAAGGTCGTCGTAGTCGAACGCCGTATCGCGCACGAGGCATGGCTCGGGGCCAAGCTCGCTGAAGCGGTGGAACATGAGGACGCGCCGACAGCGCCGATACGTGCGCACCTCAAAGCCCGCGCGATACACAGAGAAAGGATCAGGTCGCACAGCCCAGAGGCCGCTTGAGTCAACACAGGCTTGGAAAAAGGCGTGCTGCTCATCCTCAGCGCGCGTGGGATCGAGCGGCAGCGGCGCGCAGTGATCCTCGTCGTAGTCGAACACCGCCTCAAACAGCCACTCGGTGGCCGCGAGCCACGACGCTAGCCCAGGGCCATCCGCCAGATCGACATTGGCCGCGAGCCGAGACTGTCGGTTGCCGTGCTTGACACGCTTGAGGTAGCGATTGGCCGTGCGCGCGCGGTTGCGCTCGTTGAGGCGTGTTCGATTGACGCGCACGTCGTCTTCTGCGGCGTACTCATAGCTGATGGCGTTGCCGAAGGCGTCGAAGCTCGCGCTGATGAGCCACGCGAAGATGCGGCGCGGGTGCGGCGCGCTGGCCTCGTCGGGGTCAAAGATGCGCGCGCTGTTGTCGCGCCCATAGAGGGTCGTGACGTTGTCGGGTGAGACTGTGCGCCAGTGCACGTCGCCTGTGGCGCGCTCGGTCCAGCGCTCAATGCGCGCGAAGCCGCCCTCCACGCGCGGTCGGTAGCGCTCAATGAGGAACCCTGGGTGGCTGTCACTGTCCTGATGGCGTAATCCAGCGGGATCAAGCATCGGCACGAGGTCTTCGACGCCTGATAACAAGAAGACGTCTGACTCGCGGGCGTCGTCGTAGTGAGGCAGCCCCTTGTCGGTCTTGCGGCTGATCTGCGGCATCGACAGCGACCAGCCAAACCCGAAGGGGCCATTGCCGCTGCCGGAGTCATAGGACAAGGAGAGCTGCGGCCCAAAGCCCGCGCGCCCTGGGCTCAGCGCCAGCGGGATGGTCATCGCGCCGGTGCCGGTCACGGGGTTCGCGCTGAACTTCTCTCCGATGCCGCGCATCGCGCCGCCGCCCTTGGGGGCAGCGATGCTCGGGAGCAGGCTCTTGGCCTCCTCACGCGAGGCTGACCGCGCCTGACCCGTGCCAGATGTCGCATCGCTCGGTCGTGTGTCGTGATGATCATCACGCATCATCGCCGCTCGTGCTTATGCTCATCTGCTCCCCCTCATGTGCGACGCGCCGCGCCGCGAACCAAAATAGTAAGATCAAGTCTGACAGCCACATGGCGAGTTGTCAAACACTTTATGATGGGCCAGCGCGTGAGGCGTGCCGCGCGGTTGGGCCATCAAGAGCGCTTGTGCCTTCCCCCACTTTTAAGTGATGCGGCGACGCGTCTAAGCTGCCCGCTCACACACAACCTCCCGAGCGGAGCGTCGCACATCTTGATCCTAAGCAGGGATCGTCCAAGTTACGCCCTCACTCGCCGCGCGTCGGCGCCGCCCGTATCGTCTGTGCTCTGCGCGTGGTGAGGATGGGCGGTTGTCACGTCGGGCTGATTCGGGCATAGATCACCCTCAGTCATCGTTTGTGTCGTGGCCACTCGCAGACTGCGCCGGGCTCGCCACCTTGAGCGACCGGCCACCCAATCAAAGGATCGAGATCTTATGGGCTTCATCCCTTACGTTGTTGAGCAGACGCACCGCGGCGAGCGCGGTTGGGACATCTTCAGCCGCCTGCTGAATGACAGGATCGTCTTCTTGGGGACGCCTGTGACGGATGAGGTCGCCAACGCCATCATCGCGCAGCTGTTGTTCTTGGAGAGCAGCGATCCCGAGAAGGAGATCTCGCTCTACATCAACTCCCCAGGCGGCAGCGTCACCGCGGGTTTGGCGATCTACGACACCATGCAGTACATCCGCCCGCCCGTGTCCACCATCTGCATGGGGCAGGCGGCGTCGATGGGCGCGGTGCTCTTGTCGGCCGGCCAGAAGGGCCGCCGCTTCGCGCTGCCTCACTCGCGCATCCTCATCCACCAGCCGCTGATGCGCGGTGGTGTGGGCGGTCAGGCCACCGACATCGACATTCAGGCGCGCGAGATCCTGCGCCTGCGCGAGAAGCTCAACCTGATCCTCGTGGCGCACACGGGCCAGACGGTCGAGCGCATTGAGAAGGACACCGATCGCGACTACTTCATGAGCGCGCCGCAGGCCGCCGAGTATGGCCTCATCGATCACGTGCTGGAGCACGCCCACGCGCGCGTGGAGACGATCAAAGAGGAAGAGAACAAGCCGCTCTGAGCGCGCGCTTCGCGCGTCGCGTGAGCGAGACGAGGGGCCTGCCGCGCCAAGCGCGGCAGGCCCCTCGTCTTTTGTTTATGCGGTGAGCGCGGCTTTTAGGCGAGGTCGAACAGCAGGACCTCGGCGTCGCCTCGGCCCGTGAGGGTGAGGGTGCGCTCGTCGGTGATGGCGGCGGCGTCGCCTTGGGCGAGGGTCTGGCCGTTGAGCGTCACGCCGCCGCGCGCGACCTGCACCCAGAAGCGGCGCGGGGTCTTGTGCGCGCTCTCGAACACGACCTGCTCGCCATCGGAGAGCTTGCCCGCGTAGAGGGCGAGGTCTTGCTTGATGGTCAGGGCGCCGTCTTGGCCGTCGGGTGAGGCGATGAGCTTGAGCTTGCCTTGCAGCGCCTCGGGCGCGACGTGGATCTGCTGGTAGCCCGGCGCGCCGCCCATTTGATCAGGGATGATCCAGATCTGGAGGAAGTGTACGGGCTCGACCTTGGAGCTGTTGAACTCGCTGTGCGTCACCCCGCGCCCCGCGCTCATGAGCTGCACATCGCCGGGGCGGATCACCGAGCCCGTGCCCATCGAGTCGCGGTGCTCAAGCGCGCCGTCCAAGACGTAGCTCAGGATCTCCATGTTCTGGTGGGGGTGGGTGCCAAAGCCCATCCCTGGGGAGACGTGATCTTCGTTGATCACGCGCAGCGCGCCAAACTGCATGTGCTTGGGGTCATGGTACGAGGCGAACGAGAAGGTGTGGCGTGAGTTCAGCCAGCCGTGGTCAGCGTGGCCGCGCTCTTGGGAGCGTCGCAGGGTGATCATGGGGCCTCCTGGGGTTGGCGCGCCGTGCGCCAGACAGCCAAGATTTTAATCGCGCAACATATCGACACAATGGATAAAAAATGGATATGATCCATCAACTCTATCGATAGGTGAGCGGATGATGCACGAGGCGGTGACGTTGGATCAGCTGCGGGTGTTCGTGGCGGTGGTGGAGCGGGGCGGGTTCGCGGCTGCGGCGCGAGGGCTTGGGCGCGCGCAGTCGGTGGTGAGCTACGCGATCGGTCAGCTGGAGGGGGTGTTGGAGGTGACGCTGTTTGAGCGCGGGGGGCGTCGCGCGACGCTCACCGCGGCTGGGGAGGGCTTATTGCATGAGGCGCGCCGGGTGCTGGAGGCGACGCAGCGCTTGGGCTCGCGCGCGCAGACGCTGCGTGATGGGGTGGAGGCGCAGGTGGCGCTGAGCATCGACGTGATGTTCCCGATGCCGGCGCTGGTGGAGGTGTGCGCGGCGTTTCGGCGCACGTTCGCGATGACGCAGCTGGCGCTCTACACGGAGGCTTTGGGGGCGGTGGGGGCGCGGGTGATCGAGACGCCGGGCGCGACGTTAGGCGTCACAGGCCCTGATGGCTTAGACGAGTCGCGCGTGGAGACGCGGGCGTTGGGGCAGATCACGCTCATCCCGGTGGTGGCCTCGCATCACCCGCTAGCGCGCTGTGAGGTGGTGAGCGATGAGGCGCTGCGCGAGCATGTGCAGATCGTGCTCACCGATCGCAGCGCGCATACGCGCGGCCAGACGCGCGCGGTGCGCGCAGATCAGACCTGGACCACGGCGGATCTGCACGCCAAAGACGCGCTGATCCGCGCGGGCTTGGGCTGGGGCAACATGCCGCACCACCTGGTCGAGGACGCGCTGCGCACGGGCGCGCTGGTGCGGCTGTCGCCGCGCGCTTGGGAGCGTCAGCGCTGGTCGCTGACCTTGAGCGCCATCTGGCCACGCGGCCAGACGCTAGGGCCAGCGGCCACGTGGCTGATTGAGGCGCTGGAGGGCGCGTGCTGGCCATTCACCGAGGGGGCGAGCGCGCAGGGTGTCGATGTGTCAAAGGTATGACATATTGGCCCTTTGCGCTGTTGCGTCTTCGCGCTCGCGCTGCTATCTTAGCGGTGTATCGGAGCTTCTAGGACGAGTCAGCTCATCAGGGAGAGCCACCCATGAAGATGTTGAGACGCTGGGCATGCGTCTACCTGCCCCTCCTCAGCGCCCTCGCTGTGGGGTGTGAGCAGGGGGCGATGACCCCCAACAACCCTAACGCGCCAGGCTCAGGGCCAGTCACCCCTGGCGACCCCAACGATCCTGGCGTGGGGCCTGGGCCTGAGCAGATCGATCCTGGCAAGGTGACGCTGCGTCGGCTCAACCGCGCCGAGTACAACGCCACCGTGCGCGATCTTATCGGCCTCGACGCGCGCCCCGCTGACACATTCCCCCCCGACGACTTCGGCTACGGCTTCAATAATAACGCCGACGTGCTCACCATCTCGCCGCTGTTGTTCGACCTCTACGAGCAGAGCGCCACGCAGCTGGTGGACGAGGCGATGGCGGTGTCCTCGGGCAGCGTGACGGTGCGCGTGGAGGCTGAGGAGGCGTCTCAGTCGCTAGGCGGCGCCTCGGGGGATTTCTGGAACCTGTGGAGCAATGGCGAGATCTCACAGAGCGTGGCGATCCCGGAGCTTGGGCGCTATCGGGTGCGCGTGCGCGCCGCCCAAGACAAGGCTGGCGCCGATGACGCCTTGATGGAGGTGCGCGTCGGCACCCAGATCGTGCAGACCTTCGAGGTCACCACGGCGCGCGCTGACGCGCGCGTCTATGAGGCCGAGTTCACCGCAGATCGCGTGGGCAATGAGGTCGTGGTCGTCGCCTTCTTGAATGATTATCTGGAAGAGGAGCCGCGCGCCGATCGCAACCTGCACGTGGACTGGTTCGAGATCATCGGCCCGCTCGACACCGTCACCACCTCGTCCACGCGCGACGCCATCATGATCTGCGCGCCGCAAGGTGAGGATGATCGGGCGTGCGCGCGTGAGGTCTTCGCCGCGTTTGGGCGCCGCGCGTGGCGTCGCCCGCTCACAGACGCCGAGCTTGATCGTTTTGACGGCCTGATGGATGAGGCCAAGGCGGCGGGCGCGGGCTACGAGGAGGGCTTGCGCCAGGGCCTGCGCGCCATGCTGCTGTCGCCGCACTTCTTGTTCCGCGTCGAATTGCCCGCCACCTCGCTTGATGAGGAGCAGGCCAAGCCGCTCAGCGACTATGAGCTGGCGAGCCGCCTGAGCTACTTCCTGTGGAGCAGCATGCCTGATGAGACGCTGCTCGAGCTGGCCGAGCAGGGCGCGCTCAACGATGACGCCACCTTGCGCGCCCAGGTCGAGCGCATGCTGGCTGATCCGCGCGCAGACGCGCTGCTTGATCACTTCGCGACGCAGTGGCTCTATCTCGACGCCGTGCTTGAGGTCGCCCCCGACTACGCGCTGTTCCCCGACTACTCGGAGGCGCTGTCGCAGGCGCTGCGCGATGAGACGCGCCTGTTCGTGACGCACTGGTTTAAGGAGGATCGTCCGCTCGGTGAGCTGCTGACGGCCGATTACTCGTTTATCAATGAGGCGGTGGCGCGCCATTATAACATCAGCGGCGTCAGCGGGCCGGAGCACCAGCGCGTGACGCTCGGCCCTGAGACGAACCGACGCGGCCTGCTCACGCACGCCAGCCTGCTGACCGCGCGCTCTTACCCGAACCGCACCTCGCCAGTCTTGCGAGGGGTTTGGGTGCTCAAGCAGCTGATGTGCGATGAGCCGCCGCCGCCGCCGCCCACGGTGGAGGGGCTGCCCGATCGCGAGGGTGACGAGGGGCTGACCTTGCGCGAGCGCTTGGAGCAGCACCGCGACGCCGACAGCTCCTGCTTTGGCTGTCACGCCACGATGGACCCGATCGGCTTCGGCTTAGAGCACTACGATCCCACAGGGGCGTGGCGCGCGCTGGACAACGGGCAGCCAGTGGACGCCTTGGGCGAGCTGCCTGATGGGCGCACGTTCACGGGCGCGCTGGAGATGGCGGATGTGCTGGCCAACGATCCGAAGTTCAGCCACTGCGCCTTAGAGAAGACGATGAGCTACGCGCTCGGGCGCGGCATCTACGCGAAGCTTGGGCAGCCGGATCGCGTCCAGATGCGTCAGCTCGCCGCGCGCCTTGAGGGCAGCGGCGCGACCACCCATGAGCTGATCACGCAGGTCGTGTTGAGCGAGGCATTTCGAATGCGCCGTGAGCGCGCCGATCAGGAGGTCCAGCCGTGAGCACCTTCCGCACCCCTATGTTGAACCGTCGCACCTTCTTGCGCGGCGCGGGCGTCGCGCTGGCGCTGCCCGCGCTGGAGGCGATGACCCCCTTTAAGCGCGCCTGGGCCGCAGACACTGCGCCGCAGCGCATGATCGCTTATTATGTGCCAAACGGCATCCACATGCAGAGCTTCACGCCCGCGATGGAGGGGGCGAGCTGGGCGTCGACGCCGATCCTCGCGCCCTTGCAGAGCGTGCGCGATGACCTGCTCATCCTGACGGGGCTTGAGAATCGCCCCGCGCGCCCCGATGGCCCCGGCGATCATGCCAGCGGCACCGGCGCGTTTATCACCGCCGCGCACCCCTTCAAGACCGAGGGGTCGAACATCCGCAACGGCGTGTCGGTCGACCAATACGCCGCGCAGCAGCTCGATCTGAAGTCGCAGACACGCTTCGGCTCGGTGCAGCTCGGCATGGACGGCGGCGGCACCACGGGCAACTGTGACTCCGGCTACAGCTGCGCCTATGCGCGCAACATCTCCTGGGCCGATGAGCGCGTGCCCGTGCCCAAGGTCAGCGACGTCAACCAAGCGTTCAACATGCTGTTTGGTGGCTTTGATCCGGGCCAGAGCGAGGCGCAGGCGCGCCAGCGCAAGGCGCTGCGTCAGAGCGTGCTCGACTTCGTGAGCGAGGACGCCACCGCCTTGCAGCGTCGCCTCGGCGCGCGCGATCGCCAGAAGCTGGATGAGTACCTGACGGGCCTGCGTGATCTGGAGATCCGCGTCCAGATGGACAACAACGGCCCCATCTGCGTGCCGCCCACCATTGATGGGCAGTCCACCACCTACGCCAAGAAGGCGCAGCTCATGGCCGATCTGATGATCGCCGCCTTGGAGTGTGATCTCACGCGCGTGATGAGCTTCATGCTCGGCAACGCGGGCAGCGGGCGCAACTATCAGAGCGAGCCGGGCGTCGAGGTCTCAGGCAACCACCACCAGATCTCGCACCACGAGAGCTTGCAGTCGAACTATGACAAGCTCGTCCAGATCAACATCTGGGAGATGCGCCAGCTGGCCTACCTGATCGAGGGCCTCAAGCAGCGCCAAGACGCTGATGGCCGCTCGCTGCTGCACAACACGATGGTGTTCTTCTCCAGCGAGATCTCCGATGGCAATCGTCACAACCACGACAACCTGCCTGTGATCTTGGCGGGCCACGGCGGCGGCGCGATCACGTCAGGGCGCCATGTGCGCTATGATCGTGCGCCCATCGCTAACCTGTTCGTCTCCATGCTCCAGACGATGGGCGTGCAGACCACGAGCTTCGGCCTCGATAGCACCGGCGCGCTGGGTCAGCTCGCCTAAACTCGCCAACACGCGAGTTGTCATGCGCGCCTCGCTGATGCATCCTCGCCAGCGCGTGAAGCTTCCCAAGCTTCACGCGCTGGACGCAGAGGCCGCAGACAGCGAGGCGCGTACTGATGAGCACCAACGGACACTCCAACGGGCACAGCAACGGCTACTCCAACGGTCACGCGACGCTGTCGCAGGATCTGATGGCGCAGGTCGTCGCGTTCTTTGAGCAAGATGACTGGCCCTTTCGGCTGGATGAGGCGAGGTCGGTGCTGCGCACCGCGTTCCAGAGCAAGCAGGGGCAGTGGCAGTGTAGCGCGCATGTGCTCGATGAGCGCCGCTTCGTCGTCTTCTACAGCACCTGCCCCACCAACGCGCCCGAGGAGCGCCGTGGCGCCGTGATGGAGTTCGTCACGCGCGCTAACTATGGCATGTACATCGGTGACTTTGAGCTGGATCTGAGCGATGGTGAGGTCCGCTACAAGACCAGCGTCGCGATGGCGGATGGCGTGCTGACCTTCGACATGATGCGTGACCTGGTCTACGCCAACATCTCCACGATGAACCGCTACATGCCCGGCCTGCTCCAGGTCATGTTTGGTGGCGTGGACCCCGCCAAGGCGGTGGCTGAGATCGAGGCAGAGCGAGCTCCATCTTAGGCTCTGGCGCGTGCGCGCTCGGGCTGACCCTTACATTTGAGAAGGCGGTGACTGAAGATGAGCGTTGAGACTGGTGACCCCGTGCTCGATCGCGTGGCGAAGCTCTTTGAAGCGGAGGAGATGGACTGCGTGCAGCTGCCCATGGAGCAGGGCGGCGCCGCCCTGCGCGTCGGGCTCGCCGCAGAGAGCGAGGACGAGTGGTGGTGCGATGTGAGCGTGATCCCGTTCAATGACACGATGCGCGCGCTCGGCGTCGTCTCGACCTTGGAGCTGGAGCTGCCCGAGGCGCGCCTCGACGCCGTCTGTGAGCTGGTCGTGCGCATCAACGAGGAGCTGCCCCTTGGCAACTTTGGCGTCGATCTGGAGGAGGGACGCGTGCGCTTTCGCACCTCGCTCATCTTCGGTGAGGCCGAGCCCGATCAAGGCATGCTCGAAGCGCTCGTGTATGTGAACTGGGAGGAGGTCGAGGTCTACTTCCCCGCCTTCCGCGAGGTCGTCTCGGGCAAGATGTCGCCCCTGCACGCCCTGATGACCGTGATGGACTACGACACCCCCGAGTGAACCCCCCCTTCCTGGCTACAACAGTAGCCAGTTTGAGCGCGCAGCCTGGCTACAACAGTAGCCAGGCTGCGCGTTTTTGTCAGGCGCGTGACGCGCGCTTGACGCGCTGTGTCAGGTGTGCGACATGACAAAGCCAAGTGCCTGCACACAAATACCCACATGGTGCGTCGCCCACGCGCAGACCCCCTCGCGGTTCATGCCAAGCTGGCATGTGGTGTGCAGTCGCCTTGACTCAAGCAGATCAAGCGGCGCACGAGCGCCTGATGTCTCACAATCGCCAATGGAGCAGATGACGTATGATGAAGCAGACCTCAATGAAGGCGTGGCTGATCCTCTCGATGCTGTGCATGCTCGCCGCTTGCGGTGAGGAGAGCGCGCCGCAGACGCAAGATGACCCGGCGGCCGATGACTTCATGCCCGTGCTCTCGCCGCTGGACACGGTCGTCACGCCTGAGCGCGACATTGAGGCTGGCTCCGTCACTGACTTCGGCGCCAAGTTCGACCTCCCCTTGCCCAGCAAGTTCGACCTGCTCGCCACGCAGTCGCCCGTGCGCAACCAGCAGAGCCGCGGCGTGTGCTCGATCTTCGCCTCCGTCGGCCTCATGGAGCACCTGTACATCAAAGAGGGCTCCATCCCGGCGCCCGACTTCTCGGAGCAGTACCTCCAGTGGTCGGCCAAGTTCGAGGTCCGCGCGTTCCCGAACACCAGCGGCTCGTCTAATGACCGCAACCTCGACGCCATCATCCGCTTCGGCATCCCCGAGGAGGCCGCGTGGCCCTATGAGGGGCGCGAGTGGGGCGTCGCGCAGAACTCCGATTGCCAGGGCGATGAGGGCAACCGCCCGACGCTGTGCTTCACCAATGGCACCCCCCCTCAGACCGCCGTCGACGCGCGCAAGTACAAGCTCCCCAAGAAGAACTGGATCAGCGCTAACATCAAGAGCATCAAGACCTATATGGTCAAGGAGCAGTCGGCCGTGGCCGCTGGCGGCACCTTCTTCTATCAGTCCTGGAGCCACGGCGGCTCGCCCCTGGGCATCAACGCCAACAACCGCGCCAAGGGCTTCGTCACCTACCCCAACGCGCAGGACAAGGAGACCAGCCTCGCCAAGCGCGCCGGTCACGCCTTCTTGCTCGTCGGCTTTGATGACAACCTGACCGCTCCTGTCATCGACGAGCGTGGCAACCCCGTGGTCGATCCCAACACGGGCAACCCCGTGGTCGAGCAGGGCTTCTTCCTGTTCAAGAACAGCTGGGGCCTGCCCACCTCAAGCACCGGCTGGAGCGGCGGCAACACGCTCGCCCCCGGCTACGGGTGGATCTCCTACCGCTATGTGGAGGAGTACCTGCAAGTCCAAGGCGCTCCCGTGCCCGTCGTGGAGCGTGAGCTGCCCAAGGTTGAGCTCTGCGGCGATGGCCTCGACAACGACGACAACGGCTTGGCCGACTGTGATGACGCGGTCTGCGCGATGGAGGCTGCTTGCCAGCCCGCTCAGGGCGAGAAGCGCGTCTACACAGGCACCAGCGGCGCGATCCCTGACAATGATATTGATGGCGTGACGCTGCCCGTTGAGGTGGATCTGGACGGCGCGGTCACCGACCTCGTCGTGAGCGTTGAGATCGCGCACAGCTGGATCGGTGACCTCGACGTCGCCCTCGTCTCCCCCGATGGCGACATCATCGTGCTCGTCGAGGCCGACGGTAAGCGTGGTGATTCGCTCTCACGTCAGTTCCAAGTCGAGGACGCTGTGGGCAAGGCCGCTGCGGGCACCTGGGCGCTCTATGTCAGCGACAACGCCAAGTTCGACTCAGGCACTGTGACCAGCTGGTCGCTCACGATCACCAACTGATCACACGCTTGATCCGCTCCTAGCGCTGGCGAGGCGAGGTGGCTGCACAAGCAGCCACCTCGCCTCGCCGCTTCTTGGATGACCCTCCTGGCGCCGCCGTGTTACACCAGCCGCGTCGCTCTCTCCCAGGGTCCACACATGGCCGAGCCGCTCGTCTTTCACTTCAGCCCCGACGCTGATCATCACCCCCAAGCGCTCACGATCGTCGATCTGCGCTGTGTGTGCGGGCTGTGCCGTGATCCGCAATATCAGCGGTTCTATCACGGGGTCCCCTTTCATTCGCTGACGCGCGGCGCGCTTGTGCGCCACGCGCGCGAGGCGCACCTCAAGGCGGGCTACGACTGTGAGAACTGCGGGGAGTCAGTTGGACCGCAGCACGTTGAGGTCGCGATGCTGCGCTATGGCTTCCCCGATCATACGGGTGAGCTTTTGGCGTGTGTGCGTGAACCGCAGGGGGACAGCGCCCAGGTGCAGTATCAGCTCATCGCGGGGCGCAGGCTTGATCCTCAGGTGCAGCCAAAGTTCGCGCTGGATGAGGCCGATGGCCCCGTGATGGACACGCTCAGTGATGAGGCGCTGATGGCGCGCCTGGGGCGCGTCTTCAGCGTCAAGCAGGCGTGGCGCGCGTTGTGGCGCGACTGGTCGGCTGATCCTGAGGGCGGGGCGTGGGCGCAGCTCGCGCCCGGCGCGTGGGCGCTGCTTGATCGCACCGATGAGGAGGCGCTGAGCCTGCTTGATGGGATCGATGAGGTCGGCCCGCGTGAGGATCTGCTCATCGTGCCGCTGCTGGACAGCGCGCCGACGCAGCTGGCCACCTACCTGCGCGCTGACGCGCTGCCAGGCCGCCTGAGCGGCTGGCTAGCGCCAGCCGCTCAGGCGGCGCTGGGCGGCGGCCCGGGCGGCGCCCTGGCCCCCCGCCAGCGCGCGCCCCCGCGGGCGGTGCGGGGAAACACCTTCAACGTCGCGCGTCTGAGCTTTGAGCGTTGGCCTCACGAGGGCGGCGGCGTCATGCTGACGCATATTGAGACGCCCCGCGAGGGGTCTTACTCACGCGATGTGATCGTGGATGAGGTGCTGCGACGCGCGCTCTACACTGGGATCACCCCAGGGGAGGCAGCGCGCCTGACCGCTGAGGAGATCATCGGCCTGCTGATGGGCGTCTGGTCGCCCGCCACGAGGTGACGTTGTGGAGCTTTACACACGCCCGCGCGAGCTTGGTGAGCTGCCGCTAGGCGCGCTGCTGATGCTGCCACTGTTCGGCCTGCCGCTAGGCGCGCACATGCTGGAGCATCAGCACGTGGACTTCGGCACCTGCGCGATGAAGCTGAGGTTCCAGCTGCCTTGCCTCAGCTGCGGCGCCACGCGCGCCACCTTGCGTCTGTTCCACGGGGATCTGCTCGGCGCGCTGGCGTTCCAGCCGATGATGATGATGATCTATCTGGCGCTGCTGCTGTGGGGCAGCGCGAGCTTGTATGGGCTGGTGACGGGGCGGCGCGTGGTGATGCACTTGAGCGACCGGGAGGATCTGATCTTCAAGGCGATCATCGTCGGCGCCCCGGCGCTCAACTGGCTCTATCTGTACAAGATGGGGATCTGAGCGCCCTTTAGGGGCGCGCCAGGACCTCGACTTGGCCGACGAACGCGTAGGTGGGGCCTCGGTCTGTGCTGAACATCCAGACCTGGTAGGTGCCCGCTTGGGTGATAGGGCAGGTGATGGTGACCTGCGTGTCACCGCGCACGTCGCAGCGCGCGCCGTCTTGCTGGCCTGCGGGGACGAGGTTCGCGAGCAGGCGCTGGCGGCGCGGGTTCTCAAGCGTGACGATGGCCTGGCCGCGCACATCGGTCTGCGAGCGGGTGGGGGAGGTGAGGCGCAAGCCGTCGCGGGCGAAGGCGGCCTTGAGCGAGGGTTGGCGCAAGAACTCACCGCGCGTCATGGGCACCTCGCGCAGCTGCCACTCGGCCTCATCGGGCAGGTGGCTGTTGCCGAAGACCTCAGGCGGCGTGAACAGGTAGTCGGTGCTGTAGCTCGCGGTGAAGGTGCGCCCGGACACATGGCCCGCGTCCCAGGTGGCGTCGATGAGGTACCACTTGCCCTCGATCTTGGCGGCGTTCCAGGCGTGGCCGCCGCCCGCGATGGCCCCTCCGATGTCACGCGACACGCCCACCACCACCACGACCTCATCGCCCGTGCGCTGCGCCAGCGCGGCCAGCAGGTTCGCATAGCCTGCGCACACGCCCGTGCGATCGCGCAGCACGGTCAGGGCGTCTTGTGGGGGATAGCGCCCCTCGGCGAGCGCTACGGCGTCGTAGCTGATGCGCGTGGCGACGAAGTCGTGCAGCGCCTTGACGCGTAGGAACGGATCAGGCTCACCCGCCTTGATGTGCGCGGCGATGGCGTCGAGATCGCCCTCCGCCTGGGGTGGCAGCGTCTGCAACAGCGGGTGCGGGATCGCGCTCAGCGGCCACTGGGGCGCCTCACCGACATGCCGTGAGACAGGTTGGGGATCAACGCGATCAGGCGCGGTGGTCTGATCTGGCGAGGGCGTCTGATCGGGCAGCGGGGCGGGGCTTGGCAGCGGGGCGGGGTTGGGCTGGGGTTTGGGGCGATCGCGCGCGAGCGAGGCCGGGTCGATCATGGTGAGGTAGGGGTTGGCGCGCGCGACGTTGTAGAGGCCCTCTAAGCCCTCGGCGGTGGTGAACAGCGCGCGCCTGGCGAGCTGGGCGCTGCCGCTGTGACGGCCCTCCAGCATCCAGTCGCCGCGCGTGGCCAAGGCGGTAAAGGTGGCCTTGGGGGCGATGGCGAGCAGCGCGATGAGGCAGGTGAGGTTGATGGCGAGGGTGCGCAGCACGAGGCGATCCCAGCGCGTGAGGCGCTGGCGCGCTGGGGTCTTGCCTTCAGGCGTCTTGGCGGCGCGCGCGGCGACGTCTTGTGTGGCGCGCCACTCCCACCACAGCGGCCAGATGGGGCACAGCAGCGCGCCGATGAGCGCCGCCAGCCAGACTGGGCCGCGATGGTACGCGGCCAGCGAGCTCGCGGCCCAGACGCCCAGCAGCGGCGTGAGGATCACCAGCAGCGTCCAGAGCAGGCGCAGTGGGGCGAGCAGCAGGGTCATGGGCGGGCTCCCGTGCCAGAGGTTGTCGTCAAGATAAACGCGCGCGAGCCCAAAAAGATTGAGCTCGCGCGCGGATTAACGCTCAACACAGCTTCAAGGAGACGGCGCGCTCAGGGGGTGCGTGTCCAACGGATGGTGTAGTCGTTCTCGTAGCCGTCGGAGCTCTCGATCTTGAGGTAGTAGGGGATGGACTCGCTGCTTGGACCAGGCACGGTGTAGGTGAGGTGCTCGTTATCGCCGCCTGTCTCTGCGCTGCGCACCTGGGAGAAGGTGTTGCTCGTGGTGCGGTTCTCATACAGGCGCAGGTCGAGGTCGCGGTTGCCCAGCCAGAATGAGGTGGAGAACAGCGCGGTGACGTCGATGCGCGAGCCGCCGGGGACCATCCCAAGGTAATACCAGTCACCGCTTCGGCCATTGTTGGTGGGCTTGCAGCAGGCCAGCGAGGCCTCACACATGAACCCGCTGTTGGTCCAGCCTGGCGGCAGGTAGTTAGCGGGGTGGAGGTCGTGGCTGGCCTCAAACGCGTCATCGCCGGAGCAGACCTCGCTGTTGGCGATGAGCGTGAAGCGGTAGTCGTTGTCTTGGCCGCTGTAGTTGCGGACCTCCGCGACGTAGGTGCTGCCTGCGGTGGCGGTGAAGGTGACCGTCTCGTGATCGGTGCTTGTGTAGCCGCGCGTGATCTCCACGCCATCTTTGAGGATGTAGAGATCAAGATCGGAGCGTGCGTGTTGGAACGCGAGGTTGACGCGGTAGGTGACGCCTGCGGTGACCTCAAGGCGATAGAAGTCGAGGTCTTGCGAGCAGGTCTTGGCGCGAAAGCGCGCGCCGACGGCGACAGGCTTCGCGGCGGCGATGGTCTCATTGGGCTCGTAAGCGTCGGCCCCGCAGGCGGGTGAGACAGGCTCGCACTCGGGGATGTCGTCGATCATGCCGTTGCAGTCGTTGTCTGTGCCATCGCAGACCTCCGCGCTGGGCTGACCTGCGGTGGCGTCACAGACGAGGTCACCGCTGGGGCCGCAGACGCGCCCGCCCGCTGCGGCGCAAGCGCCCGTGCCGACGCTGCATGTGTCGCCGACGCCTGGGACGTCATCGACCGCGCCGCTGCAGTTGTTATCAACGCCGTCGCAGACCTCGATCGCGGCGGGGTTGATGTTGGGGTTGTTGTCATCGCAGTCGTTGGGGCCGTTAGGGCAGCCGGGGCCGTAGCCGTCGCCATCGACGTCGACGCAGGTGTTGATGGGGCGACAAACGCCAGCGTCGCAAGCGGTGCCTTGCTGGCAGGGGGTCGCGGGTGCCCAGACGAGGCAATTGTTCGCGTCATAGATGCAGTCGCTGATCTGCGCGCCGATACATTGTGACTCGCCGATCGCGCCGCAGCGGTTGGCGAGCGCGTCGCAGGGCAGGACCGGATCGACGGGGGTGTCCATATCATCAATGACAGGCTCATCGGGCATGTCAGGTGAGTGTCAGGCACATCTGGGGGCGCATCGGTGGGGGGCAGATCGGGCGTCCCATCAGCTGGGGGCAGATCGGCGCTGCTGTCGGTGTTAGTAATAGGAGGGTTGGGTGTGTCAACGCGCACGGGCGTCGTCATGGGCCGCTCAGGCAGATCACCCTCGACGCACGCCGAGCACAGCAGCGCGAAGATGCTAAAGGAGATGAGGTGAGCGGAGGTGATGTGCATGGGATGCCTCTAGCGCGTGACGCCGCGCAGCAGCGCACTTCTCCCTACATTGAGGGGACCTAGTGAGCCCTCATCGTGGCTGCCCGGCGCTGACCGGGGGACGGAGCGTTGCTCAGACTAAACAAAGCGGCGCCTCGTTACAAGAACAGAAGGGCGCGCTTAGGCTTGCGCGGCCCGCAGTATGAGCGTGCGGGGACAGTGGCGTTATGCGCGCGCGGTGGTGTTGATGTGCGCCGCGCTGTCAGGCTTTGGCGTGCTCTATGCTGCCCTCGCGTCGGGCCTGTTGGGGGGCGCGGCTTGGGCGCTCGCGCGCGGGCTGTCGGGCGTCGACGCGCTCGGCTCCTCGCTGTGGCTGCTGCTGTCGTTGTGGCTGCTGACAGAGCTGCTCGTGTTCGCGCGCGCGGGGGTTTGGGCGTGGCGCGCAGGCGCGGCCGATGAGGAGGCCACCGCGCTGGACGCGCTGGTGGAGGTGGGGGCCGATGAGGCGCTGCATCAGCTCGTGCTTGAGCTGTGCGCGCAGACGGGCGCGCCCGCGCCCGCGCGCGTCGCGCTCAACGCTCAGGTCAACGCGTCCGCAGCCCGCGTCATGCGCCCTGCTGGCGTGCAGCGCGAGGTGGTGATCGGGCTGGGGTTATTGGGCTGGCTGACGCGCGGCGAGCTGAGGGCGGTGCTGGCGCATGAGCTGGCCCACGTGGGGCAGCGCAGCATGGCGCTGGGCGCCTGGGTCTATCTGGCCCATCAGCTCGCGAAGGCGCTCATTCAGGAGCATGATCCGCTGGGCCGCGCGCTGACGCGCGGGCGCGCGGCGCCAAGCGCGCTGGTGCGCGCGCCCAGCCATGGCTTAAGCTTCGCCCGTGGCGCGCTGAGGTGGCCGCTGCTGCTCGGCTTCAGCGCGCTGGCGCGCGCTCATGGCGCGCTGGTGCGCGAGATGGAGCTGGCCGCCGATCGGGCGGCGGTGCAGGTGGCGGGCAGCGCCGCGCTGATCCGCGCGTTGTATCGGCTGGAGTTTGCCGATGTGTGCATGATGCAAGCGGGGCACGACCTGGGCGTCGCGCGTGAGGCGGAGCTGTACACCGATGATCTGTTCGCGCACCAGCACGCTGCGGCGGCGCACCTGCGCGCGCTGGCGGGCGATGAGACGTTAGGCGAGCTTGTGGATGAGCGCGCGTGGGCCTTCCCGGCGCAAGCAAAAGCGCGCGCTGGCGTGCATCCGTCCTTGCGCGAACGCGAGGCGCAAGCGCGCGCGATGCAGGTGTGCTGCGCCCCAGACGATGCCGCTGGCTGGACGCTGCTGCGCGACGCCTCAGCGCGCCGACTGGAGGTGACGCGCCGCGCCTCAACGCTCGCCTTTGGCGAGCGCGCGCTGACCCCTGCGGTCGAGGTGATGGCGTTTATCGCGCGCGGTCATGCGCAGCGCTTGTCGCGTTTAAAGGCGCGTTGAGCCTAGGAGTCGCGCTGGGGTGAGATTGACGAAATGCAGGGGCGCGCTTGACGCGTTGTTGCACCAGACGCGCGCGATCCGCGCGCCCTCTTGGCGTGCGCGTTGCTCGCGTGAGGGGCGCGGCTCGCTCTGCGTCGCGAGGCGATCGCCCCGCGCTTGAGCTGGATCTCACGACGATGCGTCGGAGCGCCTGTTGCGTTTCAACGTGAGATCGCTGACACTTGGCATGCGACACGACGCGTCGCGACCCTCCTGTGTGAGGGGTGATCGCTAAACCCAGGAGCTGTAATGATCGCGACACAACGGATCGTCACCGGGACCCTCACGCTGGGGCTGACCGCCTTGGCGGGCGG